>SCTM01000220.1 GCA_004297485.1 Rhodospirillaceae bacterium
GGCTCGGCGGCCTGCCAGCATGCCGAAGAGATGACGACCGTACATGCCGTGCCGCTCGCCTCGCGCTACTGTGCCGAGCCGCATCCTATCATCTGCATCATCCTGCGGCGTTCCCCATCGTAAATTTGAAACGTGATTGTTCCGACTATTTCCATCATAGTGCCGCACCCAGTGGTTCGGCGTAGGACGTGGCGGCAGAAATGCTTCCGCCACAAGAACATGAATGCATTTACTGGCTTTTAAATCGTTAACAGACAAAGTGACTGCTTCATAAAATGGCGATCGTTTGCCTTTCAGCGTGGGAATCAAAATTCTTCCTTGTCCCCAAAACGATCGCACATTGCCATGATCTGAGATTGCATAGCGATCCTCATATCCGACAATTGGACGCCAACTTTCCATCACCACACCACCGCGCAGCCGATCACCACCACGAACGCGAGGACGGCCGGGGCCAAGAAGTCCCGCGCGAGCCAGAGGAGGCGTTTCTTGCCGGTGACGGGCCGATAGGCTGGCTTGCACGGCTCCCGATGGATCATCTTTCCGGGGCCGACGAATTTTCCCTCTCCGGGCTCGACGCGCTTGCCGCAGCGGGCACAGAGGCCGGGGAGGCTATTTCTGTTCATTGGCCGCCTCTCGCATCTTCACTTTGGATATCTTTATTCGCAATTTCCGCGCCTGCGCTGCCTCTGCGTGGCGCGCATCAAAAAACTCTAAAAGTTGCCATCCGGTAATGCCATAATGTCTATTGCGATCTCGCCATCCTCGTTGGGATGGTTGAGCGCCTGGTACTATTTCAATACATCCCAGTTCACCGCGATCAATTAAGAAGAACACTTCCTCCACTGGTATGCAAAGAGTTTCTGCCGCCTCAATCGGTGTATAGCACGCTTTCAGTCTAATCAATCGCTCCACTATCGCTCGTTCCGTTAGTAACCTCGGCGATACGCGTAGAGGCATTTTCTTTGTGCTGGGGCGTCGAACGTTGTGAAGGGGCTTTTCTGCGGCAATCGCTTGCCGCTCCGCAGCAAAAGCATCTTTTCTAGTGGGGAAATGTTCTATCTCAATCCGCGTGATATCTTTGAACCAATGAGCGAAACGACGATGATCGTTTATGTATCGCATCATTGGGTTGATTGCAATCCCAACATATAACAAGGCCCCGTCTTTATCAAAATGGCGATACAGGCAGGACCATTGCTCTGGTATCTCAATCATTGTTCCGCCGCTTTTTCGCGAATTTCCCGATCTTCGCGTATCCACTTGTCAACCAGCACAGACAAGTCGCCTAGCCGTCCTCTTCCCCCAACAACATTTTTGCGGCCTCGTGTGCGACGCCATTTCATCAGAGTTTCATAGGCCACGACAGCGCGACCCAATGCCCGATGTTGATACCGTCGGCGACACCTGTCTCCGGAGCAAAATCGCTGTTCCGGCCGCAGCTTCGCTGGCAGCAGCTTATTGCAGGTTGGCTCTGAGCAGCGGCGGATCATGGTGCGGCAGGTCTTTCTTGCCCCTACGCCGCTTAGAATTGATCCGCCTTAGGCGGATGTCAAGGTTTCTCTCATTGCCGAGGATTTGGTCGAGTTCGCGGTCCCATGCCGCACTTCGGCCCGCAGTCGACTCCAGGCATGCTGCCGCATCGGCAATCAGGTCAGCTTTTTGGTTCGAAGAAAGCTCGTCAAACGTCGGCGGCTTCGTCCTGCCGCGATCCCAGATCGCGCGGGCTGCTGCGATGAGCGTTGATGCGGTCAATGGCTTTACCCCGACTGAAACGAGAAAGGACCGGCCTGAGCCAGTCCCTCCCTCGGTTATTCGGCCGCTTGGCGATGGCCGCCGGGGCGTTGGCGACGGTCGGTTTCGACGGCCTCCTTGATCTTCTCCTCCATCGTTTTGCGGGTTGTCGTCCCTGCCGGACGGGGATTCGAGATGTGATCGTCCCATTCGTGGCCGTCCGGAAGCTTGGCTTTGAGAGCTTCCAGTTCGGCCGCGTAGCCCGTCATAACCTTGGACGCGCCAGAGATCGAGTTTGCCGGAACTGGAACCTTGATCGTAATCAGATGATGCGACAACAGAACGTCTCCTTTCATAGCGCACGATAATTGCGCAGCGCACTTTAACACTTGCGTGCTATCGCTACAATTAGAATTTTGCGGCTCCTCGCATATGTTGGTTTAGCGGTATATGCTGCCTAGTTGTCCTGGCGCGTTTGAAGCCGTGCAGGCCAACCGATGATCGGATGCTTTCGGGCATCGTTTGTTGCCGCAGTCAGGACAGACGATCCTGAATATCCGCCGCGCCGAAACACAAAGGTTGCAGCGACACCCAATGTTATATGGTGACGCTAGTCGCTGGTGCGCGGCTGTCTTAACAACGACAAGAGAGATGCCCTCTCTTATATCACTCGGCGAGGCGACGGTCTCGGGCAAATCCCTGTCGCAGTAATGCACTACGACAGGAAAATATGATTCAGGAAAATATGATTCAGTGATCAGTTTTTTGCTCATCGTCTATGGCTTTGTATCGGAAGGGCGA
>SCTM01000221.1 GCA_004297485.1 Rhodospirillaceae bacterium
ATGGACTATTATCTGATCGAGTCCATCATCGGCCATGAATACTTCCACAACTGGAGCGGCGACCGCGTCACCTGTCGCGACTGGTTCCAGCTGAGCCTCAAGGAAGGCCTGACCGTCTTCCGCGACCAGGAGTTCACCGCCGACGTCCGTTCGGCATCCACGAAACGTATCGACGATGCCGACGGCCTGCGCGCCGTACAGTTCCGCGAAGACGCCGGTCCCCTTGCCCACCCCGTGCGTCCGGAAAGCTATATCGAGATCAACAACTTCTACACGTCAACCGTCTACCAGAAAGGCGCGGAAGTCATCCGCATGATGAAAACCCTACTTGGACGCGAGAAGTTCCGCGCGGGCATGGATCTGTATTTTGCCCGCCACGACGGACAGGCCGTCACATGCGAGGATTTTGTCGCGGCCATGGAAGATGCATCGGGCCTCGATCTCGATCAGTTCGCCCTGTGGTATCGGCAGTCGGGCACGCCGGTCATCGAAGCGGACGGAATATATGACGCCAAGGCGCGGATCTACGCGCTCACCGTGCGCCAGAACTGCCCGCCCACGCCCGGACAGCCGATCAAGGCCCCCATGCATATTCCCTTCGCCGTTGGCCTCGTTGGTCCTGACGGTAAGGATATTTCCCTCAAGCTCGCCGACAACAGCCAATCGAGTCCGTCAACTCTGGTTCTTAATCTGCGCAAACCCGAGGAGCGTTTCGTATTCGTCGATGTGACCGATGAACCGTTGCCATCCCTCAATCGTGGATTTTCCGCGCCGGTGATCGTCCGCGCCAAGCATCAGAACAAAGTGCTGTCCGGCCGCAACCGCGCTTTTCTCATGGCCCGTGATAGTGACGCCTTCAATCGCTGGGATGCCAAACAAGATTACGCCAGTAACGTCATTCTCCGCGCCGCCGCCGCATTACTGGCAGAACAACCGGACGCGCATGACGAAGATTTCCTCAGTGCCATGGGCGCTGTAATCGCCGATGGCGCCCTCGATCCCGCCTTCAAGGCCGTACTGCTCGCATTGCCTGGCGAGGACTATCTCGCCTCCCGCATGGACGTTGAGGACCCGCCGGCCCTCCATCGTGCCCGCCGCAACCTGCAGCGCGCCGTGGCAAACCGGTTCGAAAGCCAACTCCGCGATTTGTACAACAGTCTCCGCGATAACAGCCCCTACCAGCCGGACGCGGACGGCATGGGCCGGAGATCTCTCAAGGCCTGCGCTCTGGGATACCTCGCGACGCTCGAAACGGAGTCATCGACGCGCCTGGTCAAGAACGCCTTTGACCAAGCCGACAATATGACCGACCGCATGGCGGCGCTGACGTTGCTTGCCAATCTGGCCGCCCCGGCGCGGGAGGACGCGCTTGCGACCTTCTATCGCACCTATCAGGACGATCACCTTGTCGCCAACAAATGGCTCGCCGTCCAGGCCGGCGCCGCCCTTCCCGGAACCCTCGCGACGGTTCAGCGCCTCATGCTGCATCCGGCATTCGATCTCAAGAATCCCAACAAGGTCCGCGCGGTCATCGGCACGTTCGCCAACGCCAATCCGGTCAACTTTCACGCCGTGGACGGTGCCGGCTATCGGTTCCTCGCGGCACAGATCACGGCTATCGATGGCTTCAATCCACAAACCGCTGCGCGGTTGGTGGCGCCGCTGACGCGATGGCGCCGGTTCGGCGCAGAACGTCAGGCGCAGATGCGCGCTGCGCTGGAAGGCATCGCCGCCCACCCGGGCCTCTCGAATGACGTTCAGGAATTAGCCGCAAAAAGCCTGACGGCGTAGCGCGCGAATCACGCCGCTTATATTTCGTGAATGATCGGAGCGGCCGCGTTTTTTCCGGGACGGCTCAGGATCACAAGCACTGACAGCGCCGCCAGCGTATAAGCCATAAAGCGGAAGTTATCACAATACGCTGTCATTGCGGCTTGACGGGCGACCTCGCCCTCCAGCGCCGCGAGCGCAGCCGGCGAGACCGTGCTCGCAGCCGACGTTACCAAGCCTCGGAGGCCAGGGCTGAAGACGTTGATCGCTTCCGAGAGGACCGCGTGATTGACGACCGCATTGTGCGAAAACAACGTCACCATGATGGAAATACCCATGCTGGTGCTCACATTCCGCACGAGGCTAAAACATACCGCCGCCTGCGTCATATAGCGGTTGTCGAGTGTAGAATACGTCAACGCATTGATCGGCACGAAGATAAGCCCAGTGCCAGCCCCCTGCACAAAACCGACCATCGCAAGACGCATGGCGTCCGTATCCAACGTGAATCCTGATGCCAGCCAATAGGAATAAACGGTGAATGAAATTCCGATCAGCATCATTGGCCGGACACCGACGGACTTGACGATGTTCCCGGCGACGCCCATGGCGACCATAGCGCCCACACCGCGCGGCAACATCAGCATACCGGCGGTAAGAACCGGGTATCCCATAAGGGTTTCCAGCATGTTGGGCCAGAGCACCATGACCGACCACAATACGAAACCGCTTAAGAAGGTCAGGATGATTCCAATGACAAAATTCCGATCGCGGAAAATGATCGGGTCCATGAACGGCCGCTTGGCCGTGAACATGTCCATGAGGAACAGGTAGAAACAGACTGCGGCGGTCAAGAACTCAATAACGATTTCCCGTGAGTCCAGCCAATCAAGGGTCTGTCCGCGGTCGAGCGCCAACTGCAAGGCACATAGGGCAACAGCGATATATCCGAAACCCTTCGCATTGAAATACTTCCCCGCCTGACGCTGCGTATCGGGAAGAAGGATCAGGAGCCCAATCGTACAAATAATGCCGAACGGAATATTGACCAGGAACACCCAACGCCAGTTGAGTGTATCCGTCAGATAACCACCAAGGGTCGGCCCAAGAATGGGTGCAAGCGTTACACCCATCCCCCATATGGCCATGGCCTGGCCATGCTTCTCCCGCGGCCAAATATTAAGCAGTACGGACTGGGAGAGAGGCACCACACAGGCGCCGCATAGACCTTGAATGAGGCGGAACAACACTATTTGCGAAAGCGATTGCGCGGTGCCGCACAAAACGGAAGTGACGGTGAAACCAACAACCGAAAACACAAACACGCGCAACTGCCCGAAACGGTCGGCCATGTACCCGCTAATGGCGATCATAACGGCGGCGCCGACGACATAGGACGTGATCACCCAGGCAATCTGGTCCTGAGAGGCGGCAAACGTGCTCTGCATAAAGGGCAGCGCGATATTGGTGATCGTACCGTCCAGGCCCTGCATCACCGACGCAAGGCAGACCACCAGTGTGATCAGAATCCGTCGACCATCAGTAACCGGGGGCATGGTTATTGCCTAGGAGCTGCCGAATGTCGTTAGGAGTTGCCGGCTCCAAACCACCGTGAAAGACGGCGATAGCCCGTATCGACATCGACGATCACGCTCATACCGGAGCGGAGCACGGGACCACCATCACTTGGTTGCTGATCGATGGCGACGCGTACCGGAATGCGCTGTACCACCTTGATCCAGTTGCCGGTGGAATTCTGTGCCGGCAGCAACGCGAACTCGGAGCCGCTGGCCTGGGCGATGCTTTCGACGTGGCCATGGAAAACGTGGTCGGGATAGGTATCCACGCTGACGTCGACCGACTGGCCCGGACGCATATAGGTCAACTGCGTTTCCTTGAAGTTGGCATCGACCCAAACGCGGCGAGTGGAGACGATATTGAGAAGCGGCACACCGGTACGGCCGTAGTCGCCGGGTTTCGGCAAGTGGCTAACAATGCCGTCGAACGGCGCGAACACCGTCGTGCGAGAGAGCATGTACTCGGCTCCAGCCTTGTTCGCGAGTGCCATCTGATAGCTCGCATACTGTTCGACGGGCAAATCCGGATTGCCCTGCAGCTTGGCAAGGAATTCAGCCTCTTCCTCTTTAAGCAGCGCTATCTTCTGCTGAGCGGATTCATAGGCGTGACGCGCTTCGTCGAGCCGCGAAATCGAGACATTGTTGCTCGCCGCGAGCGCCGATTGGCGTTTCAGCTCACGCGCGGCGAAATCGGAGTCTGTTTGCGCCATCGCCAGAGATGCGACCTTCTGCCGGTATTGCGCGCGATTGCTTTCGATCGTGTTCTTTGCGGAGTCCACCGAGGACTCACCGGCGGCGGCGGCGATGCGATACTCATCGTCCGAGAGCTTGACCAACGGCTGGCCCTTGGTCACGGCTTGGTTTTCCGTCACAAGCACTTCCGTCACGTCGCCCGAAGCCCCCGGCGTCACCGAGGCGAAGTCTGCCTTGGCGTAGGCATCGTCCGTGTCGACGTAACGGCCGCCCAGAATGTAGAGCCCGGCGCCGATAATCAGAACCAGTGCAGGCACGCCGACAATGGCCAAACGCCGAATGAGCACAGGATCTAGCCTGGCCGGCCTTTCCGCGCGCAAGGCCGCACTGATGATTGGACGTTCGATGTTCATACTGGCCTCACAGCGTCGGCGACGGCGCCAGCGCGAAATCGCTGCCCGTGCGCAGCATTGGGTTGATCGTTTGATGCCTCAATATTCCGCCGCATCCGGGCGAGCAGCGCGATCAACGTTTCCTGTTCCCTCTCGCTGAGATCGCGCGTCGCAATTCCGCGCAAATCCTCACCGGTGGCACGAAGGACGTCGAGCATGGGGCCAGCGGCCGGGGTCAAGAAAAGCTTCATGGCTCGCCGGTCATGGGGGTCGGGCCGACGCTCGATCAGACCGTTGCTTGCCATACGATCCAGCACCCGGCCGAGAGAGATGGGCTGCATGTCGAGCATGTCAGCCAGACCGACCTGGCTGATACCCTCGTTCCGGCCGAGATAATTGAGCACCCGCCACTGGCCTTGCGTGAAACCGAGCGCGCGCGCGCGGGCATCGAATTCGCGGCGGATGCTGCGAAAGACCTCAAAAATTTCCAGGGTGATGGAATAGGGCTTATCGTCTGACATGAGCATACAAATACCACCGACCAAATTCGTATACAAGGCATATTATATGCTATGTATACTTATTGTGCAGGGCAGAAATGCGCTCAGCGAATAGGTCGTTAACCTATTGTTCGACGTAACGTTTTGCGAGAGCGGGCACATAAGAAGGCGTGCGTGAGCGCACTGTACATCCCTTCTTCTCTGCAACCGAGAGGATGTCTTCCATGTCCTGGCAATAGCTTGCGAATTCCTCCTCGTAGTTGCGCCGCCAAAACCCTGGGTGGAGCCGGTGGGTCACCGCCATCTTGTTCATGTAGTCGCCTTCGTTGGCGTGACTCCATGGCTTTGACGCTTGCGCAAACGGCATTCCGTCGCAGCCGTAGATATCCACGGCCCGCGAGAGCGTGAAGGCCACGGGCAAGACCAGCATGGTGAATACATTGGCGGTCGCAGCGACGACGAATTCCTGTTTCAGGTCGACGTTGAACGTCCGGCGACGATCAAGACCGATCCCGACAATCCGGTCATGAGCCACGGCCGGAATCACTTCCTTGAAATAAGGGAGATAGCCGAGTTGTGTGATCAGAAGCCGCGCCGGATCAGCCATCGCCATCGCAAGATCGGCGCGAAAGCGACCGGCATAGAGCGAACACCCGCAATGCTGGATGGGATCGCCGCAAAAGAGAATTTCGGGTTTGAGGTGCGCCAGAGCTGCCTCATCGCCAATCGTCGAGTTGCACACGGCGCGCACCGTCGGTCCGGGATCCCGCCGTTGCTCGACAACCGCGCCCAGCGAAGGGCCGTTGCCGAAGACGCTCATCGGCCGGTTCTCCAACACCGCCATGCGTCGATAAAAGACATTCGCCGAATCAGCCAACATGCGGCTGAGTTCATCGGCGGCGAACATCTTGTAGACAAAAGCGATGACTTCCAGGGTTTCCTGCTGAACCGTCATCGGGTCCGCGTGAACGACTTCGGCGCCGGTTCGCGCGGCGATCGCACGTGCCGCAGCAACCGCGGCCGGATTCTGGGTCGACCAGACGATGATTCCTTTTAACGGCGCGGTGTAGCGGGCCGGATCGAGCCCATCGTCAGCGACAAAAGCGACCTTGCCGGCATAGCGCGGCGCATAGTTCGCTATGGCCGGATCAAAGTCACGGCTCATATAGGCTGCGGCCATATGCAAGGATTGCTCGGCGTCGAGCAGCGCAAAGTCGTCCCCGGCGTAAGGAAAAATCAGGCGGTCGATCCGCGACAGGGCCGGCAGGAAGTTCCAGAGGCTGCGGTAAAGCTGATCGAACAGCTGCGGGCGACCGGGAAAAGGCGGATAGAACAGAACATCGGCCATCAGCGCATTTTTTCCCGGACAAAAGGCGGCACAGGCAGGATAGGACGAGAAACCATCCTACCCGCGCCCTACCCTTTGACTAAAGCATTTTCCGGCAATCGCTACTCCGCGCCC
This sequence comes from Rhodospirillaceae bacterium, assembly GCA_004297485.1. Taxonomy (GTDB): domain Bacteria; phylum Pseudomonadota; class Alphaproteobacteria; order Rhodospirillales; family Rhodospirillaceae; genus SCTM01. Next base: position 6,395 of record SCTM01000221.1, read on the forward strand.
GCAAGACGCCATACTTGAATCAAGTGGCATACGGGAGCACGAGCAGCAATTGCTAGAATATATGCCCTTATTGCGGTGCCGGCAGGTCGAACACCAGGACCTCGACATTGTCATTGGCTGCCAGTTCAAGAAGCGCCTCCTTCGTTACCGCGGCGCCGTCACCGGCCGACAAGGTCGCCCCGTTTAAGCTGAGCGTTCCCTTCGCGACTTGAACCCAGGCAGCGCGATTTGCGTCGAGCGGAAGCGTGACTCTCTCCCCCGCCGCCAACAGCGTAGTATAGAGCTTCGCATCCTGATGCAGACTGACCGAACCGTCCCGGCCATCCGACGACGCCACCAGACGCAGGCGGCCCTGACGCTCGTTGGCGGAGAACGACTTCTGTTCGTAGCTTGGCGCCACGCCCTTTTTGTCGGGAATCAGCCATATCTGCAGCAAGCGCACAGCGTGTTCGGACGACGGGTTGTACTCTGAATGGCGGATACCGGTTCCGGCGCTCATGCGCTGTACCTCGCCCGGACGGATGATCGAGCCCGTGCCCAGGCTGTCCCGGTGTTCCAGTTCGCCCTCCAGCACGTAGGTGACAATCTCCATATCCTGGTGGGGATGCGTGGGGAAGCCACCGCCGGGGGCGATTTTGTCTTCGTTGATCACGCGCAGCATGGAGAACCCCAAGTGACGGGGGTCATAGTACTCACCGAAGGAAAAGCTGTGACGGCTGTCCAGCCAGTCAATCTCGAAATGGCCGCGATCTTCACTCTTGCGCACGGTGATCATGAATGCCTCCTGGGCAGGTTCGTTGACGGATATCAATGATATGAACCTGTCAGATAGGGCAAAACGAACCGATTTCAATATGATATACAGTGTCGCATAAGGGCTTCCAAACGGGCGACAACCGTAGCAAGGTTCGCACACGTTGAGCCCGGGGGTCCTGTGCATGCCGTCACGCCGTCTTCGTCTGATCGCCATTTTCGCCATCGCTCTAGTTACCCTGTCGGTCTGGTACTTTGCCCACGACAAACGGAGTAATGGGCCGATTACTCTGTATGGGAACGTAGACATCCGGCAGGTGGACTTGGCCTTTCCGGTTGATGGACCGATCCAGCAGGTCCTGGTGGACGAAGGCGCAACCGTAACCCCAGGCCAAGTGCTGGCGCGCCTTGATGATGAATCCTACCGCCATGCTGCAGCTCAAGCTGATGCAGCCGCAGTCGCGGCGAATGCGGCACTGTCCAAGGCGACCAATGGAAACCGCGTCGAGGATATCGATGCCGCGCGCGCAGCGGTCACCGAGTCACAGGCCCGAGTGACCAACGCCGAGACGACCTTCTCCCGCCGCGAAGCCCTGCTCCGCGAGCGCAACGTTTCGCCGCAAACCGTTGATGACGCGCGCCGCGACCTCAAAGTCGCGCAAGCGACTCTTGCCTCGCGTCAAGCGGCACTCCACGCCATGGTGCAAGGTTCCCGGCCCGAGGATATCGACGCCGCGCGCGGTACCGCAGAAGCCGCAGTCGCATCAGCCGCATTGGCTCATTACCGTTTGAGCCAGACTGTGCTTGTCGCCCCGGCCGCCGGGACCATCGTAACCCGCATCCGCGAGCCAGGCGCCATGGCCAGCACCATGGCGCCTGTGCTCACCCTCGCCCTGACCACACCTGTATGGGTGCGGGCCTATGCTGCGGAGCCTGACCTGGGCCGGGTCGCACCTGGTACGAAGGTCTCCATCACCTCCGATGCGACCGGCGACAAGACCTACCCGGGAACCATCGGCTTTGTTTCACCGACCGCTGAATTCACGCCCAAAGCCGTCGAAACGCCCGAGTTAAGAACTGACCTGGTCTATCGACTTCGGATCGTTGTCGATGGGCCCGATCTTGCCTTGCGCCAAGGCATGCCGGTAACGGTCACGATTCCGGCGAAGCGCTGATAGAGATCGCGCCATGTCAGGCTTGCGTTTCACCGGCCTCCGCAAGTCGTTCGCCACCGAGGCCGGCCCACGCGTGGAGGCTTTGAAAGGTGTCAGCGGGATGCTGGCGCCTGGCCGCATCACCGGGCTGGTAGGGCCGGATGCCGCCGGCAAAACGACGTTGATTCGAGTCCTTGCATCTCTGATGACGCCGGACGAAGGCGATGTGACGACACAGTCCACCCGCATCTCCTACATGCCGCAGAAATTCGGTCTCTACGAGGATCTAACCGTCGAAGAAAATCTGAATCTCTATGCCGACCTCCACGGCCTCGACGCTACCGCCCGCGTGACAACGTTCGAGCGGCTCCATGCCTTCACGAACCTCGGACCATTCACCAAACGTCTCGCAGGGAACCTTTCCGGAGGGATGAAGCAGAAACTGGGGCTTGCCTGTACGTTGGTTGTCGTACCCGAAATCCTGCTGCTGGATGAGCCGAGCGTCGGCGTCGATCCGCTGTCGCGGCGGGACCTATGGCAAATGGTGCAGAGCCTTATCGGCACGGGGATCGCCGTCCTCTGGAGCACGGCCTATCTCGATGAGGCGGCCCGCTGCGACGACGTCATCCTGCTTCATGATGGGTCGATGCTCTATCAAGGTCCGCCCGCGGACCTCATCGGACGCGTCGCCGGACGGACCTGGAAAATGGCGCTATCGACGGCGGGGACCACCGCCCGCAAGCGCGATCTCCAGCGTGCGGCCATGGCATTGCCGGGAGTCACCGACGGACAGATTCAGGGCCGGTCCCTGCGCCTGATGACAAATGACGCCCAATCTCCACCGACAGCAATGTCGGGACCACTCCTTGGACTGACGGCGATCGCGACAACGCCGCAATTTGAAGATGCTTATCTCGCGATGTTGCCTCAGCGCCACCTCGCGGCACCCTCGCCGGTGAAACCGCATGCTGCCGAAAACGCCGAGTCTGCCGCGGGCGCCGCCATCGAGACCCACAATCTCACGCGTCGCTTTGATTCGTTCACGGCTGTCGATCGCATCTCATTCTCCGTCGCTCGCGGCGAGATTTTCGGACTCCTCGGCCCCAATGGCGCCGGCAAGTCCACAACGTTCAAGATGCTGTGCGGTCTTCTGGTCCCGACGTCAGGCGAGGCCCGGGTTGCCGGATTTAACTTGCGCACCGCTCGCGCGGTGGCACGCGGACGTATCGGATACATGGCTCAGAAGTTTGCTCACCTGGGACACCTGTCCGTGTCGCAGAATATGGAATTCGCCGCGCAGGTCTATGGGTTGTCCAACCGGGAGATGGTCGTCCGCATCGCGGAAACCGTCGAGAGCTATGGGCTCACAGGGTATCGCAACGAATCCTGCGACCGACTCCCCCTCGGCATCCGGCAACGCATGGCACTCGCCTGCGCCGTCATCCATCGCCCGGCGATCTTGTTTCTCGACGAACCCACCTCCGGCGTCGATCCCGTCACGCGCCGGGAGTTCTGGGACCGTATTAATGAAATGGCCGATAGCGGCATGACTGTGCTTGTGACAAGTCATTTCATCGACGAGGCCGAGTACTGCGATCGCTTGGGGATTATTTACCGCGGAAAGATGATCGCCCTCGGACTACCCGAAGACATCAGGACCGCTCATGATCCCGAGGGCGGCAGCCTCGAACAGGCCTTCATCGCGCTCGTGGAAGCCTATGACCGGGACAATCCACAATGAAAAGCGGTTTTGGGGCCATAGCCGTCAATCGACAACGCCTGCTCGGATTTCTCCGCAAGGAGTGGTTCCAAGTGCTGCGCGATCCATCCAGCATTATCGTCGCTGTCATCCTCCCGGTCATCATGCTGGTACTATTCGGATTCGGCGTCTCGCTCGACGCCCGCCAACAGCGGGTGGCGGTCGTCATGGAGACGTCGGCACCGGAAGCGCGGGATTTTCTGGCGGCATTGCGGGCAACACCCTACGTCGTTCCGCAGGTTGCAGCGAACCGCACGGAAGCTGCGGCGGCACTCCGGTCGGGTGTGGTCAAGGCCATCATCGTTTTCGCCGATGATTTCGGCGCACGCGTCAACGGAGGCGGTGCGAACGCAGCGATACAAGTCATCGTCGATGGCACCGATTCCAACACAGCCCGCTTGCTCGAAGGATATATCCAAGGTGTCTGGGCGGTGTGGCTGGTCGGGCGCGAGCATGTCGACCCGGGCAGCACCCCCACCCCCGTCAACGTGCAGTTTCAAGTCTGGTTCAATGCGGCGCTCGACAGCCACGTGTCCATGGTGCCCGGTCTAATCGCTCTCATCATGACCACCATCGGCGCATTTCTCACGGCCCTCGTCATCGCGCGGGAATGGGAACGCGGCACCATGGAGGCGCTGCTGACCACCCCCCTCACCCGCACTGAGCTTCTCCTTGGAAAGCTCATTCCGTATTTCATGTTGGGCATGGCCGGCATGGCCGTGAGCACCATCTTCGCCTTGACTGTTTTCGGCCTGACTTTCGCGGGGTCGTACCTACTCCTGTTGCTGTCATCGAGCGTGTTCATGCTGGTTGTTCTTGGGATCGGCCTCATGGCATCGACCCTTACACGCAACCAATTCACAGCTTCGATCGTGGCACTGACGTCCTCGATGCTGCCCGCGTTCCTATTATCGGGCTTTATCTTCGACATCCGCTCGATGGTCCCGGCTGTCCGTTGGGTCACAACCGTCCTGCCGGCCCGCTATTTCGTCGATATTCTCAAGACCCTGTTCCTGGTCGGCAACGTCTGGTCGGTGATTCTGCCGGACTTGGCGGTTCTGGCATTGATGGCCGCGGTACTCCTGACCATTACGGCTGTCGCGACCAAACGGAATCTCGAATGACCGATCTCCCGACCACCACCTGGGCCCATTCGCTGCGCCGCATCACGGCATTGATACGGCGCGAAATCCTCGCGGTTTGGCGCGATAAGCGAACGCGCCTTATTTTGATTCTGCCGCCAATCATGCAGCTGTTTGTATTTTCGTATGCTGCGAGCTACGACCTGCATGAAGCGCCGATTGCGATTTACAACGAGGATATGGGCCTCGCAAGCCGCGAACTCATTGCACGATTCACTGCCTCGGACGCGTTTGAGCCGGTCCTGCGCGTCACCACATCGCATGAGATTCCACCGTTGATCGAAGCGGAACGCGCGCTGGCCGTGCTCCATATCGGCCCGACTTTTAGCCGCGATCTCGCGACAAACCACACGCCGACCATCCAATTGGTTATTGATGGACGACAATCCAATACCGCGTTGGTTGCGCTGTCCTACGTTAACGGCATCATTGAGGACTTCTCCCTGGAACAAGCCTCCCGCAACTCGTCGCCGGCAGCCCGTCAACAGGTTGTGCCACGCCTGATTACCCGTGCCTGGTTCAACCCCAGCCTGGACAGTAAATGGTACATCGTACCGGGGCTGGTCTCCGTGCTGGCATTGATCATCACCATGATGGTCTCAGCCCTGTCTATCGCCCGTGAGCGCGAATTAGGCACATTTGAACAACTCCTTGTCACGCCACTGACGCCCTTCGAACTGCTGATCGGCAAATTGGTGCCCCCTGCCCTTCTTGGCTTTGGCGAAGGACTGCTACTTGCTGTTCTCGGCGTCATCATTTTCCACATCCCTATTCGTGGCGATATCCTGGTGCTCGTCCTGGGGATGGTGATATTCCTCGTTTCCGCGACGAGCATAGGGTTGATGATTTCGACCTTCGCCACGACCCAGCAACAGGCGATGATCGCCTCATTCTGCACAACCATGCCTCTGTCCATCCTGTCGGGACTGGCGACGCCCCTCGACAACATGCCCGGCTGGCTCGGGATTCTCACCTACGCCAACCCGCTGCGGTACGCCCTCATCCTCAGCCGCGGCATCTTTCTGCAAGACATGCCGCTTGCGACCGCATTCGCCAATATCTGGCCCATGGCCATCATCGGGGCCGTCACCGCAACACTGGCCGCGAACATGTTCCGCCGCCGGGTCGCCTGATATTGCACTTACAGGATCGTGGCCGGGGTGGACGATTGCACGATCCGGACGTAGTCTCTCGGCCTTCCCCAATCCCGGAGCGGACGAAAATATGGAACAGCGTGCCCTTGGACGTTCAGGCCTCAAGGTCTCCGCGGTCGGTCTCGGCTGTAATAGCTTTGGCGACTACATTGATGCCGCGGCCACCCAGACCGTGGTCGACAAAGCCATCGACCTCGGCATCACCCTGTTCGACACGGCAAACGCCTACGGACAAGGCAAGTCCGAAGAGTTGCTCGGTCGCGCCCTCGGCACGCATCGCCAGCAAGTTCTGGTCGCGACCAAATTCGGCCTGCCCATGGGCAACACGCCTCATCTTCAGGCGGGTGGATCCCGCGACGCCATCATGCGCGCGGTGGAGTCGAGCTTACGGCGTCTGGGCACCGACTATATCGATCTCTATCAGATCCACGGACCGGACGCGTCCACTCCCATCGCCGAAACCTTGCGGGCGCTGGACGATCTCGTGCGACAGGGCAAGGTCAGATATATCGGCCATTCCAACTTCAGCGGCTGGGAAGTCGCGGATGCCGCCTGGACGGCGGATGTGAACACGCTCGTGCCGTTCATATCGGCGCAGAACCGCTATAGCGTGATCACCCGCACGATCGAGTCCGATGTCGTCCCCGCATGTCAGAAACATGGAGTGGGCATCATCCCGTACTTCCCCTTAGAAAGCGGATTGCTGACGGGGAAATACAAATACGGCGAAGAACTTCCGACCGGCTCGCGCATAAACACTTTGAAGAAAAAAGCTCCGGCAGCGGTGGAACGCTACTTCGGCGATGCCAAATTTAAACTGGCCGACACCTTGCAGAAATGGTGCGCCACGAAAGGCTACCCCATCCTCGGTGTTGCCCTCGGCTGGCTGCTGGCCAAGCCCTATGTTTCCAGCGTCATCGCCGGAGCCACCAAGCCCGAACAGTTGGAAACCAACGTGAAAGCGGCTGCCTGGCGCCCGACAGCGGAAGACATTGCCGAGATCGATGCGCTTAGCCCCCCGCCCCCGGTGACCAGCGGACGATAAGGCGCGGCGATTACCTGGCCACCACTGCCCGAAAAGTGGCCTTTCGGACGATTGGCGAGAAGCGCACAATTCAGAGACGTCCGAAGACAAACCTGATTTCAAGAAAACAAGGCTGATAGTCCGATTCTAACATCCGCAAGACAGCCTGCCGAACCGGGATGCGAATGTTTCAATCGGACTACTGGGGAGGTTGGGAATGGCATCAATTCAAGAAAGGCCGCTGGCGGACAACCTTCCTTTCGGGACGAGAATAACCGGCGTCAACTGGGATACAGTTGAGGACGAAAGCGTCCGTAAACGGATCAAAGATATTTTCGAGGACCGCGGCCTGATCATTTTCGAAGATGTCGAACCATGCGACAAGATGCTTGTCGCCCTCAGTAACATCATCGGGCCGCTCCAGAACGTCGCATTAGAAAAGGTGTCGCGTGTGGACGGGGACGCAATGCCTGGCGTCCTTAAGTTCAACAACGAGCCAGGCGACGACAATATCTTCGAAATCGATGGCAAGATGACGAGTGGCTGGCTTTCCTGGCACTTTGATGCTTGTTACTCCAGCGCACTCAATCGTGGAGGCGTGCTTCGTGTGGTCGTCAATCCACCGGAAGGCGGATTGACGGGATTTGCCGACGGTATCCAACTCTACAATGCGATCGCTCCGGAGTTGCGCGCCAAATTCGAGGACCTAAAAATCATCTATCAGACCAAGCTGATGTTCATGAACCAGCGCTTCGGACTGCCCAAGCAGTTCCGACAGGTCCGCCTTCAGGACGAAGCGTGGAGGCTGTTCGAGGAAGTCGAGAAGGCACCGCGATCGATCCATCCCGCAATCTGGAAGCGTAGCTCAGGCGAACATGTCCTGCATGCTTCCCCCTTTCAAGCCGCGGGGATTCAAGGGCACGAAGACCCGGAAGGCGATGCGTTGCTCGAAACTCTCTTCCAGGAAATCTACGCGAAGATGGTTCCCTATTGGCACAAATGGAAATTGACGGACATGGCCGTCTGGGACAATTGGCGGTTCATCCATGCGGTGAGCGGCAACGATCCCAAATATTCCCGGTGCGTACACCGAACCACGATTAATGGGGATTACGGTCTTGGGGCATTCGAAACCGACGTTAAGAATGACCAACCAAATTTGCAGTGACGCACTATCCGGCGACCCCACGTTAGGCTCGGCACTCTAGCTGTCCTTTGAATCTCCCATGCGCAAGATTGCCCACCGAACCGGAATGCAAATATTAGAACCGGACCACTAGACGTCCTGCAACAACGCCATCAGGCTCGATGTGTCCCAGCGTCCTCCGCCGCGGGCCTGAATCGCGGCGTAGAACTGGTCCACCAAAGCAGCAACCGGCAGATGCACGCCTGTGCGCCGCGCTTCATCAAGACAGATACGCAAATCCTTGCGCATCCAATCAACAGCGAAGCCGAAGTCGAATCGCCCTTCGCACATGGTGCGTGCGCGGTTGTCCAACTGCCACGATTGGGCGGCGCCTTTGCCGATCACATCGATGACGTCCGACATCTGTAGTCCGGCTTTCACGCCGAAGTTCATGGCCTCGGCCAGACTTTGGATAAGCCCGGCGATGCAAAGTTGGTTGACCATCTTCGTGAGCTGGCCGGAGCCGCCCGGCCCCATGCGGCGGCAGGCTTTGGCGTAGACCGCCATTGTCGGCTCCGCCTTGGCATAGTCTGCCTCGGTGCCGCCGCACATGATCGTCAAGGCGCCGTTTTCCGCACCCGCTTGTCCGCCGGAGACCGGCGCATCGACGAATCCAACGCCAAGCCCCGCGCATTCCAATGCGAGGGATCTCGCCACATCGGCCGACGCGGTGGTGTGATCGACAATCACCGATCCCGGGGTAAGTCCGGCCAACATGCCGTCTTCGCCACTCACGATCGCCCGCACATCGGCGTCGTCGCCGACGCAGGCAAACGCAATCTCGGCGCCGTGGCAGGCCTGTCGGGGGGTCGGCGCCGAGGTCCCTTTGTGGCGCGTGAGCCAAGCTTCGGTGCGGGCCGCCGTACGGTTAAAGACCGTAACGTGATGACCCTTCGCCGCCAAATGGCCGGCCATGGGAAAGCCCATGGTCCCGAGACCGATGAACGCTACTTTTGCCATGCTCACCTCGCACCGCATCAATCGAGAGATGCGAACTTAGAGCATTTTCAGGAATGGCGTAAAAGAACTTCCGCAGCGGTCGCGGAAACAGCGCAGACGTCAACTTCCATCGGCGCTGGCACGGCAGAATTGGTTATTGGCCTTGAGCTTGATACAGGTGCTTTCAGCATCGGAGAGACTAGCGAACGGCCCCGCCATAAGGCGGAAAAACACGCCCTTGCCCTCGCCGAGATCGACCTTGCGAATGATCTGATGGTAGGAGGCGAGAATCGCCTTGTTTTGTCCCAACGCTTCCTGCCAGCCGCGCTTGGCCGCATCCTCGGTCCGAAACGAGGCGAGATGCAGCACGGGCCCGGTGATTTCGCCCACATCGGACGAACCGCCGCCTGCCGTTTCGGCCGCCTTGGCGGAATCCGATTCCGCCTTTTTCATGTCCTTTTCGCTTTTGGCGGCTTTGGCATCCGCAACTGCTGCCGGAGGCGTAAAGGAGCCGGTTCGCAAATACTGATCGATGGCTTTGCGTTCGTCGTCAAACTCGTCGGCGGTAATGAGGCCGCGGCCTTTGAATACCTGAAGGTGCGCAACCATGGCCGCGCCTTCAATGACATTGCCGGGTGGCGGCGGCGCTTCCGTTCGTTCATCGGGGGTCGTCGGCAGAAGCGCAGACAGGATCATTGCCCGCTCCGAGGCATGCTGGTCGGCGGATATGGCGCGCATTTCCAGGGCGCGGCGCAAAGCCTCCAGCCGGGCAACGATGGCATCGGCGTCGGCGCTTGGCCGCTCCAGCCCGACGGCGGCAGGATCACGGGTAAATGGCAGTAGGGCGCCGATATTGGCATTGCGATGACGGGTATATTCCTCGGGTGTGATGAGACCTTCGTCGAGCAGGCGCTTCAGAACTTCAAACCGTTGGGCGACATTCTTTTCCGCCGCCGACATGGGTTGATTGATCACGGCGCCAAGAGCTGTGCTTGCCGGCATTGTGCTGGACATTGCGGAGGCGGTTCCCGCCTCCGACAACAGCGCAGGTATGAATTCCCGAGACTTCTCGATCGGAACCGGCGTGGTCGAGGAAATCACAACCGTTTCGTCATTGTCGATGCCACGGGGCGGTGCCTTTGCCGCCACAGCTCCGGTGGAGGCGGTGGTAGTTGGAAGTTGCAACTTCGGCAATGTCGTCGATTTGATCGCAGGCGCGGCCGGTGGCGGCGCATTCGCGCCAGCCTTAACCACATGAGCGGGGTATTTGGAATCTACAGGCGCGGAAGGCGCCATCGTCGCTGTTGTCGCAGCCGAAGGGGATGATGCCGCTACCGGCTCAGATGTCGTTACTGAGGGATTGGCGGCCTGCGGCATCGGCGTTGGAGCCGCCATCGCGACCGCCGCCGGAGGAGCATTCGACGGCGCCGGCATGGCGGGGAGTGTGGACTTTGGCACAATGAGCAACGGCGGACTTGTCGCGGCCGGGTTACCAGCGCTCGCAACCGTCGCCGGCCCGACGCCGCTTCCCGGGGTTAACGCACCGAGGGGAACCCGTTGCGATCCGGTCGAATCCGCAGGGGCCAACGCACCAAGTGGAACACGGTGCGAGCCGCTCGAATCACCTGCCGTCGTGGGCGGCGGCGCGGCCAGCAGCGGGTCCATGGCATCATGTCGTGACAGCGCCGCGACTGAAACCGGCGGTGTCGCCTTCCCGCTGCGGCTAGAGGTTACACAGCCGGATAGACCGCATCCCATCACGGCGATTGCGACCAAACAGACCGTGCCGCGCAGAAGCGGTTTCAGTGCGACCGCAGACCGTGCCGTCATCGCGCGACGCAAGGAAATTCCCGGCCAAACCGATATGGCGGGATAACAGCCAAGAACGGGGACCTTGAAAATGAACACGTTGCCTTCCTGCCGACGTACCGGCGCGCGCCCACGGGCTGACGCCTTCCCCAAGTAAGAGTCCCGAGGGCAGCATGGAGAGGGGATGTTAACAATTCATTAAGCATGCCTGCGAGGCAACCAATCCTCAGTTGTGCAGGGTAATCGTCACCGGGGTCAGTGGCCCTTCCACTTTCACGGCAGAGTCCGCGAATTTCGGCAGCCCAAAGTGCATCGGCGGATCATTTGAAACGCCGTATGGCTCCGCCGGTATGCCGAACAATCCCTTGTCCAAGATAAAGTTCGCGTTTTTGTCCTGATAGATGCCTACGCCATAAAGGCCGGGGTGCGGCACCGGAGCGCAAGCCTGCGTCTCGCCTTTGGTCGCCCAAACCCTTACCCTTCCAATCTTGGTCCCTTTCTTGAGAAAGGTCGCCGGGTCGTCGCCATGGATATCCATGGTCAGGAAACCTTTTGCTTCCCTGATATTGCGCACGGTAATCAACATCGAATATGGCTGTGCGCGACACTCGGCCTGCGCTTTGGCTATGGCCTCGGGCACAACATCCGCCGGTCCACCATCCAGATTCTTAGCCATCCCCGAGCCAGTCAAAACGGCAAGACACACCGCAAGACACACACCGAACGTCAGCTTACGCATCAACAAAAATCCTTGCTGCTGTCCGTGCATCCTGGCCTGAAAGCCATGGCAAGACCATGGCAGTCAGTCTGCGGTCCGATGACAATCTCTTCATTTAGAGGTCAGCCACCCTCGGGTGCGTATAAAACTGAGGATTGCCTCCCCCAGTTTCGCCATCGGCAATCCCTCGCGCCTCCAGCCATCGCGGGCCAAAGACACCTCGTTGACCCGCGCGCTCCATTCCGCACCGAAAACATGCGCGGCAAGATGATCACGCAGAATGCGCGCCAGACCAGGCGCGGAGCCATCCGTGGATACCGTAACCTGTAGCTGGCCGCGGCGGAGTATTGCCGGCAAATGAAAGTCGCACAGGGGAATGCGGTCCTGCACATGGACAAGACCGCCGACCGCGTGAGCCATGCGGCGCCACCGCGCCGCGAGATCATCGTCGACGTCGGCGATAAACACCAAGCGCGGCCGGAGGTTCTCGAAATCAGAGGGCTCAGGCCAGCGGGCCTGAAGTCTGCGGCCCGCGCGGGCCGCAAACTCTGCGTCAGGCGCAATCGCGAAAACATGAACATTCGCGGCGCCATATTCGATCATCGCGTCCAAGCGATATCCGAGGCCGGCCGTCCCGCCAATCAGAAAGACCGGCATCGTCGTAACATTGAGCATCAGCGGAAACATCGCCGGGGCGCGCGGAGGCGCGCGCTCTGAAGATTGACCGGCGTTCGCCGGGGCGCGCGGAGGCGCGCTCTCTGAAGATTGACCGGCGTTCGCCGGGGCGCGCGGAGGCGCGCTCTCTGAAGATTGACCGGCGTTCGCCGGTCGGTCACCGGCCATGAGAAATCTCGTCCGCGCGGCGCTGCGGATCGGCAAGATAGCGCGCCATAGCCAAGGCGCCATAGGTGAGAATGCCGCTTGCGCCGGCTCGCTTGAAGGCGATCAGACTTTCCTGCAGCGCGCTCAGGAAATCGAAAGCACCCGCGGCGGCGGCAGAGGTCAACATGGCGTATTCGCCGCTCACCTGATAGGCAAACACCGGCACGGAAACCGCCGCCCGCACGTCGGCGATGACGTCTAGATAGGGCATGCCCGGTTTGACCATGACGAGATCCGCGCCCTCGGCAACGTCGAGCGCAACTTCACGCAACGCCTCCTGACGGTTGGCAGCATCCATCTGGTATGTATGCTTGCCCTTCACGCCCAGGGCCGAGGCCGATCCCACGGCCGCGCGAAATGGACCGTAGAAAACCGAGGCGTATTTTACCGCATAGGACAGGATCATCGTGTCGGTGTGGCCGGCCTGTTCGAGGGCGGTTCGGATTGCGCCGATACGTCCATCCATCATGTCCGAGGGCGCGACGACATCGCAGCCGGCCTCGGCCAGCACCAGTGCCTGACGCACCAACACCTCGACGGTCGCATCGTTGGCGATCTTACCGTCGATAATAAGTCCGTCATGGCCATGATCGGTGTAGGGATCGAGGGCGACGTCGCAGATGATACCGATCTCGGGCACCGCGGCCTTGATCGCCCGCACGGCCCGAGGCACCAAGCCGTCCGCCGCCACCGCCAATCGCCCATCGGCGGTTTTGAGTTCCGCCGCGATCACCGGGAACAGAGCGACAGCCGGAATGCCGAGATCACGCACCTTCTTGGCCGTCTCGATCAACCGATCGATAGACAGATGATCGACACCGGGCAACGCCGGGATCGGGCGCTCAATCCCGCTGCCTTCCACCACAAACAACGGCTGAACCAGATCGGCAGCCGTCAGCGTGGTTTCACGCACAAGCCGACGTACCCAGGGCGCGGCTCGCAAGCGTCGTGGACGCACCGCCGGAAATTTACCGGTCATAATTGATTCTCGGTTCTTTGATGCCGACGAAAGAATAGTACGAGCATCATACCCGGTGCGGGCGGCCCGTGTCTCGCCTCGTCTATCGCTTTGAGTTCGAAGCTCGCCATATGCCTGTCGCGCAGGCACCTATCAGCAAGTCGGCACGATTTCCGCAAGGGGCGGCGCGTGGATTCCGCATTCCGTCTTTTCCGTACCACGCCAACGGCCGGCGCGGGCATCCTCGCCCGGCGCCACGCGCGTGGTGCACGGAATGCAGCCGATGCTCAGATAGCCGTCCGCCTCAAGGGGATGACGCGGCAGGTCATGACGCTGGAAATAGTCCTCGATCTCGGCACGGGATGCGGTAACGAGCGGATTGAGCTTGAAATACCCGCCTTCCCACTCGACCAACTGCAGCCGGGCACGGGTCGGCGACTGATAAGCCTTCCGGCCGGTGAACCAGGCGGAGAACGGCTTCAGTGCATTTTCCAACGGCTCAATTTTCCGCAAGGCGCAGCAAGCATCGTGGTTTTGTGACCACAGGATACCCTTCGGGTCGCGCGCCGCGATCGCCTTCGGATCGGGCAATATGCGCCGCACATCCGTAAAGCCGAGATGATTCACCAGCTGCTCACGATAGCGCTGTGTCTCGCCGAACAGTTTGCCGGTGTCGAGAAAAATAATCGGCGTCGCACGGTCGACCTGGGCCACCATATGCAAAAGCGAGGCGGACTCGGTTCCGAACGACGACACCAAGGCAATCTTGCCCGGGAATTCGCGCGTGATCATGGCCCGGACAAAATCTTCCATGCCTGTATCGACATACCGCTGCCGCAACTCCTTGAGTCTGGGCGCATGACTCGGCTCCGAGGTTTTCTCGGCTGCACCCTGAAGAGTCGTGGTTTGCGTTGCGACGTTCATGCGCCGTTACCCTGCAAACGCTGGTCGATGATCACCGGCTGGGGATCGAGCGCGCGCTGATAGCGGACCGAATAGGCGCGGACGACACGGGCCAAGGTTTCCACCGGAAACGCTTCGCCAACCTCGAGGCTTGTCACGCCGGAGCGGAGCAAAAACACGGCCTGATCCGGGATGAAGTCGCCGGTGGCGCGCAGGTCGCCGCGAAAACCGAAGCGTTCACGCAAGAGACGCGCCGACGTAAACAGCCGCCCGTCCTTGAAGACACCGAACTGCAACAGCACCAACTGCAACCGGGCAACCCAAGGCGCCAGTTCCTCGACGACGTCAGCACCGCCGATGGCCACGCCGACGGCCGCCGCCTTGGCCAGGAGTTCATTATGCTCAACCTTGAACCGCGCGAACGGCACAATCACATGCGCGCCAACGGTCGGCGCCTCGCCGTCCGCGAGCAGAACCCAGGGGTCGGGACGCGCGACAGGCGTTTCGCCAGGGGCGAGATTAAGCACGGCCATAGGCGGCTTCCTTAAAGGGGGCCTGTCCCAGACGGCGATAGGCGACGAGGAATTCCTCGCCCGGCTGACGCAGCTTGAGATAGGTGTCCACAATACGCTCGATCGCATCCACGGCATCCGCCGACTTGAATCCGGGGCCGATCAAAGCACCGATTTCGGCGGTCTGATCGGCAGCCCCGCCAAGCGTGATTTGATACAGTTCCTCGCCGGCACGATCGACACCAAGAATGCCGATATGACCCGCATGGTGATGGCCGCAGGCGTTGATGCAGCCCGAAATCTTGATCTGCAGCGGACCGATCTCGGCGGACCGCGCCGGGTCAGCGAACCGCTCGCTGATCGCCTGGGAGATCGGGATCGAGCGGGCATTGGCCAGCGCGCAATAGTCGAGACCTGGGCACGCGATAATATCGCCAATGAGTCCGGCGTTGGCATCGGCAAAGCCGATCTTGCCCAGGGCCTGCCAGATGGCAAACAGATCAGCCTGCTTCACATTCGGCAGAATCAGGTTCTGAATATGGCTGACGCGGATTTCAGCGAAGCTGTAACGATCGGCGAGATCGGCAATGGCTTCCATCTGCTCCGCGCTCGCGTCGCCGGGAATACCTCCGGGTGGCTTCAGGGAGATCGTCACGATGGCGTAACCGGGAACCTTATGCGTATGCACGTTGGTTTCGATCCACCGAGCGAAGGCAGGCGATGCCGCCTTAGCCTGTGTCAATGAAGCCACCGGCTCAGCAATGGTGTCGTAAGGCGGCGGCGCGAAGAAGCGGCGAATGCGCGCTTCTTCCGCGGCCGGGAGATTAACACCGGTCGTGCGGATCAGCTTCCACTCTTCCTCGACCTGACGCGTGAATTCGGCCGCGCCGATCTCGCGCACCAGGATCTTGATACGCGCCTTGTAGATGTTGTCGCGGCGGCCATACCGATTGTAGACGCGCAGAATCGCTTCCACATAGGACAGCAGCTCCGCTTTCGGCAGATACCCACGGATCAACGGCGCGACAACAGGAGTGCGTCCCATGCCGCCGCCGGCATAAATGGCATAGCCGACTTCGCCATCCGGGCCGCGGACGACCTGGATGCCAATGTCATGGAATTTGATCGCAGCGCGGTCATGGGCAGCCCCGGTCACCGCGATCTTGAACTTGCGCGGCAGGAACGAGAATTCCGGATGGAACGTGGACCATTGCCGGAGTATTTCCGAGGTCACGCGCGGATCGTCGATTTCATCGCCCGCCACGCCGGAAAAATGGTCGGCGGTGACATTACGAATGCAATTGCCCGACGTCTGGATGCCGTGCATCTGCACGTCGGCGAGGTCGGAGAGAATATCCGGCGCTTCCTCCAGCTTGATCCAGTTGTACTGGATGTTCTGGCGCGTGGTGAAATGGCCGTAACCCCGGTCATACTTGCGGGCGATGTAAGCCAATCGGCGAAGTTGAGCCGATGACAGCGTGCCGTAGGGGATCGCCACGCGCAGCATGTAGGCATGAAGCTGCAGGTACAATCCGTTCATCAAACGCAACGGACGGAAGTGGTCTTCGTCCAATTCGCCGGCAAGGCGACGGGCGACTTGATCGCGGAACGCGGCGACCCGTTCGCGGACGATGGTTTGATCGAATTTATCGTAAATATACATGACGTCTCACACGGTATCTCAAAGAGGCTTGCGGCGAGCGAGATCAGGTCGCACGGTCGGGCCGACTGCCCGAATCTGCTCGCGCAACCTCGCCGGGGTGGATTCAGCGGCGCGGGTATCAATCACGGCCGCATCGACGATGAGATTGGCGCGCACCGCACTGTCCAGGGCCGCCTTCAACGCCTGCTCATCCTCGGATGAATGTGCAATACGGGCCTGAGCGACCTCGGTGGTCCAGCCTCCGGCCGCATCCAAATAAACCACGACGCCGTCACGGAGACGGTTGGCCGTGGCTATTTTCCCGCCCACAGCCGCACGCCCAGCACGACGGCCGGCGGATACTGCTGAAGGTTCAATTTCATCGCGAGGCATAGCTACGTCCTAACCGTGGCAAAATGTGCCGATGGGATTCCACCAAACTCTCCGGCTGCGGTCGATCGAACAATGGCGGAAGACACCGCCGCCACGTGACCGACGATCAGCAGAGCCGGACTCTGCACCGCTTCACGCACGACCGTCTCGGCCAATGTATCGACAGTAACCTTAATGGTACGTTCATTCGGCCGGGTCGCGTTCTCCACGATCGCGACCGGCAAATCGCCCGGGACACCGTCGGCGCGCAAAGCCGCAGCGACTTCCGCCGTCCGCCGGATCGCCATGTAAATGATCAGCGTCTTGCCCTCGCCCGCCAGCCCACGCACATCGGACAGTGACCCGTCGCGGCGCGTGCCCGTCAGGATCGTAACCTGGGCCGCGTGATCGCGGTGTGTCAGCGGAATGCCCGTGCTGCTGGCGGCCCCGGTCGCCGCGGTGATGCCGGGCACGACGGAAACCTCAATCCCCGCCGCGGACAAAGCTTCAATTTCCTCGCCGCCGCGACCAAAAATCATCGGGTCGCCGCCCTTGAGGCGCACCACCCGTTTACCGGCCATCACCGCCGTGATCACCCCTTCGATGATGTCGGCCTGATCGATACTCACCGTTCCGTGACGCTTACCCACATAGACCCGCGCGATCCGGGTCGGAATTTCGGCCATGATCTCGGCCGAAACCAGTTCGTCATAGAACACGATGTCGGCCGCAAGAATGGCGGCTTGGGCCTTCCGGGTCAGGAGTTCCGGGTCACCGGGACCAGCGCCAACCAGCACGACCGCACCGATGGGCTTTGCCACCGCCGCGTCCGTCTGAGAAGGCCTTGAATTAAGCAGTTCAACCACGTTTGCCACGGCACCGGCACCTGAATGACACGCCTAGCGCCGCGGGCACGAAACCCTGGCGCATGGCCTTGAATAGACCGTCATATAGGATCGCCTGGCCGATACTTGAACCCGCAAGGGGGGTATTGCCGCAGGAGACCGTTCTACGACGCATTCTTTACCAACAAAGACCGAGATAGGAGAAATTTATTCTCCCCCACGCCCCCGCAGGCATGCCGCCGTCTCACTCTCCCACGGGCGAAATGCCTAGAATAGGAGCTTGCTGCCGACGAGGATGAGCGTGCCCGCCAGCACCAGCCGAAGGACCTTCTCCGGGGCATGGCGAGAGACATAACTCCCGATAAAGATACCCGGCAAGGAACCGACCAGCAGCGACCCCAGCAGAGGAACGTCGATCGAACCATACAGCCAGTGGCCGATTCCCGCGCACAGCGTAAGCGGCACGGCATGGGCAATATCGGACCCGACAATGCGGACGATCGGCAGCCGGGGATAGAGAAAGAGCAGAATGGTCACACCCAGCGCGCCGGCACCGACCGACGTGACGGATACGAGCACGCCGAGAATAGCGCCGACGACAACGGTGAGAACGGATGCATAGCGCGGACTAAGTTCGCCCATGCGGTCCGCACCGAATCTTAAAATCGGTTTCTGGAAAAATAGCGTGATCGCGGCCAGAAAAAGGGCCAAAGCCAGCATCGTCGTAATCAAATGCTCGGCCGCAATGCTGTGCATGTTGAAATGATAAAGAACGAAAAGGGTGAGCGCGGTGGCGGGTACACTGCCCGACGCCAACAATGCAACCAACCGCCACTCTACCGTTCGGGCCAAGCCGTGAAATAAAGTACCGCCGGTCTTTGTCGCCGCGGCATAAAAAAGATCCGTACCCACCGCGGTAATGGGATGAATACCGAATACGAGAATGAGCAGCGGCGTCATGAGAGATCCGCCCCCGACACCGGTCATTCCGACCAGCGCACCGACAACGAATCCCGAAAGCGAATAGAGCGGATTGATCGCGTGAATGAAGTTCATACTCAGGCGACCGTCCGCGCTCTCGAAATGCTCGGTTCGCACCCGATCGGTTGCCTATCGCGCGGCAAAGAATCATTCGCATCCGATTGCGAATTCAGCGATTGCATCAAATCGTCCCCAACTCTTGTCTCCGGCACACTGCGCACGCAGTGTATCCAATTATATTGTCTCTGCCGTTGGCACAGACGCCTCGGCGTGCTTACCCAAGTGGGATATCGGCCCCGCGCTATCAATTGCCCAGGTCCCGTATCCGCAGCAAAATACTGTCGATTGAGTATTACAGGAAAGGCCCCAAAGAGTATATTTTCCTTTTTGGAAGCATTTCGGCAGTATGAACGTTCACTTACCATACGGGTCATGCCTCGCTCCTCGACAAACTTTTGGCCAACATATTCAAGCGTTAGCTGAATCGCCGTGGCTCCACAGATATTGTGAACGCGGGCGCTTCGCGACATTGCAACCGCGCCTCGTTCGATTTCGACCGCCTCAGAATGAAACTTGACTCCGCAAGGCAATGGCATGGGTGTGGTCGCCAAGATCGGCGCCCGTGCCGCTGAATCGCCTCACGTTGATAAGCTCATAGTCTAATGCGAAACGGAAAATGGAATTCGGATACCAGTTGAGACCAAGACTCCAGACATCCTGCCGGCCGCCGCGCACACCGTTGGCTGCTATTACGGTGCCCGCGTTGCCGGCGTCGTAGTTAAGGTCTAGAACGCTATAGCGCGCCGCCAATTCCAACGCGCCAAACCCGCTGGGAGAACCTAAGGGTTTGTGCGGATCGGGAGCTCGGAATGTAGCGGTCCCAGGATCGTAACTGCGGCTCTCGCCGGTAATGACCCAGGTTGCAAGTGCGTACCAACCATTAAAGTTGGGATTTGCGAGTGCGCTCGCACGACGCTCGATGCCATATCCAAAATAGCCGATTTGAGCGTAGAGATTCTTCCAATCGGCTGCCGCTTCGAGGCCACCCTCCTTCACGTGTGACGCATCGAATGTCTGCGTGGAGACCAATTTTGTGGCTGTAGAGTCGGCGGTCAACTCCGGCGTGATGCTAAAACTGAAACTCTGCGGCGAATGAGGTCCCGCGACCATACCTGGAAACTTGAGAACATAGGTACCGTCGGCATCCAGCAGCACGTGAGCCTTGTCGTCGCTGTAGACAAGGTAGGCAAGACGCCCCACCAATGCCTGCTGATCTTCGAAGGTCGATGCGTCGCCAACCTTGCCCCCCGTAAAGCTGACGGCAGCAAAGTAGTTTGTGCCTTCCGCGAAGACCGTCGCGGAATCGCGGCTGGGAGCTCCAGCGATGTTACGGGCGAGATCGGCTGAAGCCGGGCGTTCGAGGAAAATCAGATCGGGTGAGCCAGTAGAATCTTCGAGACCTGCCGGCGGTGCATAGGCTCCGATGCGGAATCCGAAGGGCTTGAGGCCATCGTACTCAATATAAGCCGTGTAAATGTAGCCTGATTTCTCAATACTGCTGCCGCCGAAGTCCACGGTGAAATTGTAGGACCAATCCTTGAACGCGGTCCCGGTAAGACCGATCTGCGCGCGGCGAAAATTAGAGCCATTGCTAAGCTGCGTGCCTGTGGGCGCTGTCTGCTGGCCATACCAACCGTTGTCGTATTGAATCAACGCGCGCAACGACGTGGAGAATTGGCCGTCGCCGGTTGAAAACGTTGGGCGATCCTTGTCGAGCGAAACGCTTACTCCATGGCCATTTTGATCCAGGACCGCGGCGTTACGAGACGTCGGGCGGTCTTTATCGAGTGGAATATTTATATTCTGTGTAGGTTGACTCTGCGTGGACACATCTTGGCTAGGCTGCATACTTCGATTTTGCGTGACGCTCGATTGATAGGGTTGAGCCTGCGTGAGTTGTCGAACCTGTTCCTTGAGTGTTTCGATTTCTTTCCGTTGCTCCTTAAGCTGCTCCTCCAACGTCCGGTCGGCGGCATGGGCCGGATTACCGAGGCCAAGCACCACCAGCGTCACGAAGATGAGCGCCGCAATAGCAAGTGCATGCGCAATGACGTTTGGGTCGGATCTTAGAGTTTGAAAACGGCGCATGGCGGCCTCCTAAGATTGAAACG
>SCTM01000222.1 GCA_004297485.1 Rhodospirillaceae bacterium
GGCATATTGTGAGTCTCGGGACCAGTTGCTCGCTGGGCGCAGGTTGATCCAGCGGGCATTTCCGGACCCCTCCCATGACCTCCATGCAGATGGCGTTCGCGTGACGTGATGGCCTATGGGCACCGCCCGCGGGTTTTAGCCATCGCCGTCTCCGACCGGCGCGTCGTCGCCGAGAAATAAAATGAGGAAGAAATGAACGACACCGAGGCCCTGAAAGCGGTGGCGGATCGCCAGGCCATCACCGACCTCATCTATCGCTACTGCCGCTCGATGGACCGCATCGATGCCGAACTCGGTTACACGATCTGGCATGAAAACGCCGTGGTCGACTATGGTGAAGAGGTCTATCGCGGCAGCGGACGGGGCTTCATCGATTTTGTGTGCGGACAGCACCGGCATTTGCTCACTCACACCCACCAGGTTACCAACATTATCATCGAGCTCGACGGTAATCGGGCCGGCAGCGAGTCCTACGTCACCGCCACTCTGCGGATGATGCAGGGTAACCAACTCAAGCAGATCACGAACTGGGGGCGCTATGTTGACCAATGGTCGTGCCGCGACGGACGCTGGGGGATCGACAAGCGCGTTGCCATCCGCGACTTTGACGAGATCAGGG
The DNA here is from genome assembly GCA_004297485.1 of Rhodospirillaceae bacterium. Lineage (GTDB taxonomy): Bacteria > Pseudomonadota > Alphaproteobacteria > Rhodospirillales > Rhodospirillaceae > SCTM01. The sequence goes on from SCTM01000222.1 coordinate 620, forward strand.
ACGTAACGGCGATGAATAACCTGGACCGGGGCCGGCGCGACCGGAGCGATCCGTCCTATGCCACTCTGCGGGGCCCACGATGAGCGAGATCCGAACCGGCGTTCTATTCGACATGCGGGCACCCGCTTTCGGAACGCCCACGTCCGCGCTCTATGCCGCGGCTCTGGAGATGGCCGCCTTCGTCGACGAGATCGGAGTCAGTCGCATCAACCTGATGGAGCATCATGGCTCGGAGGACGGCTATCTGCCCACGCCGTTCGTGATGGGCGGCGGCGTCGCCGCGCGCACGAAGCGGTGCCGGATCAATCTTGGCGCCGTCATCCTGCCGCTCCATGATCCGGTCAAGGTCGCCGAGCAAATCGCCGTGCTCGATCTGATGAGCGGCGGCCGGCTGGAGGTGATATTCGGTGCGGGCTATGTCGCTTCGGAGTTCGCCAGCTTCGGCGTGTCGCTGCACGATCGCGGCCGGCTGATGGACGAAGGTATCGATGTCATATTGCGCGCGCTTCATGGGGATCGTTTTGAAGCCGGCGGGCGACCTGTCTTTGTCCGCCCCCTGCCGATTCAAAGACCCGAGGACATCATCATCGTGGGCGGCGGTGTCGCGGCCTCGGCCAAGCGGGCGGCGCGCTTCGGCCTAGGCTTCACGCCGATGCACCCCCGCTTCTTCGATCTTTACGACGCGGAATGCCGCAGTCATGGCCGTGAGCCCGGCCGGAAATTTGGTCCGTCGGCGGCGGGTAACATTCATCTTGCCAAGGATCCGGAACGAGCCTGGGCGCAACTGATGCCCCACTTGAAGCATGTGGTCGCCGAATACGCCAAATGGGCCGACGCCGAGCCGAACTCGACCTCGCCGTTTAAAGGATTACTCGCCAGCGACGAGGCGTTGCGCCGCTCCGGGATCTTCACCGTCTGGACGCCCGACGACCTGGCCGCCAAGGCGCCCGGACTTGTTGGCGAATTCGGCAGCTTGAGTTTTATGCCCTTGGTTGGGGGGCTCCCGCCTGAGGTCGGCTGGGAGAGCCTCGAATTGCTCAAGACGATTATGCCGCGCCTTAAGAAGGGCTAGCCGACGGCGTTCTGAGTAGTAACGAAGCAAAGGATGGCATGTCCATGAAGGCGGCCTATCTCGAAGACAGCCAGATCCATGTCGGCGATCTGCCGGACCCCGAGCCGAAAAAAGGGCAGGTCCTGGTGCGGACCCATCGCTGCGGCCTGTGCGCCTCGGATGCCCACTTCCTCTGCTCCGGCCACAATATGGTGGCCAAGTCGAAGGAGTTCGGTGGCCCCTACGCAAATGTTGATCTCAACAAGCGCATTGTCATGGGCCATGAATTTGTCGGCGAGATCGTCGATTATGGTCCTGGCAGCCGTCGGTCGGTGAAAGTCGGAGCCAAGGTGACCGCCACGCCCGTCATGCGGCAAGGTGCCAGTCACGGAGTCATCGGCTACGTCAATGAACTTCCCGGCGGTTTCGGGGAATACATGCTCTTGGACGAGGACTTCATGCTCGAAGTCCCGGCAGGTCTCGACGACGACTTGGCGGCCTTGATCGAGCCTCTCGCGGTTGGCCTGGAGCATGCCCGCTCAGGTGAGCCGCAGCCGGGCGAGGTGCCGCTGGTCGTGGGCTGCGGCGCGATCGGTCTGGGCGTTATTGCCGGGCTTAAGCTGAAGGGCATAGGTCCCATCATCGCGGCGGATTTCGATGCGAAGCGGCGCGACATCGCCCTCCAGATGGGGGCCGACGTGGTGATCGATCCGCGTGAACTGTCGCCCTACGAGCCGATCCCTTCGCTGGGGATGCGCCGGCCGAACTTGGTCTACGAATGCGTTGGCAAGCCTGGGCTGCTCAACCAGATCATCAACGGCGTAGGATTCGGAGCGCGGATTGTCATGGGCGGCTTCTGCCTGGAGCCGGAGCAGCTCTATGTCCCGAGCGCCCAGATGAAGCGCCTGAAGATCAATTTCGCATGCGGTGAGGAACAACAGGACATGGCGCTGGCGCTACGTGCGATCGCGGACGGGGCTATCGATGTGAGGCCGTGGCTGGGCGCTCGCATCGGCCTGAGCGGCGTGGGAGAGGCGCTGAAGAATATGACCGACCCATCCTCTCCGGTTCGCACGGTTGTCGACCCGCGCCGGATGTAACCTAGCGTCCCCCTTGCCGCGCCGGTGTTGACTGTTGGGCCGGCTCCCCCATGATCCGAAGAGGAACCTGTGAAATGAGCCGGGAGGGGCGCGATGGATGATTTAGGGACGCCGCATTTGCGGTTGGAACGGCGTGGTCCGCTGGCCTGGTGCATCATCGACCGGCCGGAATCGCGCAATGCACTGACCAGCCGCATGTATTTCGGAATCCGGCGCGCGGTCGATCTCGTCAACAGCGATCCCGATCTCAAAGCATTGGTGATTACGGGCACCGGCGATGTCTTTTGCCCCGGGGGAGATTTGCGCCAGGAAGTCCAAAACGCCGACAGCGCCTCGGCGGCTGTCAACGTCGGCGAGCTTATTGGCATGGACCTGCTGCCGTTCAAGACCGTCAGGCAAAGCCGTGCACCCGTGATCAGTGCGATCAACGGCATCTGCCAAGGCGGCGGTCTCATTATCGCCATGCTTTCCGACATTGCTGTCGCCAGTGAGAGGGCGACGTTTCGTGGACCCGAACTCCTGCGCGGGATCGCCGATACGTATTACGCACAGATATTGCCGGTCCACATTGGTATCTCGCTCACCCGCGACATGATGTTCACCGGCCGTCGTCTGAACGCCGAGGAGGCGGTGCGTCATGGCCTGGTTTCGCGCATGGTCCCACACGACACATTAGAGGTGGCCGCCGAGCAGGCCGCCCGTGAGATCCTGCAGAGCGCCCCCGAGGCGCGGATGCAGTTCAAGCGTATCGTAAACGCAGGATATGGAATGATCGACGAGATGACTTTTGCGGCATCACTCGCAAGCGCGGAATGCCGCGAGGGCATGACAGCATTCGCCGAAAAGAGATCGCCGAACTGGGTGCCCGAGGCCTACCGGGAAAAGCGACGCCTGTAGGACGTCGACGTTCAGCTCCGGCTATTTTCCCGTCGGCGGGTACATGTCCATGTGCAGGCGCGTCAGGCGCAATGCGGCAAGCTTCCATTGGCCGTTCCGCCGCACCCAGCGCTCATGATAGTGGCCATAGCCGGTGAGCGACGGGCGATCCGGCCCCCACAGCACCCGATCCTGCATCGCCCATATGACATGAGCTTCATCGCCGTTGATCCTCATCTCCGGCGAATGGACTTGATGCGCTGTCTTGGCCGTCAGGATGGATGACTGAATCTGTTTGAGTGCCGCGTCACGACCATGGATGATGGGAACACCCGTTCCTTCGCTGACGTCCAACACGTAGTCATCGACGAACAGGTCGGCGAATCCCGCCCAATCCTTGGTATCCAGGGTCCGGCAGTAGCGCGCCTTGGCTTCGCACAGCGCCAGCCAGTCCTTCATTGCTTCCAGATCCTTCATCGTCATTCTCCATTTTTGTCACGGCGGCGTGACATGTATCAGTTCGATCTCGAATGAAATCGCCTAACGCCGGTTAGGTGAGCGACCAACCGGCGTCGACGGCGATCACTTGGTTTGTAACAAAGCGCGCCGCGGGCGTCGCGAAGAACAGGACCGCGGCGGCGATATCGCGAGGTTCGCTGAAGCCGAGAGGCGGCGGGCGGCATCCGGGTCCTTCCGGAGCGGGGCCTTTGGCGGCGAAGGCACCCGGTGTCATGACCCCGCCGGGCAAGACGGTATTCACGGTGATTCGATGCTCGACAAGCTCAAGGGCACTGGCCCGGCTGAGCGCGAGCAACGCTCCCTTCGAGGCGGCATAGGGGCCACCACCCTTGACCATGCACCCAACCAAGGCCGCCGAGGCGATATTGACGATCCGGCCGCCCTGCCCCTGTGCGGCCATTGCCCGCGCGACCTCGCGGGTCATCAAGTACGGGCCACGCCCATTGACGGCATTCATGCGATCCCATTGGGCGGCGGTGCCCTCAAGCAGCAACTCGCGATCCTGCAGTCCGGCATTGTTCACCAGCACCCAGGGCGTTCCGTATGTGGCGATAATCTCGGCGCAGCCGCGCACGATTGAGGTCTCGTCCGCAAGATCGATATGAACAGCCCCGGCACGATGGCCGGCTTTGGTCAGGGTCGCGACCTCCTTCTCGGCGGCGGCCTCATCACGGTCGGCGATCACCACGGTCGCGCCGGCCTCTGCCAGGACGGCAGCAATGCCAACGCCAATGCCGCTGCCGCCTCCGGTGACAAGAGCAACCCTGCCACTGAGACTAAATGATGCCGTCGATTGTTCCGTCATGTGCAGCGTACTCATTGGTTGAGCGCGTAAAACGCGTCGGTTCCTGGAAACATCCCAGGATACATATCCCACAAGCCCTTGGTGCCGTTGGTCACTCGTTGGAGCACGCGACGGCCGACAGCTTCAATCGAGCCTCGCGCGTGTTGGAACGTAATATTGTCCCAGATCACTATGTCGCCCCGGTGCCAGACATGCTCCATGATGTTGTCGGGTGCGTACAGATGCTCGTACACCGCGCCGAGCAGTGCGCGGCTTTCCTCCCAGTCCATGCCGATGAGGCGTGCGGTATGCATCTCGCCGACCCCGAGACAGCTGCGACCGGTGCGCGGATTGACGAGTACGCTCGGCCGCTTCTCGCGCAGCATGGCGTCGGGTTCACGAACATCACAGGTCCGCATCGTCATTCCCACGCCATAATTCGGCGAGATCATCTCGACCGCGTGGGCGGCCAGCCGTTCGCGAATGTCCACGGGCAGGTCGGTATAGGCGCGCCCGGCGCTGGCAAAGCGTGTCGATGAGGTGCCATCCACAACGTCGACGGCGTGAAGGGACAGGGCGTCGAGCGGATGGGTGCTGAACGCGTAGTCCGCATGGAAGGTGAGTTCGGCCAGCGCGCCCGTATAGTTATCTTCACTGGAAATATAGCCCACGCCGTCGACACGGCGTGAAACCGGGCCAAGCAAGGCCATCAGCGCCACTTGCTCCTCCATGGCAAGCGTCTGACCCCGCGCTACGATCAGGCCTGCTTCCTGAAACAGGGCGACGAAGCGTTCTGCGGTCTGGCCACCGAGCGGCGTGCTGAGATCGCGGTCGATCTCGACGCCGAAGGGAGTCAGCGCGCGCCATCTCAGACCGCCTTCGTCATTCCATCCGGTCATCGGTTATTCCTCCCACGAGCCGCCGCTTGCGCTTCGAACCGTTCTTAACCTTTGCCGAATTGTAGGCGCCCCGTTCACCGTTCTTCAACCGTGTAGCCTGCGATTGCCGCAATGATCGTGGCGGCGAATACGTGCATGTGTCGAGCGCCCAGGCCATATGCCGGCTATCACAATCGGGTGTGGCCGGTCTTGTCGTCGGTCAAAGGTTCGCCCGTGCGCAGCCTTGAGCGCCATCACGGCAAAACCAATGCTGCTCCGCACCTGACCCGCCATCGCTCTTTTCGCATGGCGCGGTTATTGGGATAGGGCGGCTGCGCGCATGGCCTGGAGCGGCAAACGCTCCCCCGATTTTCCTGAATAAAGGAGATAGTTCTGGTTCCGAACTTGCTTAAGGGCCGCGCTTGCGGGTAGATTTGTTCATTACTAGAACTATAGTCGGCTGATGCTCCGGAATAGGGCCGGAACGCACAGTCGCGAACTTTAAAGAGGCCATCAGATCCGCCTGCGAATGAAGGCGCTGCGCTGCGACAAACAGGGAGGGATGAGTCATGCCACGTGCGGTGACGACGTTGTTGCAGGAATCTGCGCGTGTGGGTCTGTGCGCGCTGGCGCTTTTTCTCACGATCTTTGCCGCGCACGCAGCGGATCCGACGGTTGTTGCCGTGCCGGGCAACCCGGTGCTTCTGTTCGGCGCTTTTGATCTCGCGCCTATGGGCTATTCAACCGACGAATTCTTCGTCTCAGGCATCGCGTCATCCTACAAGGTTGCTGGTGGACAAACCCCGGACGGACACTGGGACGTCGCGTCGGCGGAGAGCGCGCCATATACCACCCGCATCGTTGTGGTGCGGCCGGCCGATCCCCGCAAGTTCAATGGCACGGTCGTCGTCGAGTGGCTTAACGTCAGTGGTGGAACTGATGCGTCGCCTGACTGGAACGCCGCACACCGCGAAATTATGCGCAACGGCTATGCCTATGTCGGCGTTTCGGCGCAGAAGGTGGGGGTGGACGGCGGCCCCAGCCTGGGCGGCTTTGGCACGCCCCTGAAGAAGGCCAATCCCGAGCGATATGGGAACCTTAACCATCCGGGCGACGCATTCTCCTATGACATCTACTCCCAGGCGGGGCGGATTCTTCGCGGGCCTGACGCCAGCAAGGTTCTCGGGCCGCTGGTGCCCAAGCGCATCATCGCGGACGGAGAATCCCAGTCTGCGGTCTTCCTCACGACATACGTCGATGCGGTGGATCCCGTAGCGAAAGTCTATGACGGGTTCCTCGTCCACTCGCGCTTCGGTCCCCCCTCAAGACTTGACGGCATATCCATGATCGGAGACCCGGCTATGCTGCTTGAACCGGCGAAGTTTCGCACCGACCTGCGCGTGCCGGTCATCACCGTGATTACCGAGACGGACCTGTTGGGGGGCAGGCTGCCCGGTTATTACAACGCGCGCCAACCCGACAATGCGCGTCTTCGCGTGTGGGAAATTCCCGGTACGGCGCACGCCGACACCTATACTTTCGGAGCCGGCTTCATCGATTCGGAATCAACCCCGTTGAGCAAGCTGGCGGCGGCTTGGGAACCCACTGACAAAATATTGGGCAGCCAGCTTGCCAAGCCGATCAATGCCGCTCCCCAGCATCATTACGTCGTGGAGGCGGCGCTGTGGAATCTCGATCGCTGGATCAGAACCGGCCATGCTCCACCGAAAACGCATCCCATGACGCTGACCGTGGGCGATCAGCCAGGCCAGCCGCCAATACTCGTGCGCGATCAGAATGGCGAAACCCAGGGCGGCATCCGTACGCCGTGGGTCGACGTTCCCACCATGCGTCTGGCGGGCGCCGGGAATTCAGGCAGCCCCTTTGCAATGTTGGCTGGCGTCAGCGAACCGTTCGATGCGGCGACGCTCACTCGCCTCTATCCTGGTGGCAAGAGTGAATACCTGAAGAAGTTCGGCGCTTCGCTGGATTCGGCGATCAAGGCGGGATTCATCCTCCCGGCTGACCGGCAGGAAATCCTGGACCTGGCCACAATCTCCTATCACGGCCCGCATTAAGGGATAGACATGCGAGACGTGCGCCCGGCGCGCAGTTCGCAATCTAAGACCCGGATTCTAAATTCTGTATCTGCGCCGGATGGCGTTAAAGCGTTGATGCATTTGTTGGGCACGCTCTTCGGTGGATACCCGCCTGGAATCCTCTGGAAGGTGCTTTGCGAGATCTCTGGCCTTCACAAGCTTGGTTTCGATCGTCGGGAATGTGCGACTGAGCACATTCCGGAATGAAAGATATCCTTCTTCAAATCCCTGGGTGTCGATCCAATTGTGATAGCCGGGGTCCGCGTGAGTCATGACGAGCCTGACGCGGTTGTCACCGTCCACCGTGGCGCGGCTCGGCGTGTAGCTTACGGGCCGGTAGAGGTAATCCATGCTGTTGAAGAACACGCCCATGTTCGTAAACATCCATAGTCCGTCATAGTTCTCAAACTCGATAATGAGGGCGTCGTCCGGCGCCAGGCGCCAGCGCATGTGGTCAATGGATCGCCCGCGACGCTGATCTCTTTGTTCTGCGCCGTCCTTGAGCAGTGCCGCGGGGTACCGATTGATGTCCTTCTCGGTAATTCCCGTTCCAACCTTGAACTGAAAATCAGGCCAGTCGCGCATGGCCCCCGTCAAGTAGTCACCGGCCCACTGTACGGATTCGAGAATGGTTTCGTGCGTCGGCACCGGGCGCGGCTCGTTCATGTCAATGCGCTCGATACGGAATTGCGCCGACTCTTCCTCCCACCGGTCGAACCCTTGCCTGAGGAATAGTTTCCGCGAACCCGGTGTGGTCGGAAGCCAGTTTGGTTCGCGTTTCGGACCGCCAATATAGAGAACGAAGCTTCCATCCCAGTCACATTTCAGTTCGTGGCCGAAGATGTTCGCCTCCGGCGTATCGCCAAAAGGTTCGTGGAGGCTCGGGACGTCAGCGCCGTAGTACGCATCCTTTTCGGGACGCGGGCCCTGCACCGTGAAATTCATGAAGCGCGCCGAACCCTTGTTGCCCGATATTTTGTATACGGACTGGCCGTCGATCCATGCCTGCAGATAAACGAAGTCGGCATTGTCGCCGCCCAGCTTTCGGTTCCACGAACAAAACGCGTGGATCATCGGATGGCGGGGATCTTTGGTCTCCAGAGCCAGGTCGAAGGCTTGGCTGAGAGCTTGCGTGAGAAATCGATAGCCGTCGGCCCGTTGCAACGAGGTCGGAGGATTATAGTCCTTGAATACGAGGTCGCCCGCCGACTTCATTTGGTCGCAGAAGCTATGCCAGGTTTCGCGCAAAGCCTTGTCGTGCGGAGAGTCGCCGAAAGCCATATGAATGTCCTCCCGTATTGCGCCAAATGTAGTTCAATTCCAACTATATCCATTGTGGCGGCGTGCGCGCACAAAGCCGCACCTAGTTCATGTGTCGCCGCAATCGTTCACGCGCCCAGCCGGACCAGGATTTCTCCTAGCCGGTCGCAGGTTCTGCGCACGGCCTCGTAATGCCCCTCCTTGTCGATCCGCGGACCAAGGAGTTCGAGATCGAAGGCGCCGCGATATCCGGCTTCCAATATCCAGCCGATGATGCGTTCGAGCGGTATCGCGCCGTCGCCCGGGACAGCGCGGCACGAGAGCGCGCGGTCGCCAAGCACGTAGTCGCTGACCTGGACGAGATGGCAGCGTTTCATCGCCCGTTCGATCGTCTCCCGCAATTGCGGTTCCGTCCAGGAGGAGAAGATGTCCAGGCATACGCCGATGCCCGCCTGTTCCGCCAATTGCACGGTGTCGCGCAATGTATGGGGAAGGTGAAGATCGGCGTAAAGCGTGGGCGCGGGCTCGATGAGAAGTTCGACGCCGGCGTTGCGCGCCTCTTCAGCGCATGGGGCAACCGCGGAGCAAAAGCTCCGCGCGGCTTCCTCCCAGGTTTGGGCGCGGCCGCGTCCACCGGTCGTCATGTAGACCGTCTTTGAGCCCAGCGTCTTCGCGGCTGCCAGCGTACGCGACAAATCTTTCCTCACCGATTCGACCTTGTCGTCCGCGTCGAGACGATTTGGTGCCATAAAAGGATGCACCATGGTCGCAAACTTGAATTCCAACCCACGCAGCATCTCAACGGATTGGTCCCAGCCTTCGGCATTGATCTTCATCGCCGAGGTGGCGACTTGATGGGCGCCCAGGGACCGCCAGCGTTCGATGTCGGTGGCCAAGGGCACGCCTGGAAAGCAGAGGTTGTTGACGGAAATCCGGTCGTGCATGGGGCGCTCCCTATTTTCGCGTTTCTATATCCAAACCAAAGCGCTCTCGGTACGGGGCGAATTCGCGGTGCAAGTCATTGACATCTGCCCCTATCACATCCACGGAATAGACAAACTTTCCGTATCGATCGCCGCGATTATTCGTGAGATACGCCTTCATAGCTTCTTCGGTTTCCGCAGTGAAAGGGACACCGTATTTTTCATAGAACGTCCTAATTGTACCCACTGGATTGTGCACGAAGTCTGGGTATCGGACATGATGGATGCGCGGATCATCGATCATCGGCTCGCTCAGATTCGCGCGAAAGCTTTCTCTGGACAGAGCCAGGGTCTCGGCCGCGAAGGTTTTCCAATCGAGGTGGCCGACGATACTCTCGTAAATCTGGCCGACGAGCACGATCCGCGAGGCGATGGTTTGCACCGGATCACGGTGTACCCAAATGATTGCTGCGTCGGGGTAGGTGTCGAAAAGGGCCGCCAATCGGCGCCCATGAAAGCCTTTCAGTACCCAATATTTGGGCGGGCGTCCGTACTGGCAATGCTGCAGCATCATCTTGTGCAGGCCATATTGCGTGTGCGGATCATTCGGCAGATTGATGGTATTCATCGGAACCCGCCACCAGGCCGTTGGTGTCATCGCCCGGAAATCGAACGCCCAGGTCCGTTCGCATTCCGGCAATCCGTCACCCATCATATCGTTGTAGGGATGGCTGGTCAGCCAGCGCGGGATTTTCTTTTCGATATCCTGCCAATCCGTGTGAGCCTTGGCGCGGCGCGGGTCGTCGGGTGCGGCCAGTCCCGGTGGCGGCGACGAGGGATACATGATCTCCCAAAATCGCAGCGCACGTCCGTTGGGATCGACGGCCAGCAAGGCATGAAGCAACGTTGTTCCTGAGCGCGGTTCACCTGTTGCAAATATGGGCCGCGTGATCTTTTCCGAGGCGATCGGGTACCGTTTGCGATCCTCAAAAAACTGCAATCGGGTGGTGAGAAGCCAGTGAATGACATCGGCAGCCGCGTGCTCGCCTTTTTCGCCGAGCGAGCGCTTGCGAATCTCCTCGACGGCGAGCGAGAGGCGGGCTGAAAGCGTTTGATCGCCATAGTCGGAAAGCCCCGTTTCGCGTTGAGCGCGCTCAAGCAAGGCGGCGGAATTCAAAATGGATATGCTCGGCGCCATGAGGCCTCGTTGATCGACCGTTGGCAGGTCGGTTTCTCGGGTTCTGTATGCGGAATTCGACGCGATTTATCGCGCAGGGGATGACTATACCCCCCGCCCTTGAAGCCGTTCGTTTATACTGACTCGGCCCGTGCGAAACAATATCGCCCCGGTCGCCCGACCAGCGCGATCAAATCAAGGATTCTGCAATCTTCTTCCATGGCCGGTCGTGGCATCGGCGCCTTGTCTGGCTCCAGGAGTCCGATCACTACAGTGGACTCCACGATGACTGCGACCGGAAGGGGGCAGGGGCGTGGGATTGACAGCCCGCAGCCGCGGGCGTTAAGTGATCAGCTGATAAGTTAGAGAAACAGCGCGTCTGGTTCAGGACGTGTCAGCGAAGGCGCCGATGCGCGCTTCTGATTGCGGCAGAGGGAGGACGTGATGCGGTTCATATTGGTTCATGGCGGGTTTCATGGCGCCTGGTGCTGGAGCCGCGTGATACCCGAACTCGAGAAACTGGGACATCAGGCGATCGCCGTGGACCTGCCGGGGCACGGCGCACGCGTCAATGATGATCCACGAAGCTTTGCTGATCGCGCCACCGCCATTCTGGCCATCCTGCAGCCAGGCGATGTGCTGGTCGGGCACTCGGGCGGCGGTTATGACATCACAGTCGCCGCCGACGCCGCGCCCGAGAAGGTCGCCCACCTTGTTTATCTCGCAGCAGGGCTCCCTCTGGAAGGCCGCACGTTGCTTGAGGCAACCGGAGGCGTTGCCAAAAGGGATGAGAAAACGGGCGAGCTTCGGCCCGTTCAACTCATGGACGATACAACGGGCATGCTGCGCTTCATTCGTCCGAACGCCCAAGGACGCATGGAATGGCTCAGCCAGGAGGGTGCCCGTGAATTCTTTTACCACGATTGCGACGACGAGACCGTCGCTTGGGCCTTCAGTAAACTAAGCCCTTCGGCAAAAAGCTTCCCCGAGGAGACCTTTGCTCTGAAGAACTTCTGGCAAGCCGATCTCCCGCGCAGCTACATCCTCTGCAAGCAGGACCGTTCCAAACCACACCAGATGAGCCTGCAGGTCATCGAACGGCTGGGTGTCGAGCCGCTCGTCATCGACGCCTCGCACTCACCCTTTTTGAGCAAGCCCGCAGAACTGGCCGCACTGCTCGTCAAGGCGACCACGACCAAGCCGACCGGACCACTGCGACCAAACTGAACCCCGCCGGCGGGGTTGCGGCTGCGGTTTGCGGTTGAGGTGCCGATCCGTACTCGCGAGGGTTTTTCCCGGCGAGACACCCCGTGATTAGGGCGCTCTGTCCGACAAAGGTTCCCTCTCGCGTAGGTTCATGCCGAAGGGCAGCCTTCGTTGTTGTGGGCATTGGCTTTGCCCATTAAAGAAGATCGTTGTCGCGCTGAAGGAATGGACCCTATGGCGGAACCGATCAACATCTGCATCTGCGTGCCAAGCCTATGGGACGCGCGAGCGCCGGAGGAGCGCGCCGAAATACTCAGAAAATTCCGCGATCTTGACGAGCGGATTCAATTCCAAGCCGCCGCGTATGTCGATAGCATCGATATACGTGCCGTGCGTGGTCAAGGCCGTCGTGACGAGGCGCGTGGTAAGGTCGCACCACCGACGCCTGATCTGCGCGCGGCGTTGGCCGAAGCGCACATCATTCTCGCAATCGATCTGCCATTCGATATGGATGTGCTGGCGCCGAATTTGCGCTGGGTCCAGTCGATCGGCGCTGGTGTCGGCCAATTGCAAACCTGTGGGCTAGAGAAGAATAATGTATTGCTCACGAGCGGTGCCGGCATCGCGTCTGATCCCATCGCCGAGTTTGTGCTCGCCCGTATCTTGTCCCATTGGAAACTCTTTTCGCTCTATGACCAGATGCAGAAAGAGCGCCGTTGGGAGCCGACATACGGGCGCAATCTCGCCGGCAGCACGATCGGTATCGTCGGGTTTGGGGCAATCGGTTCGGCCATTGCCTGGCGTGCTAAGGCCTGGGGTATGCGCGTGCTCGCCACGCGACGCCACCTTCCGGCGGGCTTCGCCGATCCGGCCGTCGATCGCTTCTATCCGCCGAGCGATCTCAAGGAAATGCTCGCAAGTGCCGACGCCGTTGCCCTCTGTGCGCCGGAAACGCCTGAAACTTATCAGATGTTCAATGCTGA
>SCTM01000223.1 GCA_004297485.1 Rhodospirillaceae bacterium
TGCCGCTGGCCGACAGGCCTTCCACATGCGCTTGGGTACAGAGCGGCGCCAGTTCAAGACGGGCGAGGCTCAGTGGAAATTTGATGCCTTGGCTACCGCCGGGCTGGATATTCGCGTCGGCAATGCTCGCCTTGCCGCCAGCTATGGCGGCACTACCGCTCGTCAGGATGATTGCGCCTTCACCAGGCAGTGATGCGTCAACGGACAGGTCATGAAGTTGTAGGCCGGCCGTCAAAGACGCTGCGCGCATATGCTGTGTTTTGTTGGCCTTGAGTGGTTGCAAGGCGTTCAAATTGAGATCTGTTGAAAATCCCGCAACTGAAAAGCCCGCGGACTGGAAGGCGATGTCGTCCAAAGTCATCCGACCGGAACTGCTGCCTCCCGTCGGTCCCCAGTCGGCTTTTAAGGAGACAACGGCGGTCCCGGTCAGGCCGGAGATCGGCATGCTTGTGGTGAAGACGTCCGCGGCGGAGATGGCATCCTGACCGAAGACCAATTTCGGCGTATCCAGAGTGACGCCGCCGGTTTGAGCGCCGAAGTTCATTTGCGCCGTCAGGCCGCCCAGCGGCTGAGATTTAGAAGATGATAAAGACGAGGCTAAATCAAATGATTGGTTAGATATATTAAAGTCATACTTTAGATTTAGGCCGCCGCTGTGGGTCGAATGCTGAGGCTCTCCCAGGAAGCGCACAAGTTGGGCTTTGCCGGTGCCGGTTCCACCATCGGGCAAGAATCGCGCGGAAAACTGAGACACCTGCAGATCGGCGATGGGATGGCTGATCAGTCCGTCGGTGATACGGAGGCCTGCGTCATACAGACCGGTGGCAGGCACCACATAACCCTCTAACCGTACGTGGGGGATGTCGACCGTGACCGCTTCGGATTGGGTTTCATCCTGCACCGGCCGCGCAACGCGGATATTATGAGCTGCGGCCGAAAGTCCAAACGTATAGGTCGGGCTGCCGCTTTCACTCAAAACCAACCCCATGTTCTGGGATTCGCCACCCGGGTCCACCAGGGCGAAAGTCGTCTGGCCGGGAAAGGAGAGAGCCGGCGTCGAGGCGTCGGTCGCTGTGACCGACAGGCTTCGCGGCGCGAGTGCAATGGTCGGCCCGTCGAGGTGCAGCTGTCCATCGCTGGCCACTGCAAGGGATGTCGCCCTGAGAGATCCCAGCGCCGCATTTGTAATTGTAATGTCAGCGTGAGCGTTACCTTGGACGAGGACCAGGGGGCCCGTCAGCCCGCTCAGGTCGACATGACCGGTCAGTTCACCCACGGGCAGAGGGACATGGTTCACGCCCAGCCGCACCTCGTCGATGGCCACATTTTCGGGTGGGACTCCCGGGGCGCCGCTGGTCTTTCCCCGGACGATCGCGCGCATGGAGGTCTCGCCCGCACTTATGCCCAGATCGAGATCGGCTTGCTGGGTGGATGTGCCGTCTTGGCTACGCCATATGAGTGCCGGGCCGCCACCGCTTCCGGCAGCGTCAAAAGCCACGCCATTTGCTAACCGCGCGACCCAGGCTTCAGGCACGCCGGATAGGCTACCGACGCGCAACGCACTTACATTGACAATAATCCGGCCGGGTGCCGTGAGCGCAACGCCGCCATTCCCGGTTACAAGATCGAGATGGCCGCTGGCGCTGATCGTCGCGTCGCTGTCGGACACGGGAAAGGCTGCGGCTGTGAGGTCGATCGTACCTTTGCTGGGCCAGTTCTCTGGCTCAGCCGGGGAGAAAACGCCTTGCCATCCGATGCCAAAAAGATGCGTCGTTGTGTTTCCCTGACGTGCGCTTCCGTCGGCGGCGAACTGTCCTTCCCAGCGGCCGTCTGAGGGCGTTATGTCGACAGAGACAGATATGGTGACGGGATTCTTGGGGAGGTCGAGGACGAGATTTGTCGCGGTGACCGCCAGATGCCGAAAGGGCAACGGCCGTGTCAGCTGTCCAGCCTTGCCCGGTTGCTGCCCAAGCGGCGTTTGTGCCGGCGATGGTGACGTGCCGGTGAGATGGGCGAGATGTATGGGGCCTAGGGCGATGCCGTCTTCGGTCCATTTGGCTGTGACGGTGAGGCCGTTCATCGTGATGTCGCCCACACGGCGGTGCAAGAGATCGCGGGGACTGTAGGTGATCGTCAAGTCCGCGAGAGTCACGACGTGCCCGCCGAGACTCAGGTCACGGAGTTCAAAGCTCCGCGCGTCAAACCGCGTGACGTGCACTGTCACTGGTCCCCAACCGGTATGATTGAGGAAGGTTCGGAGTGCGAAACCGGTTGTCCATGGCAGGGTGAGGTAGGTCAGACCTAGGACGCAGAGGATCGCCACCAGGGCAACGCTAAATCCGGCGGCGAGGCGGCGGCTGAGACTCTTACGCTGTCTGAAGAGTGGACGGCGGCTGCGGGCCATTGGCTTTTTCCGGTGCCTTTCGTCCAGGCGTTGTTTTCAGGGCGGATTCTGCGACACTCTACCGGCCTAACGGCGGCCCAGCCTGGAAAGTGTACGGATGCCACCAACCGCTGTCGAATCATGCTTCGAAATCGCCTTTTGGTTCCTGGATCGAGCCCTGACCGATGGCGAATACCTGCAGCCCCAGAAGATGCAGCGGCTGATGTTTCTGGCGCAGGCCTATTTCGGGGTAGTCCAGAACGGCCTTAAGTTGATGCCGGCGACCTTCGTCGCGGGCGAGGAAGGCCCCCTTGAACCCACCATCTATCGCGCCTTTGCCCGCGGCCGCCCCATGGTCGACCTAAAACCCGTGGATGAAACGGCCCAACACGTGCTCGACAGCGTTTGGCGCCAGTTCGGTAGCTATTCCATGGAGAAGTTGAACGACCTGGTCAAACGGCACCCACCCTACGCGGACGCCTTCGCCATGGCCCCGGCATCGGAGATCGATTTCGAAGCTATGGTCGCCTTCTACGGCGAGAAGCCTGGGGCCCGCCGTTCGGCGTCATCGGCGTCGCCGTCAACACCATCGGCCAGCAAAGTGATGCGACCGAAGCTCATGCGAAACGCTACCGGCAAACCCGTCAGTGTTAACCGTTGGACCCCTAAGCGGGTGGATTAAGCCGACATGGAGCCCACTGTCCAGGTTCTTGCCGCCCAGCATTTGCTGCTGGTGTGTGCGATTGTGCTCGGTGCCGGCGCCGTGCTGGCCTACGTGGCCAACCGCATCGGGATTCCCGACATTGTATTATTTCTCCTCGCCGGGTTGGGATTGGGACCAGCAGGCGCTGGCCTGATCGACGTTGGCGCCGGGTCCACCGCCAATCAGCTCATACTTCTGTTCGGGGCGTCTTACATTCTGTTCGACGGCGGCGCGGTCATGCGCGTGGTGGTTCTCAAGCGCGTGTGGATGACCGTTGCCGCTTTGGCGACCCTTGGGGTTGCGATGACAACGGCCGTGATCGGTGTAGCGGTCCACTACGTCTTCGGATTGCCGCTCTATGCGGCGCTTCTGACCGGGAGCGTGATCGCCTCGACCGATCCGGCAACGCTCGTACCGGTTTTCCGCCAAGTTAAAGTGCGCGAGCGGCTGAAGCAGGCAGTGATCGCAGAGTCCGCGTTCAACGACGCAATCGCGGCGATCCTGACGTTCACGCTGCTGACGTTGGCGGGGGGAGGCGAGGTTTCCGTGCTTCAGGCGGCGGGGGAGTTCTTGTGGCAGGCGTTGGGCGGGGTGGCGGTTGGAGCTGTGGCGGGCTACGCGGCCTGCTTTGCTATCGCCCACGAGCGCCTTAGTTTTCTACGCGAAAACCTGCCGCTGGTGACGCTGGTCGTCGTCGCCGGTGCCGTACTGACGGCGGATCATCATCACGCCAGCGGCTTCATGGCGGTTTTTGTGGCCGGCTTGTGTCTCGGCAATAAACAGCTTCTCGGTTTTGCCATAAACCCGGAGGAGGAGCGCCAGATGGAGGATTTCATCGGCACCACCGGGCTGATCATGCGCATGTTCATCTTCATGCTCCTGGGGGCGCAGACTGATATTAGTCTGCTGGCGCGCTATGCCCTGCCGGCTGTGGCGGTGGTGACGACGCTGATGTTCGTGGCGCGGCCACTCGTCATTGCGGTTTGTGCCGTGCCGGATCGGCGGGCGCAATGGTCGATCTCTGAACTGGTGTTTTTATGCTGGACGCGGGAAACCGGCGTGATCCCCGCGGCCCTGGCCGGTATGCTGGTGGGCGTGCACGCGCCCTATGCCGATGTTATCGCGGCGGTGACGTTCATGGCGGTGCTGCTGACGATTCCGATTCAGGCGGCATCGACGCCGTGGCTGGCGCGACGGCTTGGCGTTCTAGAAAACTAAGGAGCGATATCGTGTTCACACGGCGTCTATTGCTGAAGAGTCTCGTGTGCCTTGCGCTCGTATTGGGAAGCGTCGGAGCATACGCGCAACCATTTCGTCCTCACGAGCCTCTCGACCCCTCGAAAGCCCAATCCCTTCCCTTGACGCCCATGGACATCGAGGCCGGCGGCAAAGTGCATCACTTCAAGGTCGAGGTCGCGCAAACCCAGGAAGAGCAGCATATCGGCCTGATGCACCGGACAGAGCTGGCCGCCGACCGGGGGATGCTATTTCCCTATGAGGTGCCGGAGGTCTTGAAGTTCTGGATGCGAAACACCTTCATTCCGTTGGACATGCTTTTCATGCGCGACGACGGAGTGATTACCTATATCGCCGAGAATGTTCAGGCGCACGATGAGCGGCCGGTTGGACCGGACACCCCCGTGTCGGCCCAATTGGAACTGCCGGCCGGGACCGTAGCCCGCCTGGGAATTAAGGTTGGCGACACGGTTCATCACACGATTTTCGGTAACTGACGATGGCGCAGTCCAGCGTTGGTCGTCTGCCTAGAGTTTCAAGGCCAAAGTAAGCCCGTCGCCGACGGGGACCATGCTCACCTCGACGCGCTTGTCGCTGTGGATCTTCGTGTTGAGCGCGCGCAATGCGGCGGTGTCCGTGGTTTTGTTCTCGGGATCGATTACCTTTCCGCCCCACAGAACATTGTCGATGGCGATGAGGCCGCCGCGCCGGAGCAGGGTGAGGGCGTGTTCATAATAGGTATCGTAGTTCCCCTTGTCCGCGTCGATGAACGCAAAGTCGAACGTTCCACTCTCGCCGGCCGCGATCAGTTTCTTAAGGCTATCGGCGGCGGGGGCGAGGCGCAGATCGATTCTGTCGGCGATTCCGGCCTTGGCCCAATGCCGGCGGGCGATGGCGGTAAATTCTTCGCTGACATCAAGGGCAATGACGCGGCCTTGGGGCCCCATTGCTTTGGCGACGACCATGGCGCTGTAGCCGGTGAAAACACCGACTTCCAGAGTCTTTCGCGCGCCCAGCATGCGAGCCAGCAGCGCCATCAGCTGTCCCTGTTCGGGCGCAATCTGCATCGTCGCCAGAGTGTGGGATGCTGTTTCCGCACGCAGTGCCGCTAAGTCGGCATCCTCGCGCATGCCGACGGAGCGAAGATAGGCGGTGAGGCCTTCCGAAAGGCCAATTGTATCACGGGACATGAGGACCTCATTCGGGAGCCGGCGGCAAGTAGCAGCTATGTCCCGATATATAGCCCGGATAGGGCCGAGATGCTATCGCGCCTGCCGGTGCGATGGCGACCTACATGTTGCGCCGGTACTGGCCACCGACCTCATAGAGAGCCTTCGATATCTGTCCCAGGGAGCAATAGCGTACCGCTTCCATGAGAACCTCGAAGACGTTCCCGTTTTCGATCACCACCTGACGCAATTTGCCGAGCATCGCGGTCGCCACGTCGGCATGCCGTTGATGAAAATCGTCCAGGCGCTTGAGCTGGGATTGCTTCTCGCCATCGGTCGAGCGCGCCAGTTGTATAGGTTCCTGAGCCGCTTCGGCCTTGAAATTCTGGAACGTGTTGACGCCGATGATGGGGTAGGACCCGTCGTGCTTCCGGCTTTCGTAGTATAAGGATTCTTCCTGTATCCGGCTGCGCTGATAACCGGTTTCCATGGCGCCCAGCACGCCGCCGCGGCTGGAGATGGCATCGAATTCCTTGAGCACGGCTTCTTCGACCAGATCGGTCAGCTCGTCGATGATGAAAGCGCCTTGATTGGGATTCTCGTTCCCAGCCAAGCCCCATTCACGATTGATGATCAGTTGGATCGCCATGGCCCGGCGGACGGATTCCTCCGTCGGCGTGGTAATCGCTTCGTCATAAGCGTTGGTGTGGAGCGAATTACAATTGTCGTAGATGGCGATCAGCGCCTGCAACGTCGTGCGGATGTCATTGAAAGCCATCTCCTGGGCATGCAGCGAGCGCCCCGACGTCTGGACATGGTACTTGAGCTTCTGCGACCGTTCGGAACCGCCGTATTTGCGCTTCATCGCCACCGCCCATATGCGACGAGCGACGCGACCGATCACCGAATACTCGGGGTCCATTCCATTGCTGAAGAAGAAGGAGAAGTTGGGAGCGAAGTCATCGATCGCCATGCCGCGCGCGAGGTAAGTCTCCACGAAGGTAAATCCGTTGGCCAAGGTGAAGGCAAGCTGCGAGATCGGATTGGCTCCCGCCTCGGCGATGTGATAGCCGGAAATGGAGACGGAATAGAAATTCCGGATCGCGTTGTCGACGAAGTACTGCTGAATGTCGCCCATGACCTTGAGCGAGAATTCGGTGGAGAAGATGAGGGTGTTTTGGCCCTGGTCTTCCTTCAGGATGTCAGCCTGCACCGTGCCCCGCACCGAGGACAAAGCCTTGGCGCGTACCTTCTGGCTTTCGGCTTCATGCGGTGGGCGCCCGTGTTCGGCCGTGAATTTATCGATTTGCTGATCGATGGCGGCATTGAAGAACATCGCCAGGATCGTCGGCGCCGGACCGTTGATCGTCATCGAAACGCTGGTCGTGGGCGAGCAGAGGTCGAACCCGGAGTAGAGGACTTTCATGTCATCCAGGGTTGCGATCGAAACGCCGGAATTGCCGACCTTGCCGTAAATATCGGGGCGCGGATCAGGGTCGCAGCCGTAAAGCGTGACGGAATCAAACGCGGTGCTGAGGCGATGGGCGGGCATGCCCTCCGAGACTCTCTTGAAGCGCGCGTTGGTTCGGAACGCATCGCCTTCGCCTGCGAACATGCGTGTCGGGTCCTCGCCTTCGCGCTTGAAGGCGAAAACACCGGCGGTGAAGGGATAGCTGCCGGGCAGATTTTCCTTCATGAGGAATTTCAGGATTTCACCCTCATCCTCGAAACGCGGCAGGGAGACTTTGGGAATGCGTGTGCCCGAGAGGCTCGTATGACCGAGTTGGGTGCGCATTTCCTGGTCGCGGATTTTTACGACCTGCTCCGTGCCCGTATAGCTTTGGACGGTAGCTGGCCAAGAGGCCAGCAGCCGGCGCGCATCCGGATTCAGTCTTTCATCGGCCCCGGAGATCATCTCGTCAAAGTCTCCGACGGGACGGGATTGTGACTCGAACACCGTTTTCGCGATCCGAAGCGATTGACGCTCACGCGCCAGCTTTGCCTGCTCGTGCGTATGGCGATGATAGTCGCGCACGGTCTCCGCGATCTCGGCGAGATAGCGCACCCTTTTCGGCGGCACGATGAAGGTTTGGTTGGTCGAATGGCGCGTCTTCACCACAGGCAGACTGCCTGCGGCGAGCGGCAAGCCGATGTCCTTGAGCCGCAGGGCGAGCGCCTGATAAAGCGCCGTTGTCCCGTCGTCGTTGAAGCGCGACGCGATGGTGCCGAAGACCGGCATCGCCGAGGGCGCGGTGTCGAAGCGGGTACGGTTGCGCTGAACCTGTTTGGAAACATCGCGTAGCGCGTCCTCGGCGCCTTTGCGGTCGAATTTATTGATCGCAACGAGGTCTGCGAAATCCAGCATGTCGATCTTCTCGAGCTGGCTGGACGCGCCGAATTCAGGTGTCATCACATAGAGCGACAGGTCGGAATGATCGACGATGGCCGTGCTGCCTTGGCCAATGCCGGAGGTCTCGACCATGATCAGGTCGAAACCCGAAAGACGACACGCGGCGATGATTTCGGGCAGCGCGGCGGAGATCTCGCCGCCCGCTTCACGCGTCGCCAACGAACGCATGAAGATGCCGGGGTGTTCGATCGCGTTCATACGAATGCGATCGCCCAACAATGCGCCGCCGGTCCGTTTCCGCGACGGGTCTATGGAAAGAATGGCGATGCGCAGCTTGTCGTGTTGATCAAAACGAAACCGGCGGACCAATTCGTCAACCAGCGAGGATTTCCCCGAACCGCCGGTTCCGGTGATTCCCAGAATCGGCGTCCGTATGGTCTTGTCCGCGTTCAGAATCTTTTGCCGTATTTCGTCGCCGATTGTGCCGTTATCGAGTGCGGTGATGACGCGTGTGAGCGCCAGCCGGTCGCCCGACCGCAAGGCTGCCAGGATTTCTGAATCGTCCTGGGACGAGGGGAGGGAAAGATCAATGTCGCAGCGCGACACCAGTTCATTGATCATTCCCTGCAAGCCAAGGGCAGCCCCTTCCTGGGGCGAAAAAATATGAGCCACGCCATAATCGTGGAGTTCCTGAAGCTCATCCGGCGTGATGACGCCACCGCCGCCGCCGAAGACCAGGATATCCGGGCGGCCGCGCTCCCTCAAAAGATCGACCAGATATTTGAAGAATTCCACATGCCCGCCCTGATAGGACGTGATGGCAAGGCCTTGCACATCCTCGGATATCGCCGCGTTGACGATTTCGCTGACGGAGCGGTTGTGGCCGAGGTGGATGACCTCGGCGCCACTTGATTGCAAAATCCGACGCATGATGTTGATCGAGGCGTCGTGGCCGTCGAACAGCGCCGTGGCAGTGACGAAGCGGACGCGGTGGCGCGGCCGGTAGGGTACGGATTTCGCGGGGAGGCGCATCTCGTTCATGATATATCCAATTGATTTATATTAATAAAAATCGATCTAACGCGGCGACCCACCGCAGTCTCAAGATCATATGGATAGGACGGCATTGTAATCCCAGCTGAAAATCAGTCCATTGCCGGTCGTGACTAAAATCATGTAAATTACGCCATTATGTCCATGTCCGTTCCCAAGCCCACTGGACCGCCACGTCAGCGGCAGGCCACCGTCGCCATCGGGTTCGTGTCGGGAATGCTGTCCGGGCTCGAGGCCGGCCGTATCGATCCCGGACCTCTCCTCGCCGAGGTGGGGTTGCGGCCCGAGATCTTGAATGATCCCAATGGCCGGGTGCCGCTGATCGACTATGCGACTCTCTACAATCGGTTGGTGCGTGTGCTGGAAGATGAGGGGTTTGGCCTGTTCTCGGTCAAGCTCCGCAGCGGCATGTTCGAGTTCCTATGCCGCAGCATGATCGGCAGCAGGGATCTGGAGGAGGCATTGGCGCGCGCCTCGGCGTTCCTGCGGCTGGTGCTTCCGGATTTGATTCTGGAGATTGTAAAAGACGACATCTCCGCCCGGATCGAAATTTCGGAAGCCGCCATGATCGGCCCGACGCGCGATCACCCGCGGCGCGTATTTGCCTTCGAGTGGCTGCTGCGGCTTGTACAAGGCTTGTCCTGTTGGCTGGTGGACCGCAGCGTGCCGCTAGACTCGGTGCAGTTTCCCTACGCGCGACCGCCGCAGGCAACGGACTATGCCTTGATCTATACCGAGCATCCGCACTTCGGTGGTGACCGCCTCGTCGCGCGATTGCAAAGTCATCTGCTTGCACTTCCCGTTCGCCGCGATCCCGAAGACGTGTCGCTCTTTCTTGAGGGAGCGCCTGGGAAGATCGCCGTGCTCTATCGCCGCGATCACGAAATGGCCCGTCAAATCCGCGACATGCTGGCAGCCTCGTTGCTTGAGCCTCCAACATTGGAGGAAGTCGCGGATCGCCTGCATTTGTCGTTGCGCACGGTGCAACGGCGGCTCAAGCAGGAAGGATCGAGTTATCGGGCGGTCAAAGCAGGACTGCGCCGGAATGCCGCCTTGTCCATGATCGAAAAGTCGGCCCGTCCGATTTCGGATATCGCGCTGGATCTTGGCTATACGGAAACCTCGGCTTTCTTCAGGGCGTTCGTGAATTGGACGGGGGAAGCGCCCACGAGCTATCGCAAGCGGCTGCGTGCGTTGACATCCTGAACGTGCTCGGCCAGTAATGATCGACCTCAAACACTGTGGTTCGCCGATGTTCCCGCCTGCCCGAATCATTTGTTTGACCGAAGAGACAGTCGAGACGCTGTACCTGCTGGGCGAGCAGGATCGTATTGTCGGCGTGTCCGGTTATGTCGTCCGTCCACCGGCGGCCCGGCGTGACAAGCCGCGTGTGAGCGCTTTCATCTCGGCGGATATTCCGAAGATACTGGCGCTTGAGCCCGATCTGGTTCTCACCTTCTCCGATCTCCAGGCCGCGATTGTTGCGGATCTCATCCGTGCGGGCATCACTGTCCACGCCTTCAATCATCGTACCGTTGCGGGAATTCTCGATATGATCCGCATGCTCGGCGCCATGGTGGGCGTTGCGGAGCGGGCGAACAATCTTGCCGATAAACTGGCGGCGGACGTTAAGGCCGCGCGAGAGCGCAGCCGGCTCTTGCCTCGGCACCCCACGGTTTTTTTCGAGGAGTGGGATGATCCTCTGATCTCGGGGATTGCCTGGGTGTCTGAATTGGTCGAGATCGCGGGCGGGATCGATATATTTCCCGAACGATCCAGCGGCAAGTCAGCCAAGGAACGCATCGTCGCGCAGGATGACGTGATCGCACGCCAGCCGGATTTGATTATCGGCTCCTGGTGCGGAAAGAAATTCCAGCCTGCCAAGGTCAGCGGGCGTCCAGGCTTCGATCGTATTCCGGCGGTGCGCCGTCAGGATTTGCATGAAATCAAATCACCCATCATCCTGCAACCCGGCCCGGCCGCCCTGACGGATGGCCTGAAGGCATTGCAAAAAATCATCGCCGATTGGGCGACGGCCGAAGTTTCATAGAGTTTCTTCGGGTCGGAATTCCAAATGACTCTCGCTGAAGTACGATCGGCTGCGGAACGGGAAGGGCTGGCGTGGCGCGGCGCCTTTCACCCGATGCACACAGATGATGTACCGCAGGCAAACGGCGGAATATCGACGGCGACGCTGATCCTTCTGGGGTTTACCGGAAAGACCGGATGGGAATCTTTCGCCGCCTCACGTGAGGCGCATGACGGCAGCCCCAATCCGCTCGACCGCTGGTCACGACGGATCATCGATGGCTTAGCCGCGGCGACCGGGGCCTTGGCGCTTTATCCGTTCGGCGGGCCGCCGTGGCATCCCTTCCAGCGCTGGGCACAGCGGGCTGAACCGGTTCATCCGTCGCCCCTGGGCATGCTGATTCATCCGGAGTGGGGATTGTGGCACAGCTACCGTGGTGCTTTGGCCTTTGGCGAACGGTTTGCTCTTGACGAGGCCAAGGCTCGCCCAAGTCCATGCGAGAGCTGCGCGACGAAGCCGTGTCTATCAGCTTGTCCGGTCGGCGCCTTTTCGCCCATCGGACCGGCGCATTTAGATGAAACGAAATGCAAGGGCTTCCTCGCCTCTCCTCGCGGCCAGGATTGCCTGAGCAGGGGCTGTCAGGCACGGCGCGCATGCCCAATTGGTGCGGTCCATCGCTATGATTCCGGCCAGGCTTTCTTTCACATGCGGTCTTTCTACGGCGGATAAAGTGCGCTTTGCGTCAACGTCCGTGTCATTGCGTTGTCAGAGATCGACGCGTCTTCAGGCGGCGGCGCATATCGCACCTTAACCACCGCTGGAATATTGGAGAGACGGGCCGCCAACGTGTTGGCGCGCACGGCACATAGCCCGCCCACGCGCACATCGACCTTGAACTGGTTCTTGCCGTGAATGCGGCTGAACAGTCGGGCCGGTTCGAGGCCAAATCGACTAAGCGCATCTATAATGCGGCTCAGGGCCGAAGCCTCAGTATAGACGACCGTGTATCGATAGAGAGGTGAGGTTGATGTCGTGACCATAACGGTCTCCCCGGAAAACTTGAGTGGACGCGCAAGCGCATGAGGTCCGGCCCCCGCAGAGGGCCGGCCGTGTAATTCGCGTCGCGTTCAATTGCCGTGGGCTGTTCATGGTCGGTGTCATATGAGCGAGGAGCAGGTCGTTAAGTCCGTACGCAGGTGACGTCACCCAGTCTGAAGTGTGGATTTTGGCAAGAGCGTCTCAGAATTACCTTCCTCATTTAGGCAGAATCGAATGGTTCATCAGAATTTTTCACCGTGAAGCAATGTTTCTGCGGTGATTCAATCTTGGAAAGTCTCAAACGCGGGACCGTCGTTTCCGGCCTTACTTCTTTTTCTTGTTGCGCCGCGGCGCTGTTTGTCCGGCCTCGACCTTGACCGAATAGGTTTGCTTGAGACACCGCAGCATAAAACTCGAGCGTGAATGACGGATGCCCGGAATCTTGTACAGCCGCTGCCGCAGGAAGTGTTCATAGCCTTCGGCGCCGGACACCGCGGCTTTGATGTAATAGTCATATTCCCCCGTGGTCAGATACGCCTCCACAACTTCCGGCAGACTTGTAAGCGCGGCTTCGAATTTTTCCAGAACCGTATCGTCGTGCCGGTCGAGGGTCACTTCGACGATCACAGTGTCCGGGTAGCCGAGCGCCGCGTGATTGAGAATCGTCACGTATCTCTCAATGACACCTTCCTGTTCGAGGGTTTTGACGCGGTTCCAGCATGGGGTCGGCGATAGCCCCACTTGCTTGGCCAGATCGACGTTGGCGATACGCGCATCGAACTGAAGCGCGCGCAGGATCTTGAGATCGATGTCATCCAACATATTTTGTCCCTCCGGTGAATCGAAAAATTATCACCTGCATTTTCGCATTTTGATAGTGAATTCGACTGGAATTGGCGCGCTTGCGCCTTCGAGAAAAAAGCGTACCGAGGGCAGCGGACGCGCGCGATCTTGTGCGTGCGTGAATGCGCGCCCCAAACACGGCATTTGTTCTCGGCTTTCGCCATATGCCCGCTTGCGTCGACCGCCGCTAACCCCTAGAAAACCTTGCCGCATGGCCTGTCGGGGCGTAGCTCAGCCTGGTAGAGCGCCAGCTTTGGGAGCTGGATGCCGGAGGTTCGAATCCTCTCGCCCCGACCAATGTTAAGCGATTAATTTATAATACTTTCCATGGGATATTGATCCATGAGCGCAGGCGCACGGCTACCCGGTACTCCCGACCCGATGCATGTCTGGCCGGGGTGCGGCGGTGTTGCCATCAGCGGCGACGTTTGGGGCGACCCTCATGGCCCGCTCGTCATGTTGCAGCACGGTGGTGGCCAGACTCGCCACGCGTGGAAAAGCCTGGGCGAGACTCTCGGGCAGGCCGGGTATCGCGCGGTGGCGTTTGACGCGCGTGGTCATGGTGATTCTCAATGGGCACCGTCCGGCATATATGGCGCCAACGATATGGTCGATGATTTGTGCTGTGTCGCAAAGGCCCTGGGATCTGATCATCCAATACTGGTCGGGGCCTCCATGGGCGGCAGCACAAGCCTTGTCGCCGTGGGCGAGAACCGGCTGGCGGCATCGGCGCTCGTGCTCGTCGATACCGCGCCGCAAATCGAACCCGGCGGTGCGCGCCATATCCAGGAATTCATGACCCAGAAGCCGGATGGGTTCGATAGCCTTGAGGAAGTCGCGGAAGCCATTGCGAATTACCAGCCGCATCGCAAACGGCCGCGCAACCTTGACGGTCTGGTCAAGAATGTGCGGCTGGCCGAGAACGGGAAGTACCGCTGGCATTGGGATCCCGCATTCTTGATGGGCCGTGGTGGTTCTCTTGAAGAACACGTCAAGCGACTTCACGATTGCGGAAATAACCTGAAGCTGCCGACCTTACTGGTCCGTGGTGGTTTGTCGGACGTGCTGAGCGAAGAAGGCGCCCGTCGATTTCTTGAACAGTGCCCCCATGCGGAATACGTCAGCGTGGCGGACGCGGCGCACATGGTGGCCGGCGACCGTAATGACATATTTGCCGATGCGGTGATTGAGTTTCTCATGCGGGTCGTCCCGGCGACTGGCGGAAAATCAAGCCGCTGAATCGGCCCAAACACCGAGGACTTCCTGCCGTTCGCGGCTTCCCATTGCGGTTGAAGTCAATTATCAATAAAGGCTGGCGCCCGGCGGTTTTTGGGGGTGCGCGGTGTCTGCCGCAATGCTCGTTAGTTGGATGACGGAGGAATAGCCCATGTCAGGGACCGTGCGGATCTCAAAGCCGACAAAAAGCGCCATGCAGTCGGGCCGGGCGAAAACCAAACGGTGGCTGCTTGAGTACGAGCCGTCGGATCGGGTCGAGACCGATGCGCTCATGGGATGGTCGGGTTCTCACGATACGGACCGGCAGCTTAACCTCTGGTTTGCCACCAAAGAGGAAGCGGTTGCCTTCGCCAAGGCCAAGGGCATGAACTTCGCGGTCGTGGAGCCCCATGACCGCACCATTCGCCCGAAATCCTACGCCGACAACTTTGCCTTTACGCGGATCAGATAAGACACGCGCCTTCGACCCCGTAGCTCAACTGGATAGAGCATCAGCCTTCTAAGCTGAGGGTTGCAGGTTCGAGTCCTGCCGGGGTCGCCAATGCAATCATGTCCGGCCCGGAGACATAGGTGACATCCGTTAGCCGAACGGGCCATCATCGGTGATCGCATTGTCGCACGACCGCCGCAACACCGCGGCCGTCGTGCGTGCTTCACTCTAACAGCCGGAAGTAACGGAAGTCGGCGACGTACTTGTCGCTCCGCACTAGTCCGCATCCCGCGTCAACAAGCCAGTCGACGATCTGCTTGTTTATGCTTCCTTTCCGCGTTGCATGTTTGCCGGTGTGTAAGGTCATTTCCTCGCATACTGTTCCGATCCAACGATCTCGTGCTATAGGTGCCAAAATCGGTCGGGCACAACGGTCGTCGGCCAAGAAAGTTCGGAGAACAGCGATGGACGAGAATCCTACGGCTAGCAGCCCGGGACCAACCTTCGAGACCGATGAGCCGGTCGGCTATAAGCTCGACGGCGCTGTGGCCTGGATTAGCCTGCAGCGGCCGCGCTATCACAATGCCCAAAATGGCCAGATGCTCTATGCGCTCGATGCGGCGTTCAAGCGGGCAGCAAACGACGACGCGGTCAAGGCAATCGTCTTGCGCGCCGAGGGTAAGCATTTCTCTGTTGGCCACGACATTGGTTCGCCGGGGCGCGATTTGCACGTGCCGCGGGAGCATCCGTCGCTCTGGTACGATCATTCTAATAAACCAGAAGCCGAGTTTCTTTATGCCCGGGAGCAGGATGCGTATCTTGGTCTGTGCCGCCGTTGGCGCGAGCTTCCGAAGCCGACGGTTGCGATGGTGCATGGAGCATGTATTGCCGGAGGCCTGATGCTGGCCTGGGTCTGCGATCTGATCGTTGCGTCCGACGATGCCTACTTTCAAGATCCGGTTGTGCTGATGGGAATTCCCGGTGTCGAATATTTCGCGCATGCTTTCGAGATGCATCCTCGTCTCGCCAAGGAATTCCTCATGCTCGGCGAACGCATGTCGGCGACGCGGGCCTATGAGGTGGGAATGGTGAACCGCGTCGTGCCACGCGATCGGTTGGAGGATGAAGTGCGGGCGATCAGCGAGAAACTCGCGGAACGCGGTCGCCTTGCGTTGGCCCTCACCAAGCAAGCCATCAATCACGTTGAGGACTTGCGGGGAAAACGCACGGCGATGGACGCCGTTTTTCATATGCATCATTTCGCGCACGCCCAAAATTCGCTCGTCAGTGGTCATGCGATTGGGAATATGGACGTGCGCGCGATGGCGCGCGCGAACAGTGTCAAGTCAGACACGTAATCGTTCGGGTGCGTAGGAGCCTACGCAATGGATCGACGGCGATTCGCTGTTAGGGACCAGACATATATCTGAATTGGACGAGGTGGCGGAGTGCAACGGCCACCATTGTATTCGACAGCGGAGCGGACAGCCGCCGCATCACCAGGTGCCTGCGTTCGCATGTCCGCGCCGCGACAATCCAATTTACCTGAAACAGACACCATTGACTTTTTATTGGAAGGATTTAATGATTGCGTCTGGGACAGAGCCAGGGACCGCGATCCGATAGCGGTCGCTTAAAATCGCTTTACTGGTCGTAGCTCGGTTACGATGGCCATGGTGTCGGTCGAGCCCGGCCGCCCGCACC
Organism: Rhodospirillaceae bacterium; assembly: GCA_004297485.1. Classification (GTDB taxonomy): domain Bacteria; phylum Pseudomonadota; class Alphaproteobacteria; order Rhodospirillales; family Rhodospirillaceae; genus SCTM01. The sequence continues at coordinate 16,175 of SCTM01000223.1, forward strand.
GTTCCGTTAACCTCTGGGAGCTCGGCGGCTCGATGACTGACCACGCAACTCGGCTTCACCAATCAAAAATGGGAACGGCGCGCAGGATCGTGGCGCAACTCCGTGGTGCCCCTCCCGACTGGGCACCGAATCCGATGATCAACGCGGCCACGGTCTATACTGATCCGGCCCGCCATGCTCTTGAGCGCCGCAAGATATTCCGGGAAACGCCATTGGTGGCGTGCCTGTCGAGCGATCTGCCGGAGCCGGGGAGTTATCGGACATTTGACGAAGCGGGTGTGCCGGTCGTGATCGTCCGCGGTAAGGGCGGCGAGTTGAAGGGGTTTCTCAACGTCTGTCGGCATCGCGGTGCCAGACTTGTCCGCGATGCGCAGGGGAAGGCGAGCCGGTTTTCCTGCTGGTTCCACGCCTGGACGTTTTCGTCGGACGGTGCGCTGGTCGGCGTTCCGCAACGTGAAGGCTTTGAGGCCTGCGCGAAGGAGCGAAATCTTGTGCCGGTGCCGGTCGCCGAGCGGCACGGATTGGTATTCGTAAAGTGTTCGCCCAATTCCACGATGGACATCGACGCGTTTCTCGGCGATTTCGCGCCGGAACTCGCCATGCTCGAACTCGGCAAGGCACAGTTCGTCAAAAGCGAACTCCTCCCGGTCGCGGCCAATTGGAAGTACGCGCTCGACACCTACGGGGAAGGCTATCACTTTGCCTCGCTCCACCGGCAAACCCTCGCGCCGTATCGCCATGCCGAAGTGCAGGTCTACGATCGGTGGGGCCCGCATCACCGGATCACCTGGGCCGCTCACGCTATGTCGGAATGGATGAAGCAGCCGGAGCAGGAGTGGGATGCCGATACACTCATCGGGTGGGTGCACTTTATCTTTCCGAATACGATTCTCTATACGGGCTCGGTCAAGCCGGGCAAAGGCTACTACACCACATTCCGCCATTTTCCCGGCGAAGCCGTGGGCGAAACCATCACTTATAAATCAATCTACGCTCCGTTTGGCGCTCCGTCCGCTGAGCAGCGAGCCGACATCGAAGCGGCGTTTGCGGCAACGGCGCATGTTGTGCGCACAGAAGACTATATCGTCGCCGCGGAGGGCTGGCGCAGCTTAGCCTCTGTTCACGAAGATGGTGCGACTGTGATCTACGGCCGCCAGGAAGTCGCCCTTCAGCACCAGCACCGGGCAATCGCGGCCATTTTAGATTGTGCGCCGCCACGCGAGGTCGTGGATGGCATGGCGGCCGAGTGATGATCAAGCCGCCGCTGATCGCCGGCTTGGGTGAGATTATGCAACTGGCCTATGTGCCAGCAGATATCAATGCCGCGGTCGCCTATTGGACCAAAGTCATGGGCGTGGGGCCGTTCTTCCGTCGCGAACATGTCAAGCTTGAGGGGACGCAATATTTGGGCCGGCCCGTGGATATCGATTTTTCCATGTTGCTGGGCTATTGGGGCGACATACAGATTGAGTTGATCGAGCAGCACAACGACGCACCATCGATCTATAAAAAATGGCGCGACGAGGGGCGCGATGGCCTGCACCATGTTTGCCTTCTCGTCGAGGATTTCGCGGCCGCCCATGCGAAGTGTATCGCGGTCGGCGCGCAGATTCTTCAGGAGGCGCGTGTTCCCGGCGGCGGTGAAGTGATTTACGTCGACGCCGGCGCGGCGGGCCCCATGGTCGAGGTTCTGAAACCGACGCCACGCGGTCTCGAATCCTTCGCTTTCATGAGAGATGCCGCCCGCGCGTGGGATGGTTCGCAGCCCGTCCGATCAGCCGGCTGACTTCCGGGATCTCCCGGGGCGTTTTATAGATACCATTGTCGAGCTGAGTGAGGTGATGAATGCTGGCCATCTGTTCCGGCTCACCGCACCGCACCATAGGTTGCTGCTCTGCGCGGCGTTTATCCCTAATTGTCAAAAAAGATACCAACGTGACGGAGACAGACAAATAAGATTGCAACAATCAATATTGCTTCTTTTATGTGTGTGCTGTAGAAATTTTCGATGATGCGGGGGGTAATCCTCGCGGTCCCGGCATTGCTGTCAGGGCCCGGGCGCGGTTGTTGACGTGTGTGAACGATCCGTAGGTTCTTCAATGTGTCCGCCGAGGGAGGCAGGTCCATGAATAGTACCACCAAGACCACTACAGGGAATGCCGCCAAAGGTGCGCGCAGCGACGAAAATCTGAACCAGTTGCGTCTCCTTCCGGGCCGCCGCTATACGTCGTCCGAATTTGCTGCCGCGGAGTGGGAGCAGATGTGGACCAAGGCTTGGCTATTGCTCGGCCGTGAAAGCGAGATGCCGGAGCCGGGGGACTACCAGGTTGAGGAAATCGGCCTGGAATCAATTCTGATGGTGCGTCAGAAGGATGGCGGCGTCCGCGCCTTTTACAATGTGTGCCAGCATCGCGGCAACCGGCTGGTCGGGGCGGAGTGCGGCGGTGTCGATCACTTTGTTTGTGCCTACCACGGCTGGAAATGGGGCCTGGACGGCGGGCTGGAGTGGGTCAAGGACGCCGAAGATTTTCCGGCCGACACTTGCCAGAAGGTCCGGCTCGCAGAGATCAAGTGCGAAACTTTCGCCGGGTTCGTCTGGGTCAATATGGATCCGGATTGCTGTTCATTGCGTGAGTATCTCGGACCGGTCTGGGATCTGTTGCAGGCGTTTCCCCTCCCGGATATGCGCCGTTACATGGCGCTCACGACGCGCGTGCCGTGCAATTGGAAGTGCGTCCATGACAATTTCAACGAGTCCTATCATGTCGGCGTGCTGCATCCGCAATCCTCGGGCCATATCGACGACAACTATAAGGATACGGGGTTCTTCACTTACAACAACGGCCACTCGCTTATGAAAATGAAGTCGGGCCGTCCGGCTCGGCGCGGCGATAAGTGGTCCGAGCCGACACCGATGCTCGAAACGCTTATGCATATGTGGGAACTCAACCCGGATGACTTCAAGGGACGACCCGCCGCGGTTCGCGAGGCGCTGCAGCAGCAGAAGCGGAAGCTGGGGCCGTCGCGTGGCTATAAGCATTATGAGCAGCTGTCGGACGAGCAGCTCACCGATTTCATGCACTTTTTTATTTTCCCGAACATCTCAGCCTCGATCACTGCCGATGGATGTCATTTCCTGCGCGCGCGTCCTTCCCGCAATGATCCCGGGCAATGCGTATTCGATAACTGGTTCTATGCCACCGAGCCGGAAGGTGTGACCACGCCGGTGGTGCTGCCCGGCGCAATCGTCACGACGGTGCCGCGCGGCACCGATGTTCCGCATGAGTTTATCGAATACGGTTCGCGCAGCCTGGGGCTCGGCATCGATCAGGATATGAGTGCCAATATCGGCCAGCAACTTGGCTTCCAGTCGCGCGGCTACAAGGGCGGGCTCCTTGCCGGTCAGGAAAATCGTGTGCGGCATTTTCACGACACAATCGATGGATATATCGCTGGACATAAACCCGTGCGCGCCTAAGCCGGGATAGACACGAATAAAGTGGCCTTGCGGGACCTAAGGGAGGGTTGGGGGTGAAATGTCTTGCAGATAAAGTTGCTGTCGTGCTCGGCGCGGCGGGAGCAGGCAATATGGGCCAAGTCATCGCCAGGCGTCTGGCGGAGGAGGGCGCCAAAGTCATGGTCGCCGGCCGGCATGAAGCGCCGCTCAAGGAACTCGCGGCCGAGATCGACGGTGCGTTCGCCTTATGCGATATCACCCGCAAGCAGGACGTAGAATCACTGGTCGACACGACCATTTCCAGGTTCGGCAAACTTGATATTGGTATCAATGCCGCCGGCCGTGGTGTGATGCGGCCATTTGTGGAGACTACGCCGCAGGAGCTTGCGGACCTCGTTGCCATTCAATTCACCGGGCCTTTTCAGTTCTTTCAGGCGTTGGTCCGCGGCATGAGCCAGGGTGGATCGATCATCCAAATATCGTCTGCCACCGCAACAATCATGTTGGATAATTATGCCGCCTATATGGGGACAAAAGCTGGCATCGACCATGTGATTCGCACGATTGCCAACGAATTCGGCGAACGCGGGATCAAAGCCAATTCAATTTCACCGGGCCTGACCGATACGCCGATGACGAAGACCGCGTTCGCGAACAAGGCTCGCCTCGACCTGTTCCGCAAGGAATATCCGCTCGGTCGGTTGGGCACCTCGCAGGATATCGCCGCCGCCTGCGTGTGGCTGGCCGGCGATGAATCGTTCATCACGGGCCAGAACCTTCAAATCAATGGCGGACTGACGCTACGCCGCAACCCGCGCGCGAAAGAGCTGATGGCGGTGCCGACCTGACAGTGACGCTCCGAATTGGAGCGTCCGGTTGTGTCAACGTGTTGCGATAAGCCGCATCCAAAGAGGGGGAGCCGTTCGTGGCGAATGAGGCAAGCTGGAATTGTGATGTCCTGGTCATAGGAACCGGCGCGGGCGGTATGACGGCCGCCGTGACCGCCGCGAAAGCCGGGCTCAAGGTACTGATCGTCGAAAAGGACGCTGTATTCGGCGGCACCAGCGCGACCTCCGGCGGCATGCTCTGGATTCCCGGAAGCAAGCATTCTTCCGACCTCGCGAAGGTACAGGGGGTAACGGACAGCGTCGAAAAAGCCCGCGCCTATATCATCGAGGAGGCGGGCAACTATCTGGACCTCCCCCGCGTCGATGCGTATCTGACCTACGGCCCCGAAATGGTCGATTTTCTCGAGCGGGAGACCGAGGTCAAATTCTACGGTATGGAATACCCCGACTACCATTCTGAAAATGCCCACGCCTCGACCGTGCGCTCGATTGGGTCCGTCGACTATCAGGCAGCAAGGTTGGGGGCGCAGGCACGAAACCTGAAGGGGCATTTGCCGCAGACGTTGTTTCTCGGTTTTGCCATCGGCTCCAGCGTCGAGATGAAGCAATTCATGCACGCCGGCCGGTCTGTCAGTGCGCTTTGGTTTGTGTTCAAGAAGATCTGCGGTCACTTCCGTGACGTTATCAAGTATGGGCACAGCGCTCAGCTCGTGCGTGGCCGGGCGCTTATTGGGCGCCTTGCTGCGACAGCCTTCAATCTTGGTATCCCGATCTGGCTGTCTTCGCCGGCACGCGATCTTATCATTGAGGATGGAAAGGTCGGCGGCGCAGTCATCGAGACACCAACGGGCGTCGTTCGCGTCACCGCCCGAAGGGCAGTCGTGCTTGCAAGTGGTGGATTCCCGTGCGATCCGGAGCGGCGCAAGACATGCTATCCGCCCGTGGCTGAACGAACGAACCGACGGAGCGTCGCGGCGCCGGGCAATACCGGCGACGGCGCGCGTCTCGGCGAGGCCGCCGGGGCCAAGTTCGTGGATGCCGTCTCCAATGTGGCGGCATGGATGCCGCTGTCGGTTATGCCGGGACGGGAGGGCTTCGCCGGAGTTTGGCCGCACCTCGTTGACCGCAACAAACCCGGCTTCATCGCGGTTCTCAAGAATGGGAAGCGCTTCACGGATGAGGCGGCGTCATATCAGGATTTCGTTCCGGCCCTGATCCGCGCCTGCGAGAACGATAAGGAAGCCTGGTGCTATTTGATTTGCGACCAGCGCGCCCTCAATCGTTATGGCATGGGATTCGTAAGGCCGTTTCCGGTTCCCCGCGCCCACCATATTCGCTCAGGCTATCTGCTGCGTGGAAAGGACTTGGCAGATTTGGCGGCTCAGGCCGGTATCGATGCGGCCAATCTCGAGCAGACGGTGCAAATGTTCAACACCCACGCCGCGGAAGGTCGTGACCCCGCATTCGGACGCGGTGCGCGGCTTTACGACATCTATCAGGGTGACGACGAACACAAACCAAATCCCTGTATCGGTCCGCTTGATCGACCGCCCTATTTCGCGGTGAAGATTGTGCCCGGCGAGATCGGTACGTTCGCCGGCCTTAAAACCGACATTTATGCGCGTGTTTTGACCGGTGGCGGCGTGCCCATCCCCAGGCTCTACGCCGTGGGCAATGATCAGGCGTCCGTTTGGGGCGGAGCCTATCCCGGGGCGGGCGCAACGCTCGGGCCTGGTATGACGTTTGGCTACGTCGCGGGCCGCCATATCGCCGGCTTGCTTTTGGAGAAGCCAGAGCGCCGCGCGGCGGCGACGGCCTGATCATGTCGCGGGCCCGTTATCACGACACACATGTATCCAGAGGATTGAAATGATTCCGGCAACGGCGAAGCAGTGGCGTGTCCAGGAGCGTCCGATCAATCGCTCCTTCCGTGAGACCGATCTGAGGCTGGTTGAAGAGCCGCTCAAGCCCGTCGGCGCCAACGAAGTCATGTTGCGTGCATGTTACTTTGCCTTTGATCCGGCTCAGAAGGGTTGGATGGAGAACGCGGCAAACTATGTTGCTCCGATCAACGTCGGTGACGTCATGCGATCGCGGGGCATCGGCCGGGTCGTCCAGTCCAACAGCAGCAAACTCAAGGTCGGGGATCTCGTTCGCGGCGATCTCTTTATGGCCGACTACTTTACGTTGCCCATGGACGGCCCGACGCCGGCCAATGTGGAAAAGGTGGACACCACAGTGCCGCTCCTGACAAATCTCTCAATTCTGTCGAATACCGGAATTGCGGCCTACTTCGGGTTGATGGATGTCGGCCGACCGACGGCCGGCGATACCGTCGTGATTTCGGGCGCGGCCGGGGCCACCGGCTCGCTAGCCGGGCAGATCGCCAAGATTAACGGTTGTCGTGTCATCGGTATCGCCGGCGGAGCGGCCAAATGCGCCTGGATCGCGGAGCTCGGTTTCGATCATGCGATTGACTATACCACCGGTGATATCGCCAAGCGGCTCCGCGATGTATGCCCCAACGGGATCAACGTCTTTTTCGACAACGTCGGGGGTGGAATACTCGACATTGCGCTCGCACAGATCGCGCCCCGCGCGCGCGTGGTTCTATGCGGCGGCATCTCCCGGTATAGCAGCACCGTGACAACCGGACCGCTCAACTATTTCAACCTCATCTACAATCATGGGCGCATGGAAGGATTTTTGACGCGCGACTATCTGCCGCAATGGCCCGAGGCCAAGCGCCGCCTGAGTACTTGGATCAAAGAGGGTCGGATCAAATCCCGAGAAGACGTTCAGGAAGGTTTCGAGAATCTCCCCCGTACTTTCATGCGGCTTTTTGAGGGGAAGAATATCGGCAAGCAAATCCTGCGCGTCTCCGACCCGGAGTTGGCATAGTGATCGGCAATGCAGCAAGGCGCGGACCCGGTCACGCGGTTATTGTCGGCGATCATCGCTTCGACAATATTCTGAATGTTGTTGAAACAGCTCTTACCCAACAAGGGCACTTGGTGACGCGCCATCGCGGCACACTTGATGAACTCGCGGCCTTGCCCCTGTGGGCAACCGCGGATGCCCTTTTGATGCCGGGGATGTTGGCGTGCAGCCGGGAGACTATCGCGGCGGCGCCAAATCTCCGCGGTATCATTTCACCCTATATCGGCACCGAGGGCATCGACGAAAAGGCAGCGACCGACCTTGGGGTCGTGGTCGGCAACTGCCAGACGCCCGAAAACTACGAGAGCGTTGCAGAGAGCACAATTTTGCTGATGCTAGCTTCGCTCTACCGCCTGCATGGGAAGGAGAAGGTTCTTCGCGACAACCTCCCCATGCCGTCGCCGATCCACCAGGGCGCGGCGACACTGCGCGGAAAAAAGATCGGTTTGATCGGCTTTGGCAAGATTGCGCAATCCGTCGCCGTGCGCTTATCGACCTGGAGTCTGACGATCCAGGTCTATATGCCGCGGGTACGACCGCCGCTACCATCTTATATAACGTGCACTCCCCTCGAAGAATTGTTGCGGACAAGCGACGTCGTCGCCGTTCTCGCGAGCCTCAACGACGAGACGCGCCATATGCTGAACGCCGAGCGCCTCGCGCTCATGAAGCCGGGGGCCGTGCTCATCAATACCTCGCGCGGTGCGTTGATCGATGAAAATGCCCTGTACGATTTGGCGAAGGACGGACATTTTGGTGCGGTCGCTCTCGATGTCTTTGAGGCCGAACCGCTTTCGCCGAACAGCCCGTTGCGGAGGTTACCGAACACAATTCTGACACCTCACTGCATCGCGGCGACGCAAGAACTGCTTACGGCAGTCCATCGCGCATCGACGGAGGATATGTTGCGCCTACTTGACGGCAAGGCACCGCAAAATGTGCGTAATCCAGACGTTCTTCCAATATGGGAAAAGCGCTGGTCGGCTCGTCAAACGATTTAACGTACGCGGTAAGGGCGGGACAAACGATATGGAGACCTATGACGTTGCGATTCTTGGCACAGGTGCTGCGGGGTTGACGGCTGCAATCGCGGCCCACGACGGTGGCGCGAAGGTGGCCATATTTGAAAAGGCAGATCTCGTCGGCGGCACGACAGCCTGGTCGGGTGGCCAAGTGTGGATACCCAACAACCCCCATATGCCGGCGGTGGGCGTCGAGGATAGCCGCGATAACGCACTTACATATATTATGTCGTTGTCTCAAGGCATGATCGAGCAACGCCTTGCCGAGGCTTTCGTCGATACCGGTCCCGAAATGGTCCGCTACCTTGAAGCAAAAACGCCGGTGCAGTTCTACGCGGTGGCTGACTTTCCCGATTATCATCCTGAATTTCCGGGCGGCTGCCCGCGAGGCGGAAGAACACTGGAATGCAGTATCTTCCCATTCGCGGATCTCGGAACCTGGGAAAAGCGCGTAACACCATCTCCGTATTACGCCATTCCTTACGTCACCATGAGCGAGACGCCGCTTGGCAAAGCCGTGCCGACGCCGCCGTCGCCGGAGGAACTCGAGCGGCGGAGCATCCGGAATGAACGCGGGAGTGGTCAGGCGCTGGTTGGGCGTTTGCTCAAGGCATGTCTTGATCGTGGGATTGAGCCCAGAACCTCGTGGCGCGCGCGGCAATTGATCATGGAAGACGGGCGGGTCATCGGTGTGGATTTCGAGACAGCCGATGGGCCGCGTGCGGTCAAAGCCGATTGCGGCGTGGTTCTGGCGACGGGCGGCTTCGAATGGAACGATGACTTTGTCCGCGCCTTCCTGCGTGGACCGATGACTCACCCCGTAACGCCCAGAACAAATACCGGAGACGGCCTCAAAATGGCGATGAAAGCCGGCGCCATGCTCGGCAATATGCGGGAAGCCTGGTGGACGGCGGTTGCCGACGTGCCGAGCAATTCGATGGGCCGCATGATGATCACCGCACATCGCACGCGGCCCCGGTCCATCATGATCAACAGACAGGGAAAGCGTTTTACAAACGAAGCCGCCAACTACAATGCGTTCGGCGGGGCTTTCCATGTGCTGGATGTATCGAGCTTCAGCTACGCGAATCTGCCGTGCTGGCTGGTTCTCGATCAAGGATACATCGACCGCTACGGATTCGATTTCTGGCCGACACCGGGGATTGCACCGGACTGGCTGATGAGTGCGCCGGACCTGCAGTCCTTGGCCGAGCGGCTCGGGGTTCCAGGGCAAGCACTCGCCCAGACCGTCGCCCGATGGAATGAGGCCGTCGCCGGTGGCAGTGATCCCGATTACCAGCGCGGTGAAAGCGCATTCGATAAGTGGTGGGGCGATCCCAATTTGAAGGGTCAGAAAGCCGGCACGCTCGGCCCGCTCGACCGGGCGCCTTATTACGCGCTGCCTATCCATAGCGGAACGATTGGAACCAAAGGCGGACCGCGCACCGACACTCATGCCCGTGTCCTCGATCTCGAGGGCGAGCCGATCGCCGGTCTATATGCCGCAGGCAACGTCATGGCATCGCCGTTTGGCATGACCTATGGCGGTCCCGGCGGCACACTGGGACCGGCGATGGTGTTCGGTTTCCTTGCCGGGCGCCACGCCGCGACGCGTCGCTCCAATATTTGACGTAAGGCCGTAAAGGGCATGGAGGAGTTCGATTTCATAATCGTTGGGGCCGGGTCGGCTGGATGCGTTCTCGCCAATCGCCTCTCAGCGAACCCCGATCATCGCGTCCTGCTGCTGGAAGCTGGCGGTAATGATAAGAGCCCGCTTATTCACATGCCGAAGGGTATCGGCAAGCTTGCCAAGAACCCGCGTCACACTTGGCGCTTTCCGGTTGACCAGCCGCGTGAATCCGGCCGGCCGGCGTCTGAAGTGTGGGTTCGAGGCAAAGGTCTCGGCGGATCCAGTTCGATCAACGGCATGATTTATATCCGTGGACATCCCGAGGACTACGAGGCCTGGGGTGCGGCGGTGGGTCCGGGCTGGGGCTGGGCCGACATGAAGACGGCCTTCAGGGCCATAGAGGATCATGAACTTGGTGTGTCCGATGCGCGTGGCGCCGGAGGCCCCGTGCATATCGGCGTCGGAACGCTGCGTAACGGCCTGACCGAAGCGATGGTTAGTGCTGGCGAGCAGATGGGTTTGACCCGCAAGGAGGATCTTAACGAAGGGGAACAGGAAGGTGTCGGCTATTACGCCTACACCATCATGAATGGTCGCCGCGTCAGTTCATCGCGGGCGTTTCTTGATCCTGTGCGCCACCGCAAGAATCTCACGATTGTTACGAACGCGCCTGTCAGCCGCATTTTGTTTGAGGGCCGCCGCGCTCGCGGTCTGGTGTGTCGGATTGGCCGCGAGGACGTGATATTCCATACGCGTCGCGAGATCATCCTTTCTGCTGGTACAATTTGCTCGCCAAAAATTCTTCAGCTTTCAGGCGTGGGTCCCGGGAAACACCTGCGCTCGGTCGGTGTCGAGGTCGTTTACGATAGCCCCGATGTCGGATCGCGCATGCGTGAGCACCTCGGGTTCGCCCTGCCGCATCGGCTCACCGGCTCCCCGGGATTGAATGGCAAGTTTCGCGGGATGGGCCTGCTTGGCAGCGTTCTTCAATATTATTTGTTTCGCACTGGTGTAATGGCAACCGGACCCTATGAGGTGGGTGCTTTTGTTCGCACCGATCCCTCCGGTTCTCGACCCGACGCCCAGCTTTTCCTCGGCGCCTATACCTTTGATCGCGGAAAAGACAATTTCCCGGTTTCACTTGATAAGGTCGAGAAGGAGCCCGGCTTTACCATCTATGGGCAAATGTTACGGCTGACCAGCGAAGGGACGCTCAGGATCACGACACCAGACCCGGCGGGGCAGCTTTCCATCGCGCCGAATTGGCTGTCTACCGAACATGACCGCCGCGTTGCGGTTGCCATGGTCAAATATATGCGCCGTTATGTCCGCCAGCCCGCCCTTCGGCCGTTTATCGCCAGGGAGTTGGCGCCGGGCGATGGCTGTCAAACCGACGAAGAAATTCTCCAGGCCGTGCGTCGTCTTTCGAGCTGTGGCTTGCATGCCGTCGCCACGTGCCGGATGGGGCACGACACTGCAGCCGTCGTCGACGGCCATCTGCGCGTGCGCGGCGTCGAGGGGCTGAGAGTCGCCGATTGCTCGGTCATGCCGTCGCCGATTTCAGGCAATACAAACGGGCCAGCCATGGCGTTGGGATGGCGCGCGGCGGATCTGATACTCGGCTAAGCCTCGTGGGTCGATAGCGTGGCCGGAACGGCTTCGCGCATCGGTTTTAGGCCGATCATGAATAAGGTCGCCGCCGTGAGCAGGAATGCCGCGACCATTATGGCTGTCGCGATGCCAACGAAGGATTCGTCGTGAAAAACGAAATCTGTCAAGGCCGCAACCGCCGAAGGACCGCCGGCCGTGCCGATAGCCATCAAGGTAATGAAATAGATCGAGGACGCCTTACCGCGCAGTTCCTTCGGCGTCACAATCTGTAGGGCGGCCGGCCCGATGCTGGAGAATCCCATTACGAACATGTTGAAGAGGCCAAAAAATGCGATCGTCCAAACCGGGGCTGCAGCCGTGTATGCCACCCCGGCAGCCAGCGCGCCCAGGATACACATGAGTACCAACCACCGGAGATGGGCATCTTTTTTCCCCTTGCGGAACATGGCGTCAACAACCGTTCCGTGGATTCCCATTCCGATGAGTGCACTCGCGATCATCGCGATACCGAGCCAAAGCCCGATCTGTCCGGTTTTCCACGCATAAGTGCGTATGAAAAACGCCGGTGTCCAACTCGCCGCTCCGACGATCGCACCCATGACGAGGGCAAAGCCGACGTTATGGCAGAAGTAGAATGTCTTATGCGCGCCGACAAAACGGAATAACGCCGCATATGACCGCGCGGGATCGGCTTTGACCGGCGCCACCCGTCGGCGCGGTTCGGGAAGCGTGAAGGCCAACCCTCCGATGATCAAACCCGGAAGGCCGGTAAGTATCAAGGCGATCTGCCATCCGTGAAACTCGCCAAGGCCAGGGAGACTGAGCGTCGGGCCGGCATTTACCAGCTGGACGATCGACCCTCCCAATATAAAGGAAATACCGGTGCCAATATTCCCCGCAAGCACGAATATCGAAATGGCAAGCGCGAGACGGCCGGGGCGAAACAACTCCGCGAGGAGTGAGTAGACTGCCGGCGTCAAGGCCGCTTCGCCCGCACCGACCCCGGCCCGGGC
>SCTM01000224.1 GCA_004297485.1 Rhodospirillaceae bacterium
TGTGGCGAGATCAGACAGCTGCCCGCCGAAATGACCACACGCCGAAATTTCTCGCAGCAGCGCAACCGCGCGCTCAATGGCCTGCGTCCCGCTGCGTTGGTCCGCCTTCCTGGTGTTCATTGCCCTCTCCGTTCCGACTTCCTATTCGTGGCTAAATTGACTCTAGATAATGCATTATGCATTATGCACTATAGAATAAAAACTGTGTCCGTGTGCACCCCCCATGTGACCTGTCGATTTCGGGGGTAGAAAGTTGAGGAATCTCAAGCGCGGGCCAGCCTTAGCCTGGCCGATCTTGGCTGCCGGCGTCCGCCAAGCAACACATTATAAGACGGAGCGAGTAGATGGTTGATATTCCTTTGAGTGGACCGATGCGGCTTGATGGTCAGGTGGCGCTGGTAACCGGCGCCGCTGGCGGCATTGGGCGCGAGGTGGTGAAGACTCTGGCCGGAGCCGGCGCCAGCGTGGTGGCGACCGACATTACGGACGGCAATCCCTTCGAAGGCTCCGGCAAGATCAGCTACCTCCGTTACGACGTGACCTCGAAGAGTCAGACGGACGCGTTGGTGGACCGGATCGCACGCGAACACGGCAAGATCGACGTGCTCATTCTCTGCGCCGGTTCAATCGCGCGCACGCCGCTCGCGGATTCAACCGACGAGGAGTGGGAGAGCATCTGGCGGGTCAACGTCATGGGCGTCGTGAACCCGGTGCGCCGTATTTTTCCGCTCATGTGCAAGAACGGCCATGGGAAGATCGTGGCGCTCGGCTCGATCGCCGCCAAGATTGGTGGCGTGGCGTCGGGTCCCGCCTATGTGGCGGCGAAGTCGGCGGTGCACGGCTTGATGAAGTGGACGGCGAAGTCCGGCGCTGCACATGGGGTCTATGCCAATATCGTCGCGCCGGGCCCGGTCGAAACGCCGATGTGGCAGAGCGTCACCGAGCGCCAGCCTCCTTCGGCCCTCGGCAGCGTCCCGCTCGGTCGCTACGGACAGCCCGAGGATATCGCGCAGGCGATTCTATTCCTTTGCTCACCGTCTTCAAACTGGATCACCGGAACCACGCTTGACGTGAACGGTGGCATGTTGATGGATTGATCGGCAAATGCAGAATCAAACGCCAACAATAGGCTTCATCGGGCTCGGTGTCATGGGTGGCCCGATGTGCCACAATGTGATCAAGAAGCACACCGCCCCGGTCCACGCCTTCGATCTGAACCCGAAGGCCCTGAGCGCAGCGGTGGAGGCCGGCGCGCGAGCCGCCAGTTCCATCGCGGCGGTGGCGGCGGCCTCGGATGTCGTCTTTCTTTCCCTTCCCGGCGGCAAGCATGTGCACGACGTCTGCTTCGGAAACGGGGGCATCGTGAGCGCGGGTCGGCCCGGATTGGTCGTGGTCGATCTCAGCACGACGAGCGTTGCCGAGGCGCGCGCGGCCGGCACGCAACTCGCCGCGGCGGCTATGGAATTTGTGGACGCGCCCGTCGCACGCACGCGCGAGGCCGCCCAGGCCGGCACACTCAGCATCATGGTCGGCGCGAACGAAGCGCTCTTTGCGAAAATCGAACCGCTCCTGCGCTACATGGGTAGTGACGTAACACATTGCGGCGCGACCGGCTGCGGACAGGTGGTCAAGCTGATCAACAACACCCTGGTGTTCGAGCATGTTGCCGCACTGGCGGAGATGATGGTCGTGGGCGAGCGCGCGGGCGTTGCCCCCGATATCCTCCTACAGGCGGTATCGAAAGGATCAGGTGACAGCTTCGTCCTTCGCAATCACGGCATGAAGGCCATGCTGCCGCGCAGTTTCCCGGAAAAATCCTTTCCGGCGGAATACGTGCTGAAAGATATCGGATACTTGATCGAACTGGCGAAAAGTTGCGGCGTACAGCCGAAAGTGCCAGCAACGGTGCAAGAGTATTACCGGGCGGCTGTGGAGAAGGGGTTCGGCGGCCGCTATTTCCCGGCGATCATCCAGTTGATTGACCAAGGCTGACTCTTAGCCCCGCTTTGAACCGATCAAGGAAGACGGCAATGAAGCTTGAAGGACGTGAGATCACCACCGGACTGAAGTTTCCCGAGGGGCCGATTGCGATGGCCGACGGCTCGGTGCTGGTGGTGGAGATCGCGGGCGGCACGCTCATGCGGGTCGGTTCGGATGGGCGAAAGCAGGTCGTCGCCAAACTCGGCGGCGGCCCCAACGGGGCGGCGATCGGGCCCGATGGCAAGTGCTACGTCTGCAACAATGGCGGCTTCAACTGGATGCAAGAGAGGGACGGCTTCATGCGCCCGGCCGGCCGGGCGACGGAATATGACGGCGGTCGAATCGAGCGGGTCGATCTTAAAACCGGCGCGATCGAGATGCTTTATACGCACTGTGACGGCGAGTCGCTGAAAGGCCCCAACGATATCGTTTTCGATAGTAAGGGCGGGTTCTGGTTCACAGATCACGGCAAAACTTACGGCCGCGTTATGGATCGTGGCGCCGTTTACTACGCGCGAACCGACGGGTCGCTGATCAAGGAAGCGATCTTTCCTGTCATAACGCCGAATGGTGTCGGCCTCTCGCCGGACGGGCGTACGCTGTATGTCTCCGAGACGGAGACCAGCCGCGTGTGGAGCTTCCCGATCATCGGAGAGGGTGAGGTCGGCAAGGAACCGTGGCCATCGCCCGGCGGCGGCAAGCTCCTGCATGGTCTTCCCGGCTATCAACGCTTTGATTCCATGGCAGTGGAAGCCAACGGAAACATCTGTGTCGCAACTTTGGTGCGCGGCGGAATCAGCGTGTTCTCACCAAACGGCGATCTCGTCGAGTTTCACGAAGCCCCGGAGGGCTATTGCACCAACATCTGCTTTGGCGGCGACCAGATGCGGACCGCCTTCATCACACTCTCCGGCTATGGCCGCCTGATCGCCGTCGACTGGCCCAGGCCCGGTATGCCGCTGCACGATCCACTGACGGCGCGGGGCTAAACACGCCTCCTCACCTCTGTTCCGGCGTGACCGCAAGGCCGATGGCGAGATGCAGGACGTCAACGCCGAACGCCTGACATTCCGCCCACAAGATCTCGCCGAAGATACGGCTGAAGGCCTTTGCGCCAAAGTAAGCCGCCTGCTTATGCGCGGATACAGCGTCCGGGGAATCCGTCCGTGACTTTGATGTCCTCCGGCGCCCGGCAGCAGCAACTTCATAATTTTATTATAAATTTCAAATAGTTATAGGCACAGCGCGAATCACGCGCACCCGGCGTCGAAACCGGCAACCGTCGTCGCGCATTTTTGGAGCTTACGCGCTTAGGGCCAAAGCACCGGCCGGCGGCCCCCCTGACCTCACGCCACTCGCGTGCATCAGCCACCAACATACCGGAGCAATGTAAAACGTAAATCGCGGCGTTGAAATCGTGGTGGCGATCTCGTCCGCCACGCGATCGACTAACGCTCTTGCATTGCATATACGAACCTGGCGATGGCGCGCTGGCGTATCGCGTCACGCGTCGATAAGGTTGCGATCCGGATCGCACCGGACATGCGAATGCCGATCTCAGTGCCCGACGCGCGCAACGTGCCGTGTATCTGAACTAGGCCAAGGTGGGAGGTGAATATGAATCTTCAGTCGTATCAGCAGGGCGGTCGCGTGGCCGTGATCACGGGCGCGGCGGGCGGCATGGGCCGGGCCTGTTCGCGGCGAATGGGGCACACCTATCGTCTTGTACTCGCCGACGTGAGCGCCAAAGCCTGCGAAGCCGAAGCGAAGATCTTGCGCGAGGACGGCTACGACATCGCCGCCGCCCTCACCTGCGATATTTCCGATCCCGCCGCTGTCGATCGTCTCGCTCAGGAAGCGGCCGCCGCCGGACCGCTGGGCGCGCTCGTCCACACGGCCGGCCTCTCACCCAGTCTCGCGGATTGGGAGCCGATCCTGCGCGTGAATTACGTGGGCACGTCGCTGCTTCTGGATGCGTTCCTGCGACAGGCCGTGCGCGGGAGTGTGGCGGTCTGCATCGCATCCAGTGCTGGATATATGCTGCCCCTCAATCCCGAGATCGAGGCGATCTTCGACTCGTCACGCGCCCCCGATGTGATGAAGCGGCTTGAAGTCGCGGTCATGAAGGTCTCGAAGGCGTTTGGCAACACGCCGGCGCAAATCTCCTATCCCGTCAGCAAACGTGGAGTCCATCGCCTGGTCAGGGATCGTGTACAGGAGTGGGCCGACAAAGGGGGCCGCATCACCTCGATCTCGCCCGGCCTCATCCGCACACCGATGAGCATCAAGGAAAGCGAAAGCGCGGCGTTTCAAGGACTTCTCGAACAGGTGCCAATCCCGCGCTGGGGCACGCCGATGGACATCGCCAATGCCGTGCACTTCCTGTGCTCAGACGAGGCCTCCTATATCACAGGCTGCGACCTGCCGGTGTGTGGCGGCTCGATCGCAATCGCGACCAAACAATTGGCCGAGAGGATGGCGGGTCGCGCGCCGCAGGGGTGACACGCGATAGCAAGAAGCACTGTCGGGCCCAGAATGCACTGCAGCGTTGACTTGGGTGCAGCGCGCCGTCGAACCGTCGCGCAAGGTTGCTGTATTGTAATGTCGCGCTCATGCAATTTTAATGAGGATGCACGATATAGTTGAGGTGACTCCAAGATCGACTTGCCATCGCGAGAAGATCTTGGGAAACGGCGACGCCAACCTTTCGAAAAGGCCTGATCATGTTCAGTCAGGCGGAAAAACGGTTGAGTTTCCCGACGCCCGGCTTATCGGTAGGCCTCGAAAAGTGGGCTGATGCGGCCGAACATACGCGATCAGGCACACCCCAACATCGGCCTCCGAGAAATTCGGATTCGTTCCCATGGCTGATACGAATCGCGTTTCTTGCGCTTTTCGCGAGCTTCGTTCTGACAACCAAAGCAGAGGCCGCCGCCGCTGTTGCGAAAGCCGCGGATGGAACGGAACTCGCTGCTGAAGCGGCGATCGCAACGAGCGCGGAGCCCTTATTCGCAGGCCTCGCCTACGGGCCATCGGGTTCCTACACGGTTTCCCCGAGCCTAAATGTGCCGGAAGCGCGTATCCGGGCCGATCTGCAACTTCTCGCCACGGTCACCCGAAGAATCCGCACCTATAGTGTTGGAAACGGCATGGATCGCGTACCGGAGATCGCAAGACCCCTTGGCATGAAAGTGTCTCTCGGCATCTGGCTGGGACCGGACAAGGCGGAGAACAGCAAAGAGATCGCCAAAGCACTCACCGTTATCGCTGCCAACGCGGACGTTATCGACCGCGTCTTTGTGGGCAGTGAAACATTGCAAAGGAAAGACCTGCCGCTCAAAGACATAATAGCTTCTCTCCGTCGCGTTCGACACGCCGTCCGTGGCCGCAACATTGAAGTGACAACCGGCGAAATCTGGTCGGTTTGGCTGGCTAACCCGTCTTTGGGACAGGAGTGTGATGTCATCGGCGTTCATATCCATCCCTATTGGGATGGATATTCGGTGGGAGAAGCAGTGAACGGCGTCATCGCGCGTCTTGAGCAAATACAGCAGGAGTTCCCGGGCAAGAGGGTCATCATCGCCGAAACCGGCTGGCCATCTGTAGGTGCCGTCAGAGGAGCGGCAGCACCCTCTCCTGCCGGACAGGCATACTTCACCAGCGCATTTCTTGATGAAGCCAGAACAAGACAGCTCGACTACTATATTGTCGAAGCATTCGATCAACCTTGGAAAGTAGGCGGGGAAGGCGAAGTCGGAACGGGGTGGGGGCTGTTCGACGTCAAAACACGGTCGAAACTTAACTTAGCCGGAATATCACCCTTGGCGCCTGAATAGCTGCATAGCAATCAGGTAGACCTTCGGATTCCTTCGTTCGACTCCCGTCCCCAATTGCCAGCGCCTCCTCCGACAACTACTGTTTTACCGGAAGCCGCACAATCTATCGGAAAAGCAGGACGGAATGCACCCTGACTTAGGTACAGATTCCTCGCTCGCTTCAGGCGGCGCGGCCGCGGTTGCGACGACAACCGTCATTGATGCCTCTGAATTCGTCGCCGGCCGGGTGACGCCGCGCGGCAGCCTTGAAAACCTGTCGCACGAGGAGGTGGAGAAGCTGCTCGACCGCGGCCAGGGCGGCCTGTATCCGCTGCTACGGCGGTGTGCATTGGCAGTGCTCAACTCCGGCAGTTACAGCGACGACCCGGCCCAGCTGGTCGACAAGTACCGTGACTTTGAGTTGCGCATCGTGCAGGACGCCGCCGGCATCAAGCTTGAGGTCACCAACGCGCCTGCGATCGCATTCGTCGATGGTGAGATGATCCAGGGCGTGAAAGAGCATCTGTTCGCAGTCCTTCGGGACATCGTCTACATCGCCAACGAAGTGGTGGAGAGCGGCCGTTTCGATTTGACTCAGCCGGCAGGCATTACCAACGCGGTCTTTTGCATCCTTAGAAACGCCCGCGTGCTCGAAAGCCAGATCGGGCCGGATTTGGTTGTCTGCTGGGGCGGACATTCAATCTCGCGGGAGGAATACGACTATTCCAAGCTGGTCGGCTATGAGTTCGGCCTACGCGGACTGAGTGTCTGTACGGGCTGCGGTCCGGGTGCCATGAAGGGGCCGATGAAGGGCGCCGCAATTGGACACGCCAAGCAACGCATTTACTCCGGTCGCTACATCGGCCTCACCGAGCCGGGCATCGTCGCTGCCGAGTCACCCAACCCGATCGTCAACCACCTTGTCATCCTCCCGGACATTGAAAAACGGCTGGAAGGTTTCGTGCGCCTCGGACACGGCTTTGTCATTTTTCCGGGCGGCGTCGGCACGGCCGAGGAGATCCTATATCTCCTGGGTGTCCTGCTGGAGCCCGCCAATGCCGATCAACCCATCCCTCTGGTGCTGACCGGACCGCCATCCGCCGCACCGTATTTCGAACGGATCGACGAGTTCATCGAACTCACATTGGGCAGCGAAGCCCGGCGGCGTTACAAAGTCATTATAGGCAACCCGGCTGAAGTCGCGCGAACGATGGTCGCGGGACTTGAGAATGTGCGCCGTCACCGCGAGGCCACCGGGGATGCCTATAACTTCAATTGGACGCTGCGGATTCCACGCGGCTTCCAGTTGCCGTTCGCGGTATCTCACGAAAGCGTCGCGGAGCTTTACGTCCATCCCGATCAACCGATTCACGACCGCGCCGTCAATCTGCGGCGCATTTTCTCAGCCCTTGTCGCGGGCAACATTAAGGAGTTCGGGATCCGGCAGATCGAAGCCCACGGCCCATACGAGCTGCACGGAGATCCACGCCTGATCAATCCCTTGGATGCGCTGCTTGCACAGTTCATCGCACAGAATCGCATGAAGATTTCCGGCGAATACCGGCCCATTTATCGGATCGTGTCGTAGGCATACAAAGGTGCATATCTAGCCGTTGTGCCTTCTGAGAACCTTACTCGGCTAGAATCGTTCCTGGGGAGGAGCCATGGTTACGCGCATGGAAAATGAGCGCCTCACGCGAGTGACAGGCGATGCGCCGATGGGGCGGTTGATGCGGGAGAACTACTGGCTTCCGTTCACGCGCAGCGAGGGGTTGAAGCCGGGCGCCGCACCCCAGCGGGTCCGGTTGCTGGGTCAGGACTTCGTCGCCTTCCGCGCAAACGACGGCCGCGTCGGCCTGTTGGACGAACAATGTCCGCACCGCCGGGCGTCGCTGACACTTGCCCGCGTGGAGGACTGTTCCTTGCGCTGCATCTACCACGGCTGGCGGATGGACGGAACCGGCGCGGTGATCGAAGTTCCTTCGGAGGGCGCCCGATCGGCGGAATTCGCCGCACGGGTGAAGGTCAACCGCTACCGCACTCATGAAGGTGGTGGATTGGTCTGGGCCTTCCTCGGCCAAGGCACGGCGCCCGCGCCACCGCCCCTGCCGTTCATGAGCGTTCCGCCGGAAAGCCGCTGGTTCAGCCGCATGATCGTGAGATGCAACTGGCTGCAAGGCTTCGAGGGTGCGCTTGACTCCGCCCACCTCAATTGGCTGCACCGTGGCTGGCCGGAAAGACAACACGCCGATCATGGGACAACGGCCTCCCCAACCTACGAGATCGAGGAGACCGCCTATGGCTTGAGGACGGCGGCGATCCGCAAGCCGAACACCTCAAGCACGCACTTCCGGGTCGCGGAATTCATTGCGCCATTTTACGCTTTTTCGGCCAGCCGACAGCCGGTCATCCCGACTGACTGCTCCGTTTTCATCTCCGTGCCGATCGACGATGAAGCGCACATGTTGTTCTTCGGCTTTTGGGACGAGGCGGGGCCGCTCACAGACATTTCGCAGATATTCCCCAGCCATCTCGACCCCGACAATCTGGTCGCGGAGGCTGAGACACCGGAGAACGCCTGGGGCCAGGATCGCGAAGCCATGGCGGCCGGCCATTTCAGCGGCTTCACCAAAAGTGTGCTCCATGAGGACGTGGGCGTGCAGATGAGCATGAGCCCCATCGTCGACCGCTCGCAGGAACACCTGTGCGGCACCGATCTGGCTATCGTGCGGATGCGGCGCTATCTGCTCAACCTCCTGAAGCAGTTCGAAGCCGGCGAGCCCTTGGACGGCGCGCTGCGCGCTTACGCTGCGGAACGAAACCTGCCGTTCAGCTGTACGGCGCCGGTGGGCGCGGACTGGCGGCGCGAAGGTTTCCGCAAGGTGGCTCCGGCGCAAGCGGCAGCGATTCCGTAGCCGGTTAAAAGTTCATTCCGGGAAGTGTGTGCTGCAGATATTCTTGAGCGGCTTTCCCGCCAGATAGCGCGTCAGATTATCGTAGAACAGCTCCCAGATAGCGTGAAAGTAGCGCTCGATCGAGGGCGCGCTATGCGGCGAGATCGCGAGATTCGGCGTTGCCCAAAGCGGGCTTTCTGGCGGCAAGGGCTCGACCGTGGCGACATCGATGCTCGCGCCCGCAAGATGTCCGCTTCCAAGCGCATGTCGCAACGCTTGCTCATCGACAAGAGATCCCCGCGCGATATTGCAGAAATAACTGCCCTTCTTCATCGCGCCGAAGGTTTCAGCATTGAACATCTGATAAGTTTC
>SCTM01000225.1 GCA_004297485.1 Rhodospirillaceae bacterium
TGGCATTCTCCTCGTCGAACTCCAGCTTGTCCGGCAGCTCGCCCACGAGGAACGTGGTGTCACCACCGTCAACGACTTCGACCTTCTGCAGCATCTGGCGCACGATCACTTCGATGTGCTTGTCGTTGATCTTCACGCCTTGCAGACGATAGACGTCCTGGATTTCCTTAATGAGATAGTCGGCCAGTGCCTCAACACCCATCACCCGCAGAATATCGTGGGGCACGGGATTGCCGTCCATGAGCGAGTCGCCCTTGCGGACATAGTCGCCTTCCTGCACGGCCAGGTGCTTGCCCTTCGGCACCATGTACTCGACGGGCTGCCCCTTCTCCGGCTTCACGACGATGCGGCGCTTGGACTTGTAGTCCTTGCCGAACTCGACGCGGCCCTCGATTTCCGAAATGACCGCATGGTCCTTCGGCTTGCGGGCTTCGAACAACTCGGCCACACGCGGCAGACCGCCGGTGATGTCGCGGGTCTTCGAACCCTCGCGCGGGATACGTGCAAGCACGTCGCCGGCGTGGACCTTCTGCCCGTTCTCCACCGACAAGATCGCGTCGACCGAGAGGAAGTAGCGGGCTTCCATGCCGTTATCGAGCGTGATGACCTCGCCGCCCTGATCGATCGGCTTGGTGCGCAGAGTTACACGCGGCTTCAGGTCGGCACCCTTGGGCTGCTGCTTCCAGTCGATGACCACCTTCGATGCAATACCGGTGGCCTCGTCCATGGTTTCGCGGACGGAGAAACCTTCCACCAGATCCATGTAGTGCACGATGCCGGCCTTCTCGGTGATCACAGGCAGTGTGTACGGGTCCCACTCGGCCAGTTTCTGGCCTTTCTTCACCTGGACCTTATCCTCGATCAAAAGCTTGGCGCCGTAAGGAATGCGGTGGCGGGCCTTCTCGCGCCCCTGCGCATCTTCCAGCACCAGTTCGCAGTTGCGGGTCATGACGATGGCGATCTTGTCGCTGTTCTTGACGACGACGCGATTGATCATCTTCACGCGCGCATCAAACGCCGCTTCCACATTCGATACTTCGGCGCCGCGCTGAGCGGCACCGCCGATGTGGAAGGTACGCATGGTGAGCTGCGTGCCCGGCTCACCGATCGACTGAGCGGCGATGACACCCACCGCTTCGCCGACGTTGACCGACGTGCCGCGGGCAAGATCGCGCCCGTAGCACTTGCCGCAAACGCCGCCGACAGTTCCGCACGTCAATGGCGAGCGGACCTTGAGACTCTGCAGACCGATTTTCTCGACCACCTCGACATCGGCTTCGTCGAGCATACGGCCCTTCTTGATCAGGACCTTGTTGGTTTCCGGATTGATAATGTCCTCGTTCGTGACGCGTCCGAGAACGCGCTCGCCCAGGGGCAGGACCACCTCGCCGCCTTCGACCAACGGCACGGCGGTGATGCCTTCGTGGGTCTGGCAGTCTTCCTCGATGATGATCGCATCCTGCGCCACGTCGACCAGACGACGGGTCAGATAACCCGAGTTCGCCGTCTTCAACGCCGTATCGGCAAGGCCCTTACGCGCGCCGTGCGTGGAGTTGAAGTACTCAAGAACGCTGAGACCCTCTTTGAAGTTCGAGATGATCGGCGTCTCGATGATTTCACCGGACGGCTTGGCCATCAGGCCGCGCATGCCGGCGAGCTGCTTCATCTGAGCCGCCGAACCGCGCGCACCGGAATGGGCCATCATGTAAACCGAGTTTACGTTCCGGCCGCTCTGAACCTTCGCGATCTCTTTCATCATCGCTTCGGCGACTTCTTCGGTGCAGTGCGACCAGGCATCGACCACCTTGTTGTACTTCTCGCCCTGGGTGATCAGGCCGTCCTGGTACTGCTGCTCGAACTCCTTCACCTGGCCTTCGGTCCGCTTAACCATGCCTTCCTTGGCCTTCGGGATGATCAAATCATCCTTGCCGAAGGAGATGCCGGCCTTGGCGGAGTGATGGAAGCCCAACACCATGATGTGGTCGCAGAAGATCACCGTCTCCTTCTGACCGCAGTGGCGGTAGACAATGTCGATGACTTCGGTGATTTCCTTCTTGCGGAGAAGGCGATTGACCAGCGTGAAGGGCACGTTGGGATGGCGCGGCAACTCTTCCGCCAGCAACATGCGACCAGGCGTGGTCTCGACAACCAGGGTCACGGGCTTGTTTGATGCATCGACGGTCTTGTAGCGCGCCTTGATCTTGGCGTGCAGCGAGACTGCCTTGGCATTGAGAGCATGCTCGATCTCGGCGACGTCGCCGAACATCATGCCCTCGCCCTTCTCGCCCGCCGCTTCCATGGTCGCGTAGTACAGGCCGAGAATCATGTCCTGTGTGGGGACGATGATCGGCTTGCCGTTGGCGGGACTGAGAATGTTGTTGGTGGACATCATCAGCACGCGTGCTTCAAGCTGGGCTTCGAGCGACAGCGGCACGTGCACGGCCATCTGGTCACCGTCGAAGTCGGCGTTGAAGGCCGTACAGACCAGCGGATGCAGCTGGATCGCCTTGCCTTCGATCAACACAGGCTCGAACGCCTGAATGCCCAAGCGGTGCAGAGTCGGTGCGCGGTTCAGCAGAACCGGATGCTCGCGGATGACCTCTTCGAGAATGTCCCACACTTCGGGACGTTCTTTTTCCACCATGCGCTTGGCGGCCTTGATGGTGGTCGCCATGCCGTAGAGCTCAAGCTTGGAATAGACGAAGGGCTTGAACAGCTCGAGCGCCATCTTCTTCGGGATGCCGCACTGATGCAGCTTGAGTTCCGGACCGACGACGATCACCGAACGGCCGGAATAATCGACACGTTTGCCGAGCAGATTCTGACGGAAGCGGCCCTGCTTGCCTTTCAGCATGTCGGACAGGGACTTCAACGGGCGCTTGTTGGCGCCGGTGATCGCACGGCCACGGCGGCCGTTGTCAAACAACGCGTCGACCGATTCCTGCAACATACGCTTTTCGTTGCGGATGATGATTTCCGGCGCGCGCAGTTCGATGAGCCGCTTCAGGCGGTTGTTGCGGTTGATGACGCGGCGGTACAGATCGTTCAGATCCGAAGTCGCGAACCGGCCGCCGTCGAGCGGCACCAGCGGACGCAGTTCGGGCGGAATGACCGGGATCACTTCCAGGATCATCCACTCCGGACGCGCGCCGGACATCATGAAGCTTTCCACCAGCTTCAGGCGTTTCACGAGTTTCTTGCGCTTTGCTTCCGACCCGGTCTCCTTCAGGTCGACGCGCATTTCGCTCTTCAGTTCCTCAAGATCGATGGTCGTGAGAATTTCGCGAATGGCTTCCGCGCCGATGCCCGAGCGGAAGGAATCCTCGCCGTATTCCTCGACCGCTTGCTGATACTGGTCTTCCGACAGCAATTCCAGCCGCTGCAGCGGCGTCATGCCCGGCTCGATCACCACGTAATTCTCAAAATAGAGAACCCGTTCAAGATCCTTCAGAGTCATGTCGAGCAACAGACCGATGCGGCTCGGCAGCGACTTCATGAACCAAATGTGGGCGACAGGCGCGGCCAGCTCGATATGGCCCATGCGCTCACGGCGCACCTTCGACAAAGTGACTTCAACACCGCACTTTTCGCAGATGATGCCCTTGTACTTCATCCGCTTGTACTTGCCGCACAAGCACTCATAGTCCTTGATCGGCCCGAAGATGCGCGCGCAGAACAGACCGTCGCGCTCCGGCTTGAAGGTGCGGTAGTTGATCGTCTCGGGCTTCTTGATCTCGCCGTAGGACCATGAGCGGATTTTCTCCGGGCTCGCGATCGAGATGCGGATCTGGTCGAAGGATTCAGTGCCTGAGACCTGGCCGAAGATTTTCGTAAGTTCGTTCATTGCTTCATCTCCTGAAGGAGCGGTAGCGGTGCGCCGGGCCGAAACCCGCGCGCACCGCGAGGCGTCTTATGTCGTTGTCGGGAAATCAGCTGCCGCCGTGGCTTAGCTCCACATCCAAGCCGAGCGACCGCATTTCCTTGACCAGCACGTTGAAGGACTCGGGGATGCCGGCCTCGAAGGTATCGTCGCCGCGGACGATGGCTTCGTAGACCTTGGTCCGGCCCGACACGTCGTCGGATTTGACCGTGAGCATTTCCTGCAACGTATATGCCGCGCCGTAGGCTTCGAGCGCCCAGACTTCCATTTCGCCAAAGCGCTGACCGCCGAACTGTGCCTTGCCGCCCAACGGCTGTTGGGTCACGAGGCTGTACGGTCCGATGGAACGTGCGTGGATCTTGTCGTCGACCAGATGGTGGAGCTTGAGCATATAGATGTAGCCCACCGTCACCTGGCGGTCGAACGGCTCGCCGGTGGTGCCGTCGTAGAGCGTCACCTGGCCGGAATGCTCGAGGCCCGCAAGTGTCAGCATGTCGAGAATGTCGGCCTCATGCGCGCCGTCGAACACCGGGGTCGCGATTGGAATGCCGTTGCGCACGGTTTCGAGCATTTCGTTCAGCTGATCGTCCGGTAATTCCTGGAATTCCTGGCGATAGGTCTTTTCGCCATAGATCTTCTTGACCAGCCCGCGGAGCTCACGTTCCGGCCGCCCGGCACGATGGGCGTCGAGCATGGCGCCGATCTGCCGGCCGAGACCATGGCAAGCCCAACCCAAGTGCGTTTCCAGAATCTGTCCGACGTTCATGCGACTTGGCACGCCGAGCGGATTGAGCACGATGTCAACGTGGGTGCCGTCAGCCAGATAGGGCATGTCCTCGATGGGAAGAATTTTCGAGATCACGCCTTTGTTGCCGTGACGGCCGGCCATCTTATCGCCGGGCTGCAGCTTGCGCTTCACCGCGACGAATACTTTGACCATCTTCAGAACGCCCGGGGGCAGTTCATCACCACGCTGAAGCTTCTCGACCTTGTCCTCGAACCGCTTGTCGATCAGACCGAGGCTTCCTTCGAGGGACTTCTTCATCTCCTCGATTTCTTCCATCACCTTGTCGTGAGCGACGGTGATCTGCTTCCACTGGCCCGGCGTGTACTCGGCCAACAGTTCATCAGTGACCTTGCCGCCCGCCTTGAAACCTTTCGGACCCGACACGGTCTTCTTGCCCATGATCATGGTCTTCAGGCGTTCGTTGAAGCTGCGCTCCAGAATCGCTTTCTCGTCGTCGCGATCTTTGGCAAGACGCTCGATTTCCATACGCTCGATCGCCAACGCACGTTCGTCCTTGTCGACGCCGCGGCGATTGAAGACGCGCACTTCGACGATCGTGCCCTGGGCACCAGGCGGCACGCGCAACGAGGTGTCGCGTACATCCGAGGCCTTTTCGCCGAAGATCGCGCGCAGCAACTTCTCTTCCGGTGTGACCGGCGATTCACCCTTGGGCGTCACCTTGCCGACGAGAATATCGCCGGCCTTCACTTCCGCGCCGACGTAGACGATGCCGGCTTCGTCGAGATTCTTGAGGGCTTCTTCACCGACGTTCGGAATATCGCGGGTGATTTCCTCCTGACCGAGCTTGGTGTCGCGGGCCATGACTTCGAATTCCTCGATATGGATCGAGGTAAAGACGTCATCGCGAGCGATGCGTTCGGAGATGAGGATGGAGTCCTCGAAGTTGTAGCCGTTCCACGGCATGAACGCGACCAGCACGTTCCGGCCGAGGGCGAGTTCACCCAGTTCAGTCGACGGACCGTCGGCGATGATATCGCCCTTGGCAACCACGTCGCCCACCTTCACCAGCGGCTTCTGTGTGATGCAGGTGTTCTGGTTCGAGCGCTGGAACTTCAGCAGACGATAGATGTCCACGCCAGGAGTCGAGCTGGAAGTCTCATCAGTAGCGCGGACGACGATGCGGGTCGCGTCCACCTGCTGCACGATACCGGCGCGACGCGCACCGGTGGCCGCGCCGGAATCGCGGGCGACCGCTTCCTCGACACCTGTACCAACCAGCGGTGCTTCGGCACGCAGCAACGGCACGGCCTGACGCTGCATGTTTGAACCCATGAGCGCGCGGTTGGCGTCATCGTTCTCAAGGAACGGAATGAGCGCGGCGGCGACGGACACCAGCTGCTGCGGCGACACGTCCATATAATGAATGTCGGCGCGGTTCACGAGATGAGTGTCACCTGCACTGCGGACATTGATCAGGTCGGCAATCAGATGATTCTTTCCGTCCACCGGCTCGTTGGCCTGAGCGATATTGTAACGGCCCTCTTCCATGGCCGAGAGGTACACGACCTCGCTGGTCACCTTTTCGTCCACCACCTTGCGATAGGGACTCTCGATAAAACCGTATGGATTCACCCGCGCATAAGTCGCGAGGCTGTTGATCAGTCCGATGTTCGGGCCTTCCGGCGTTTCGATCGGACAAATACGGCCGTAGTGAGTCGGGTGCACGTCGCGCACTTCGAAACCGGCGCGCTCGCGGGTCAGGCCGCCCGGCCCGAGCGCCGAAAGGCGGCGCTTGTGGGTGATTTCCGACAGCGGGTTGGTCTGGTCCATGAACTGGGACAGCTGCGACGAACCGAAGAATTCGCGCACTGCCGCCGCCGCCGGTTTGGCGTTGATCAGATCGTGCGGCATGACGGTATCGATATCCACGGAACTCATGCGCTCACGGATGGCGCGCTCCATACGCAGAAGCCCGACGCGGTACTGGTTTTCCATCAACTCGCCCACCGAGCGCACACGACGGTTGCCGAGGTGATCGATGTCGTCGATCTCGCCGCGACCGTCTTTCAGTTCGGTCAGCACCTTGACGATACGCAGGACGTCGTCTTTGCGAAGATGACGGACCGTATCTGGCACCTCGTCGTTGGTCATATTCAAACGCGCGTTCATCTTGACACGACCGACCGCCGAAAGATCGTACCGTTCGGAGTCGAAGAACAAACCCTGGAACAAAGCCTCGGCCGTTTCCAATGTCGGCGGCTCGCCCGGACGCATCACGCGATAGATATCGACCAGGGCCTCGTCACGACTGGTGTTCTTGTCGAGGGCGAGCGTATTGCGGATATACGGGCCGATATTGACGCCATCGATGAACAGGGTCTTGAACTGATCGACGTTGGCATCATCGAATGCCTTGAGCGTATCAGCGGTGATTTCCTCACCGGCTTCGATATAGATTTCACCGGTGGCGGTATTAACCACGTCCTCGGCGATGAACTTGCCGACCAGCTCTTCCGGCATTAGCCGCAGTTCTTTAAGGCCGTCCTTTTCCAGCTTGGCGGCGACGCGCGGCGAGAGCTTCTCACCGGCCTCAAGCCGCACCCGTCCGGTCTTGGCGTCGACCAAGTCGAACTGCAATTTCAGGCCACGCAGTTTGGTGGGGAAGAACTCGGTCTTCCAGCCCTTCTTGTCGCGGGCGAACGTCTGCGTCTCATAGAAATAGTTGAGGATCTCTTCGGCCGACATGCCCTGAACTTCCTGGACGTCGACGGACTTCGACTGCTTGGCGCGTTTGCCACGCAGCGCTTCGGTGTCGCGGCTGTCGAGCGCATAGAGCAACGTCGTCACCGGCAGCTTGCGGCGGCGGTCGATACGCACATAGACCAAATCCTTGGCATCGAATTCGAAATCGAGCCATGAACCACGATACGGAATGACACGCGCGGCGAACAAATATTTGCCCGACGAGTGGGTCTTGCCTTTGTCGTGATCGAAGAACACGCCCGGCGAGCGGTGCATCTGCGACACGATCACACGTTCGGTGCCATTGATGATGAAGGTGCCGTGGTCGGTCATGAGCGGCATGTCGCCCATGTAGACATCCTGTTCCTTGATGTCGCGCACGGAACGGGCGCCGGTGTCCTCGTCGATATCCCACACCACAAGACGCAGCGTCACCTTCAGCGGTGCCGAATAGGTCATGCCGCGCTGCTGGCATTCCTCGACGTCGTACTTCGGCGGCTCGAGTTCATAGGCGACGAACTCAAGCTCACCCTTGCCGGCGAAGTCCTTGATTGGGAAAACGGACTTGAAGACTTCCCACAGGCCGGACTTCTGCCGCACGTCCAGGGGCGAAGTCGACTGCAGGAATTTATCGTAGGAGCTTTTCTGCACCTCGATCAGGTTCGGCATCGGCGCAACCACGGGGATGCGACCGAAGCTTTTGCGAACACGTTTCCGACCGGTGAGAGATTTGGTCATACCATTCCTCATTCTATCCGTTAGGACGCCGAATTAACCCGGCGGCCTTACACCACTAAATTCGCTGCACTCGCGTCGACGGCCTCAAAAGCCGTCGGCGGGAAGGCAGTGCGTCTTGAGACGCCGACGGGGCCGGATCACAAGCGTGATCCGACCCGCATCGGAAATCTCAACAAAGGCAGGATTACTTCACCTGCACTTTGGCGCCGGCTTCCTCGAGCTTCTTTTTGATCTGCTCGGCTTCGTCCTTGTTCACGCCTTCCTTTACGGGCTTGGGCGCGCCTTCGACCAGATCCTTGGCTTCCTTGAGGCCGAGGTTGGTGATCGCACGGACTTCCTTGATCACGTTGATCTTGTTGGCGCCGGCTTCCGTGAGGATGACGTCGAAAGTGTCCTTCACTTCAGCGGCGGCGGCGGCCGGGCCGGCAGCGGCGGCAGCGGCCACCGGAGCGGCGGCGGAAACGCCCCACTTTTCTTCGAGCAGCTTCGACAGCTCGGCCGCTTCAATCACGGTGAGCTTGGAAAGATCGTCAACGATTTTGGCGAGATCGGCCATTTCAGTTCTCCTGGGTTTGGTCTGTGTATGTTGTGTGTATGGGCTCTATGCAGCTTCGCCTTGCTTGGCATGGGCAGCGATGACACGAGCGAGCTGGCCGGCGGGCGCTTGCAGCACCCCGGCGATCCGCGTGGCCGGCGTCTGAATCATGCCGACCAGCTTGGCGCGCAGTTCGTTCAGGGACGGCAATGTCGCGAGGGTATTAATTCCCGCCACATCCATCGTCTGACCGTCCAGCGATCCGCCAAGGATCACCAGCTTCTTGTTGTCCTTCGCATACTTCGAAACGACTCTCGCCGGTGCCACCGGATCCATGGAGAATGCAATTCCCGTGGGACCCTTCAACAGATCGGTGAGGCCTTCGAATTTCGTGCCTGCAAGGGCGAGACGTGCGAGCCGATTCTTAGCGACTTTGAAGCTGGCCCCGGCCGCACGCATCTGCTTACGCAACTCCTGGGTCTCCGACACCGTCAGCCCGAGATTATGGGTGACGACGACCGAAACCTGGTTTGCAAGCAGAGCATTGAGGCTGGTGATCAGCTCCTGCTTTTGCTCTCGGTTCACCTTGGTCTCCGCTCCTGAGGTCCATCTGACGACGCGACAGACGTCGCGTGACATGCCGGACCGGTTTCAACTCCGCCGGATGTGAAAATCACATCCATCGGTTTACCTCCTGCCCCAGAAGCCCAAGCCGCCCGAGTCAGCCGCTTCACAGCAACTTACCCTTTCGTCTTGCCACTCCCGTCTGTGATGGCGGTTACCCTTTATGCCGCCCCGGACAATTCCGGCATGGCACCATCAGTCTCGGACAGGTACTCCGGCGGCTGAGGCCGTTGAGACCTTTCACCGCCGTTCTCACGACGGCGCCTCCGAAAAGGCGCCCTCGTAAAACACAGCCGCTATCGTGCTTACGCGATAGCGGTAAATCCAAACGCCTCAGCGTGCCGTGGCGTCAGTGAGGTTGATCTTCACTCCGGGCCCCATGGTGGAGCTGAGCGAGATCTTCTTTATATATGTGCCCTTCGAGCCGGCCGGCTTTGCCTTCAGGATGGCGTCAACAAACGCCTTCACGTTTTCCTGCAGCTGCTCGGCGGAGAAGCTTGCCTTACCGATGCCGGCCTGGACGATGCCGGCCTTCTCGACACGGAACTGCACTTCACCGGCCTTGGCATTCTTCACCGCGGTCTTTACGTCGGCGGTGACGGTGCCGAGTTTCGGGTTCGGCATCAGGCCGCGCGGGCCGAGCACCTTACCGAGACGACCAACCACACCCATCATGTCCGGTGTGGCGATGATGCGGTCGAAGCTCATTTCGCCGGCTTGAATTTTTTCGGCCAGATCTTCGGCACCGACGAGATCGGCACCGGCGTCTTGTGCTTCCTTCGCCTTGTCGCCCTTGGCGAACACGGCAACGCGCATGGTCTTGCCCGTGCCATGCGGCAGCGCGACCACGCCGCGGACCATCTGGTCCGCATGCTTCGGATCAACGCCCAGATTCATCGCGACCTCGACGGTTTCGTCGAACTTCGCCTTGGCGCCGCTCTTCACCAGCTTCACCGCGTCAGTCACCGTATAAACGGTATCGCGGTCAACAGTGGCGAGAACCGCCTTCAAACGCTTTCCAATTTTTGCCATGACTAACCCACCACCTCGATACCCATGGAACGCGCGGACCCTTCAACTTGTGCCATGGCGGATTCCACCGTGGCACAATTCAGGTCCGGCATCTTCTTCTCGGCGATCTCGCGCACCTGGGCTTTGGTCACCTTGCCGATCGTCCCGCGGCCGACGGTGCCCGAGCCCTTCTCGATCTTCGCCGCCCGCTTCAAGAAGAAGCTGGTGGGAGGGGTCTTGGTGACGAATGTAAAAGTGCGGTCCGAATAGACGGTGATGACGACCGGCGTCGGTACGCCGATCTCACCGCCCTGGGTCGCGGCATTGAACTCCTTGCAGAACTGCATGATGTTCACGCCGCGCTGACCGAGCGCGGGTCCCACCGGTGGCGAAGGGTTTGCCTTCCCCGCCGGAATTTCCAGCTTTACGTAAGCTTCGATTTTCTTTGCCATCGTATTCCTCAAGCCATGTGCGCCGGATCACCCTCCGACGGGCCGGGTCCGTGGTGCGGCTGCTCCAGGACTTTGGGGCTGGGCCTTCCACAGAAGACACTGTCCTGCCGGTTGGCAGGGCAGCGGTAGATAACGCGCCGCGCCCAGGAATCAACAACAGGGCGCAACATTCGCCAGGTTAAAGTTTCTCCACCTGGCTGTATTCCAATTCGACCGGGGTCGAACGACCGAAGATCGACACCGATACCTTGAGCCGGGCCTTTTCCTCGTCCACGTCCTCGACCGTGCCGTTGAACGAAGCGAATGGACCGTCGCTGACCTTGACCTGCTCGCCGACCTCGAAAATGATCGAGGGCTTGGGCCGTTCGATGCCTTCCTGAACCTGGCGCATGATGCGCTCGGCCTCAGCATCGGACATGGGCCGCGGTTTGTTGCCGCCCAGGAAACCCGTCACCTTCGGCGTGTTCTTCACCAAGTGCCAGGCCTGGTCGGTCAGATCGATCTTGATCAGCACGTAGCCCGGGAAAAACTTACGTTCGGCATTCACCTTTGCGCCGCGCCGGACTTCGACCACCTCTTCCATCGGCACGAGCACTTCTTGAATTTTGTCCGCCATGCCGTGCTGCACGGCCTGCTCGCGCAGCGACGCCGCGACCTTGTTCTCGAAACCCGAATAAACGTGCAGCACGTACCACTTCGCCGCCATGGCAATCGCCCTCACCCGAATATCAGAGACACGCCCCAAGCCAGGACCTTGTCCACCAACAGAAAATAAAAGCCGAGCAGCAAGCAGAACACGAAGACCACGATGACCGAGACCGTGGTCTCGCGCCGGCTGGGCCAAGTGACCTTTGCCATTTCCTGCCGCACTTGACGGACAAAGAGGCCTGGAGACGGATTAGCCATGGATCGAATTCACGCGCC
>SCTM01000024.1 GCA_004297485.1 Rhodospirillaceae bacterium
GTTCAATCTCGTGGGGCGGATACTGCGAGGAAGGAAGGCGCATTTATGACCACGCATGTGCAAGCGGAAGTCACCACCACCACCATGACGGTGCGCTTCAACCGGCCCGACAAGCGGAATTCCGTCACCATGGACATGTACGCGGCCATGGCGCAGGCATGCCAGGCCGCCGATGCTGACCCAAAGGTTCGGGTCGTGGTCTTCACCGCCAACGGCGACGTCTTCTGTGCCGGCAATGACCTGAAGGACTTTCTCACGCACTCGTTGGATGATCCCAGCCTGCCCGTATATCAGTTCATGCGAGCCCTGAGCTCCTTGCGCAAGCCGACGATCGCAGCGGTGAACGGCGCCGCCATCGGCATCGGCGCGACGATGCTGATGCATTGCGATTTTGTTTACGCGACGCCGAACGCGCGTTTCCAACTGCCCTTCGTCAATCTGGCGATCGTGCCCGAGTTCGCGTCGAGCATGCTGCTCGCACGCCTGGTGGGCGCGCGCAGGGCCACCGAGCTGCTGCTGCTGGGCGAGAGCTTCACCGCCGAGCGCGCGCTGGCCGATGGCTTCATCAATGAAATCATTCCCGCCGACCACATGAAGGCCACCGTAACCACCAAGGTCAGGGCGCTCGCCAGCCAGCCACCAGGCGCCATGCGCGAGACCAAACGGCTGATCCGCGCCGATATCGGCGAGATCAATGCCCGCATGGAAATCGAGAACAAGGCCCTGGGGGAACGCGTGAAAACGCCGGAGCTGAAAGAAGCCGTGCAGGCGTTCTTCGAAAAGCGCGCGCCGGATTACAGCAAGTTTGAGTAGATAATCTCTGCGCTACGGATATCGCAATCGTCACCCTCGGGCTTGACCCGAGGGTCCAGAGCATCGAAGCGCTGTACGCTATAGACGCACTGATCTATCCGCATAAACCGTTATTGCTGCGCTGGATCTCCGTGACAAGCACGGGGATGGCGGCGGAGTGGCACCGCGGGTAGCACGTGCGTCTACCCCTTCTTCGGCAACGTCGTCGGCACTGCGATATCCGTGATGCCGTGCTGAACACAGCAGGCCTTGAAGGTGTTGGCCATGAGGCAGGCGATGGTCATGGGGCCCACGCCGCCGGGAACCGGCGTAATGGCGCCGGCCACTTTCACCGCTTCGTCGTACATCACGTCGCCCACCAGACGGCCTTTACCGTCGGCGGTAGGCACGCGATTGATGCCCACATCGATTACCGTGGCACCGGGCTTGATCCAATCGCCGCGCACCATTTCCGCCTTGCCCACCGCCGCCACCAATACGTCGGCGGTGCGGCACAGACCGGCGAGATCCTTGGTACGGGAATGAGCGATGGTGACGGTACAGTTTTCATTGAGCAGCAGATGAGCGATCGGCTTGCCGACAAGATTGGAACGGCCCACGATCACCGCGTTGCATCCGGTGAGATCGCCCAC
The DNA here is from genome assembly GCA_004297485.1 of Rhodospirillaceae bacterium. Classification (GTDB taxonomy): domain Bacteria; phylum Pseudomonadota; class Alphaproteobacteria; order Rhodospirillales; family Rhodospirillaceae; genus SCTM01. The sequence continues at coordinate 1,446 of SCTM01000024.1, forward strand.
GGTTTCTTTCAGCAGCATCAGACAGCCCAGCGGCGTGCACGGCACCAGGGCATCGCCGCCGGACACCAGCCGCCCGGCGCTTTCCGGATGAAGCCCGTCCACGTCCTTGGCCGGTGACGTCGTCGTGATGACCTTGAAGGAATCGATGTGCTTGGGCACGGGCAGTTGTACCAGGATGCCGTGCACGGCTGGATCGGCGTTGAGACGTTTCACCAGGGCGAGCAAGTCCGCCTCGCTGGTGGTAGCCGGAAGATCGTGCTGAATGGAGTTCATGCCCAGGGTGTGCGCGGTTTTCTGCTTGTTGCGCACGTAGACCTGACTGGCCGGGTCTTCACCCACCAACACCGTGGCCAGGCCCGGCACCAGACCGTGTTTCGCCTTGAGCGCGGCCACGGCTGCGGCGACGGCGTCCTTGAGCCGGGCACTGGCATCCTTGCCGTCGATAATACGTGCGGTCATTGATCAATCCATTTTTGCGCGAGAGCGGAGAGACGTGCCGGGTCGCCGCTGATCCGAAGCAGCTTGCGCCGGTCGGTCGCGCCACTGATGACGCTCACGGCGCTTTTGGGAACATGGAGCGCCTTGGCCACCAGAGCCGCCACGGCGGCATTGGCCTTGCCTTTATCGGGCGCGGCGGTGACGGCGACTTTCAGGGCTTGGCCATCGGGCGTGGCCATGATGCCGATGATGGCGTTGCGGGAGGCTTTGGGCGCGGCCTTCACGGCCAGCACCAGACCATCACCATCGGCGGAAAACAGCGGACCCTGCGGCACGGCGTCCGTTTCTATCTCATGAACTGAAGTTCGATCATGGCGATGACCCGCTGCAGGAAGAAGATGATCAGCAGCAGCACGATCGGCGACAGATCAAGCGCGCCGAACATGGGCAGCACCCGCCGGATGCGATTCAGGGCCGGTTCCACCAACTGATGGAGACTGGAGCCGACCATGCGCACGAACTGGTTGCTGGGATTGACGACGTTGAAGTTCACCAGCCAGCTGAGAACAACCGAAATGATGACCGCCCACGAATAGAGGTTGAGGACGACATCAACGACTTGAAGGAGGGGGATCAGCAGGGTCTGCATGGCGGTGGAGCACGCGGCCCGGTGGCTGGGGTTGGGGAAGCGCCGCTAACCTAATTGAGGCCACGGGGGCGGCGCAAGGAAAAGGCGACTCCGGCCGGCGCCTGAACGGGGGAAGACCCTGATTCCTGTAGCAAATCCGCCACGCGCTTGACTTCCGGCGGCCCCGGAACCATTCTCCCGCCCCTCGCGCCCGGCCCCACCGATTCCCACACGGAATTCCAAGGCCCGGACCGCGCAGGTTGATGGTGCGGGGCTGTAGCTCAGTTGGGAGAGCGCGTCGTTCGCAATGACGAGGTCAGCGGTTCGATCCCGCTCAGCTCCACCATCACCATCTGAGTAATCACTCCACAGGTCTGAACCGGCGCCTTCGATGCGCGGATGTGATTTTCCTGGTCTGAGAAGTTTTTCGTCGTCAGTCGTTCACGCCGCTTTTTGTCATTCGCAGCCGTAAACTCTGCGCGGCAACGAGCATGCGCCGGCCGCTCAGCCTTGTTCGAGCAGGACGTAAGACACCGTGCGTCGAGCCCACAAAAGAAAAGGTAAGGTCGCCACAGCCGTGCCGACAAACATCTCGTTGAATGATACGCGCACCGCTGGCCGCATTGACGTTGACGTCATGTGGGGAAGTTGCTACCTAATTCAACCGTGAGCGGCATATTGTTTTTGGGGTACGCAGATGAAGTTACTCTCCGCGAGTATGATTGCAGCCGTCTTGGTGGCCGGCGCGACGTCCGTCCGGGCAGAGGACACGGAAGCCGTGGTCCCTCTGTTGCAGGGATCCTATTTCGCGCTGGCGGGTGGTTTGAATGCGACCACGGATGGCAACGCGCTCGACCTCAATCGCGTGCCCCAAGCCATAAAATTCAAATTTCATGAGGGCCCGGCGATTTCCGTAAGCGGCGGTTATAAGTTGGGCATTGGCCTTCGCACCGAGCTTGAAGGCAGCTATCGCACGAATGGCGTGAAGGATTTTGACCTGAACACCAATCCGCTCACCGGACACCAGTCCGACATCTCCTTCATGGCCAACATGCTCTACGACATCAACACTGGGACACGGGTGACCCCGTACCTGGGCGCCGGCATCGGCGTGTCGATGGTATCGTGGAAGAAGTTCGCCAACGCCAGTTCCGCGCAGATCATCAACAGCGGCAGCAGCAGCACCAAATTCGCCATTCAGGCGATCGGCGGGTTCGCTGTCGCCATCGCTCCGCAGTGGGAAACGACCGTGGACTTTCGCTACAAAGGTTCCAATGGTCATTCCTTCGCCGGGGTTCAAGCCGTCGATAGCATCACCGGCTATAAGCTGCGCGATATGACCATCATGGTCGGCCTGCGTTACGCCTTCGACACCCAGACACGGGCGACCGCGGTCAGGTAGTATTGGCCGGCCGGCGAACGGGCGTCAGATCAATTTTTGCGCGGTAATGACCTGCCCCATTGGCGTGCGCAGCCGATAGCGGCGGTTACGCTTGGCCGACAGTGTCCCGCGCGTGATCTGTGGGGAATCTTAGGGCGCGGGGCAATTGGCGAAGTACGCCATATTGTTGCCCCAGCATGTGGAGAAGGCGTCGAGACGTGCGACCGGCGACGGCACCGACGTCGCGCCGTACGAGTTCACCATCGTGATCGCATCCACGCCGATACTGCCGAAACCCGAATTCGGTATGTTTGGATTTTGGCTGCCGTTATAGGTCGGATTGAAAGTAACGGTCGCGAAGTCGGCCAGCGGCAGAATTCCCGCGTTTGAAGATGGCGCCTCCTGAATCCACTCCACCGACGCCAACGTCGATGTGTAAGTGACCGTTTTAGAGAACGTCCATTTTTGCGTCGCATCAGTCAGGGTGAGAAGCCACGTCTGATTTTGGCCGGACGTGCAGTTTGTCTGGCAAGCCAGAGACGCCGTTATGGAGTCGCCTGGAAATACCGGCCTAGGCACGTTGCAAATTTGCCCCCCGCAGGGAACGGGGGATGTGATCATGGTTTCGGCATTGGGCAGCATCTCGTACCACGCGTAGTAGAACGTCGCGCCGTCAGCGGACACTTCCTGTTCGGTGCCAAGCTGGATGAGGGTGCTGTCGACAAGAGTGCACGAGGCATTTTCGCATATCCCGCCGATGCCAACCCAGGACGAAGTATATTCCGTGTCCAACGATGGGGTGAAACAACTCACATGGGAGGAAAAGCCCCAGCTGGAAATCGGATGGCAGGTTGGGGCAGGTGCTTGGAAGGAGACCTTCGGAACCGTCCAGCTTGCGCTTGCTGAAGTATATGTTTGGCCGGTCGCGAAGTTTTCGAGCGCGTAGCCCGACCAGTTGTAGGACTCCAGCGAGTTGCTCGGCCCGAATTTCAAGCTGCCGTCGCCATTGCGACGAACCGATATATGGTTGTGCTTCGGAGCGACAACGGCAAATGAGTCGGTCGCATCTCCGTACCCCGACGAAATGAGGAGGCCGACAATCAGGAAGGTGCCGGCAATTAGCTTGCCGCCCGGCACAAATCTCACAAGGGATTTGCCGAAAATTCCGATCGTCCTCATCACGCGGTCCCCAGGTTCAAGGCGAAGATTATGAGCGCACGAGGATTTCGCGTCGGCAGATGACGTGAGCACTCCGCTCCATCGTATGGCGATTTCATCAGAAGCAATCCTGGATCGCAAGCGATAATTGAAAGGATATCGTTCTCAGGTTGCATGGTTTCGGCGGTTTGATCCCGCTCAGCTCGACCATCATCATCCAAAAGTGAATGGCGCTTTCAGGTGATGATCTCCGCAGTTCAATCCGGAGCGCGCCGCATCCTCGGCAACGGTCACCATCCGACCGAGACAACGTTGGCCAAGGCCATGAGCAGGAACGCCTCTAAGACGAGACGACACTGTGGGAGCGAACTTGCTAGAATCAATCTGCGCTGCCTGAACAAGCGGGCCGCTAAAGACTGTGTCCTGGCTTCATGGTCACAGCCCTGAAATCAAGATTTAGCGGTTGAGAGAATGCGGCCATACAACCGCAGCCCAGTTTTTGATTCGGGTGTATGTCCTTTCAATTTGCGCGGCCGCACGGGAGCCGGCGCCTGAGTTCGTTCGCGCCCGTTACAACTCTTCCGAATGGTTTCGCATAGATACTAAATTGGTGGTTGTCTTGTCCGGTGCGGATGAGCGAGATTGCCGCCGAGAGGGTGTCATCAATCTGCCACGCTTTGGACCTCCCGAAGTGCGGACAACGACGGAGCGTGAAGATGAACGTGTTGAGCAGTGCGAGCGCCGAGTTCAACCCTGCGGACGATCTCGCATTTTTCAATGCGGTGATGCTGTTCCGCGACGTTCCCGAGAACGATCTGAAACTCATCAGGCAGATGATGAAACATCAGAGCTTTGCCGCCGGGACGACGATCCTGCGGGAAGGCGAGCCGACCAACGATCTTCTCATCGTCCGCGAGGGAACGGTGTCGGTCTATGTGACCCGCGATGACAAGAAGATCGAAATCACCCGCCTTGGCCCCACGTCGTATTTCGGCGAGATGTCGGTGTTCGACGACTATCCGCGTTCAGCCAATGTGGACGCCGTCACCGATGTACGTGCCTGCCGAATCGATAGGGACACATTCCGAAGCTTCGTGCGATCCAACCCGGCGGTGCTTTTCCAGATGTGCACGGTGTTCAGTCATCGCCTCCGGAACACGAATTCGGTTCTGACCAAGCGCTAGGCCGCCATAGGCGGTCAGAACGCGAACCACACATATCCATATAGCGTGTCGTTGCCTTTGGCATTGCGTCCAAAGCCGTCGTAATTCGTCCGGCCGCCGTTGAACTCCGTGTAGACGATATACTGCAGGCCGAGGCGCACGTTGATCCACGGCGCGTGCCAGGAACCGTCCTTGCCGAAGGGCGTGTAGTTCGCCTCGAACAGATAACCGTTGCTGTTGGGACTTGCCGACGCGCTGCCGCCGATTTGATTGGGCGCGAACAACCCGGCATCTTTGGTGCCCCAGGCATCGAAGTATCCGGCGATCAACCCATAGGTCTGATCGTAGAAATAACTGGCGGTCACGCGCGCGGTATTGAGTTCATTGGACGGATTCGCGGTGTTGCCCAGGGCAAGGCTGGCCTTCAAGTCTTGGGTCTCGTGTATGTAGTTGGCCTGGGCAAGGACCGTGTGCTTGGCGCCGATGTCGTCTTGCAGCGTCAGGTCAAAGCCGAGATCGCGATAGTGATCTGTCCCCGCCGACGTGTCGCGGCCGGGAAAGACCGATGCGTCCAGACCGAAGGTGCCGACGGCGGCATAAATATGTTTCCACGACTTCTGCACCACCAGCCGCCAATACGGCGCCGCGCCGTGAATTTGATTCTCACCGCTGGGATCGACGCCCAAGGCCGACTGGGTTCCCGCCGCCAATGTGGTGTAAACGCCGGTCTCCGCCAGCACGAGATCGTTCCACAGCCCGTAAGCCGAGACACCGATCACCTGCTGGGCGAAGTTGCCCTCGATCAACGTCGCGGCCGCGGGCGATGGCGCCAGGGCCGACGACACGAAGGGCAGGCCCCACGCGGTAGTGGTGTTCCAGGCATCCTGGACGGTGGGATTGTTGTTGATCGACAGGCCATAGACAAACATCTGATCGCCGATGAAACCTTGATTGGCGAGCCTGATATCGATGTTGTCGATGGTGAATTGTTTGGCGATGCCGTCGTAGGTGCCTTGAATCATGGCGCCGAGCTTGCCGTAGATACGCCCGCCGTAGAACAGGCTGGCCTGATCCAGGGACACATCGTTGTTGTCGCCGAAGCCGGGCGCAGCACCTCCCGGTTGACCGCTGGCCGTGTGGGTGAAGGATGTAAGCAGCATGGCGCTGATGGCGGGGACGGTTACTTTTTCGTCGCCCCACACATAGCCGTTGAGCTTGAAGTGGCGCCCGTAATCATTGAGCTGCGGTCCGAAAGCGCCGACGTGACAGCCGGCGCAGGGCAAGCCCGTTTGCCGCGCGAAGCTCGGCACGGCATGGGCCGGTGGGACAGCGAACAGAAATGCTATTGCAGACAACAAAAGGCTGCCGCGCACGCGGAACCAGAACCTTATGACAACGCTCATTCATCTCTCCATGGCACGGCTATTTCCCGGCCCCTGAATAGAGGAATGTGCACGGGCGATCCTTGACGAGCGTCAAAGTGTTTCTTGACTTAGGTTCCAACGCGATACCTCTGGACATTGTTTCGGGGAGCGCGCGTAGTGAGTCTCCATTTCAGGAGAGTCACATGGCACGCGGCGACAATAAGGGGCGAGAGGGCAAGAAGCCCAAGCAGGTGGGCGGCAAGAGCAAACCGCCGTCTGCCTATGCGTCAAGCCAGGCTACGGCCGGCGCGGCAACCCCGTTCATCAATAAGAACAAAAAGAAGTAGCCGCGTAGCGACCGACGCGCTGCGTTACTTCATCCGCAGGATTTCGATCTTGTCGCTGGCGGGGTTGGTCTCGCGGCGAACCGCCGCCACCTGGTCGGCGGTGACGGGGCCGGCTTTGTTGCCCCACGCGGCGCGCGTGAAGCTGATGGCGTCGGCGATCTCCTGATTTGTCAGGGTCACCCGGAACTGGGGCATGCGGTAGGCGTCGGGCATGCCCGCAACGACGATGCGCGCCGATCCGTTCAAGGTGATGTTGATGAGCGACGTGGGATCGTTGTCCAGCACCGCGGGATTTCCCGCGAGCGCCGGCAGATAAGGCGCCGAACCGCTACCGTCGGAGTCATGGCAGGACTCGCAGCGCTGCACATAGGTCACCGCGCCGGCTTGGGTGAGCGGCGTTGCGTGCAAGGCTGCAGCGGTAGCCGGATCATAAGTATAGGCCGTCACGCTTGCCGGCTCGCGGGCCGGCGGCAGGGACTTGAGATAGGCCGCTATGGCGGCGATATCCGCGTCGGTGAAATACTGAGTGCTGTTGTTGATCACGTCGATCATGCTGCCGAAGGCCGTGCCATGATCGTTGTGTCCGGCCTTCAGATAGGCGGCGATATCGGCGGCGGACCAGCGGCCGAGCCCCGTGTTCACGGCCTGAGTCAGATTGGGCGACGACCAATTGTCTAACGGGCCGCCCGCGAGAAACGCGATGCCGCTTTCGTCCAGGGCCTTCTCGTTGAACACCGGGCCGCGCGGCGTGTGACAGGCGCCGCAATGGCCAGGACCTTGAACCAAATAGGCGCCGCGATTCCAGGTAGCGTCATGGCCGGGTTTGTCGGCGTAGGGCTTGTCGTCCGCGAAGATAAGATTCCAGAAGGCCAGGGGCCACCGTATGTTCAGGGGCCAGGGAATGTCGCTGGGCTGATCGGGTTGCTTCACCGCCGGCACGGACTTCATGAAATAGTCGTAGAGCGCCTTCACGTCCTCGGGCCGCAGTTTGGCGTAGGACGGATAAGGCATGGCCGGATAGAGATGATGGCCGTCCTTGGCGACGCCGAGACGCACGGCGCGATCAAAATCCTCCAGGGTATAGTCGCCGATACCGGTCTCCGGGTCCGGCGTGATGTTGGTGGTGTAGATGACGCCGAGCGGGGTCATCATCTTAAGCCCACCGGTAAAAGCCTTGCCGCCGGGCACGGAATGGCAGGCGACGCAGTTGCCGGCACGGGCCACGTATTCACCGGGATCCGAAGGAATAACCGCAGGCGGAGAAAGGCTCTGCTGTGCATGCAGGGGTACGGCAGTGCCACACGCGACGAAAAACAACGCCGCGCCCATTACCTTTAACTTCCGTACCATGCGCCGTCCTCCTGCGTCCCCGGACGCGGACATGATGTTAGAGCATTTTGCATATTGGGGAATACCGGTTCCAACCCCACCCGGACCATTTAACCCTTGGTGAATTCGGTCGTTCGGCTGGCAAGATCGCGGAGATTCTGCCGCAACTGATCCAGGGCGAAACCGAGGGTGAAAATCCGACTGAGCTGCTCATCGGAAGTATCGCGCATGAGTCCCTCCCGGCGCACAGCGCCAATGGTGGCGGCGTAAGCGCGCAGTGCGGCCTCCACGGCGTCGAGCGCGGGCGGGTCCCGCCGCGCTTTCAGCGCCGCCGCGCAAGCGGTGAGAAAGCCGACGGCGGCCTGCGCCACGGCTCCGATGGCGGGGACCAGGCGCTCTTTAAGCGTGGGCGGTAAAGCCGTGGTGACGGCGCGATCGATGATCACCAGATCGCTACGCAAACGCCGCAAGGTTCGTGCAAGAGGAGCCGTGTCGGGGTCAAGGGTGAGACGGCTGCTGCGCTCTCGGCGCGCCTCGGCCGCAAGGGTTTCAACCCGGGTCAAGGCGGCACGGATGACGTTGTGGCGTGCCGTGACATCCAGCGCCTCGGCGCCCGCCGCCCGATCCAGCAACGTCGCCAACAGTCGGGCATAGAGCAGCAAAGTCTCCGCCGCGGCGGTGGTCACAAGCGCATGGGCACGGGCGGGAAAAACCAGCAGCGAGACGACAATGCCCACGACGGAGCCCAGCCCGATCTCAAACACCCGGTCGACGGCCGCCGTGAGGGGACCAATGCCGCTGGCGGGCGCGAGCAGAAGGATGATCGCCGTGACCGGCGCCACGCGGAAGCTGGTGTTAAGCGCCGCCAGGAAGGTGAGCGGCAAAAGCGCCGCCGCAATGGCCAGGGTCATATCCGGCAATGTTTCATGAGGCATGGTTGTGGCGATGAGAACGCTATAGGCAACGCCGCCCACGGTGCCGATCAGGCGATCGATCCCGGTGGTGACCGAACCGCCCACGGAGGACTGGGTGACGAGCACGGCGGTGAACACGGCCCAGTAGCCCTGAGGAAGATTGAAAGCCGCCGCCAGCACAT
>SCTM01000329.1 GCA_004297485.1 Rhodospirillaceae bacterium
CGGTGTGTCCGGCGACACCACCAGCACACAGCGGTATAAGAAACGTCGACAACAGAATGTGTCGTCGAGCAAACTGTTTCGAGCTCGCATGCCATCGCTTCTCAAATGCATGCAACGATCTAATGTTTCCGTACTTCCTCTGAGACACCTGATCGTCCGCATCTATACATATCACGGGCATATGTTGATACCGACTGTCCACACCAAACGCCAGCATTCTCCAGACTGTGCCACTGAGGTCACCTGGCTCGGCAGGCGGCGACACAACAACGATCTCGCATTTATGCTCTATTAATGCATCTATTGCCTCACGCGGACAGTTCTCGTCTATATAGACGCGCAACATCCACCCTCGTGGCAATGTTGGATGATTGTTGGCTATGTCATCCGCGTTCCGCAGCAACGTCGGAAGGTACCAGTCGACTCTGCCAAAGAGGCACGCGACAAACATTCCGCTTGCCCCGTGTATCGTAGACTCCTTTACTACGGTAGGTTGCATCTGTTCGCAAGTGGTGTGTGGTATCATCGAGCCACTTAGACGCGTCATGACGTTCAGCCTTGGTCTGAAGATGATGTACACGAGTATAGCATACGCAATAATATCGAGTATAACTACAACTGTAACAAATATACGCATTTCTATTTCTATATGATATGTTCACCTAATTTATACGTGATACAGTATTGGCTTAGCGTATAGCCAAATCGTAGGTTCTTGAACCCCGCCTTTCTAGGAACATACATACGAAAATAGATTGTCAGCGATGAGCGATTCTTCGATGGCCTGTCTTCTGGACCACGTGCATGCATCTGGGAGGCGTATCCGCAGCATAAAGTGTGAAGATGGGGTCGTTCTGTACGTGGCTAGAGACATTGCGGACGGACTGGAATATGGCGATGTCGATAAAGCTATTCGTGTGAATGTTCCTTCGCAATACAAGACTACTGTGGCCAAACATCGACGTGTGCTTCGTGGCATGCATCCTGCGACTGTGCTTATGACCAACCAAGGATGCGTCGCGTTGATTATGTTATCACGCAAGCCGAAGGCGGAACCGTTTCGTTTGTGGGCGTTAGAGATGCTCACAAAGGAAACGTGTGATGTACCAACATTCTCTTCTGTCGAGAGATGTGTGGCGGTAGATGAGACAATATCAGCACGCGTTCACTGCGAGCCACCGATGATGCATCGAAGACTGGAACGAGATGAAAAAGACAACATCCGTGCCCGAATCTCGGACTTGCGCGACTTCCCCGTGTGTAACGTGTTCTACATCATGCAACTTGCGTCTGATCGTCTAAAAATTGGTATCACGTCTAATCTCAATGTACGAGCACGCGCGTTCCGAACGACTACACCTGATGCGTACGTAGTCAAATTCTACTGCACGGACATGAACGGCCGCTTGGAACATCTGATGAAGGACGAATTTAAAACGTATCGTGTATGTGGCGACAGCGAAGTATTACACGGCGTTCATCCTGACGAGGCCGTTGCAAAGGCAGACGAATAGTTATCGATTCTTGAAGAAGGAGAAGCGTTAAGTGAAACACCCGACGAAAAACGACGTCGCATCGATGAACGGCGACTTCAGATGTCTTGGTACAACGCCAGCATTTGCTTATAGACTTCCCGTATGCGGAGATGGTGTTCAAGGCGACGGATACCAACAACGCTATCTGGATGGGGAATGCGTGGTCTGAGGCGAGCTGCGTGGAGAGCAAGACGGCGACGCATT
>SCTM01000025.1 GCA_004297485.1 Rhodospirillaceae bacterium
CCGTCCAAATCCAGTGCCCATCTTGAAAATCCCAGTTAAATAGCCCCGCGCAATGTCCCAGGATCTTTCACCAGAATCGACACCCGCGGCGCCGGTCAAGGTAACAGCCAAGACGCTCCTGCTGACGGTTGCGCTTATGCTCGCCGCGATCATGCAAGCGTTGGACGCAACCATCGCCAATGTCGCGCTCCCGCACATGCAAGGCAGCATGAGCGCGGCCCAGGATCAGATCATGTGGGTGCTTACGTCCTATATGGTGATGGCGGGGATATGCACGCCCCTCACCGGATATATCGTGAGGCGATATGGCCGCAAACGTCTGTTTCTGTTCTCGGTGGTAAGCTTCACCATTACCTCGATGTTTTGCGGCGCGGCGCAGTCTTTGGGGCAGATTGTCGTTTTTCGTATCCTGCAGGGGGCCTCCGGCGCCTTCGTGGTGCCGCTCTCTCAAACGATCATCATGGATATTTACCCTAAGGAAAAGCACGCGCCCGCGATCGCAGCCTGGAGCATGGGCACGCTGATCGCCCCGATCATGGGCCCGACCCTGGGCGGCTACCTGACGGAAATCTTGTCATGGCGGTGGGCGTTCTACATCAACCTGCCATTCGGCATTTTATCCACGATCGGCGTTGTCATGTTTCTGTCCGAGAGCAAGCGCGATCCGAATGCCAAATTCGACTTGTTCGGTTTCGCACTGCTCGGTACCGCCATCGGCGCGCTGCAGATGATGCTCGACCGGGGCACGACCCTCGACTGGTTCTCCTCCGGCGAAATCATCATCGAGGGGCTGTTGGCCGTGCTCGCGTTCTACATTTTCGTCGCCCATATGTTCACGGCGACGCAGCCGTTCCTGAGCCGAACGGCGTTCAAAAACGTCAACTACGTCATCGGCCTCTCCACCGGCTTCGTTGTCATCCTCGTGATCTTCGGGACCGCGTCCATGATTCCAAGCATGCTCCAGAACCTGATGGGATACCCGGTACTCACAACGGGTATGCTCCTTATGCCTCGGGGTGTCGGAAATTTCCTTTCCGTGGCGTTGGCTGGTCATCTGGTGCGTAGCGTCGATGCGCGTCTGCTGATCCTGTTCGGGTTGGCCATGATGGCGACCATGCTGTGGCAGATGTCCGAATTCACGCTCGAGGTGAGCGATCAGGAAATCATGGTGAATGGGTTGCTTCAGGGCCTCGGCATGGGCTTTATTTTCCTGCCGCTGACGATTGTGACCTTCGCGACTCTCGCGCCGCAGTTCCGCACCGAGGGCACATCGATGTACTCCCTGATGCGCAACCTTGGTGTTTCAATCGGCGTCTCCGTGGATTCGACCTTTCTGGCGCGGAATACCCAGGTTAACCATTCCGAGTTGATGGCGCATATCACGCCGTTCAATCGCGTGCTGCAGGCTTTGCTGCCGACTGTGGCGACAAAAGGTGCTCAAAGCGCCGTAGCGCTTGAGGGCGAAATTACCCGCCAGGCCGGCATGATCGCCTATAACGACTTGTTTCGCTTGGCCACGTATCTGGCGATCGGCGCGGCCCTGATTGTGCCGTTCATGCGCGTGCCGAAAAAAGGCGTGCCGGATGAGCCGGTGATCGTGGAAGCGTAAGCGCAGGCACCGCCTAATGCGACGCCCGCGTCCGCTATGGGTTGTTGGGTCGCGGAGATGCTAGAGTATTTGCCAGACTGACAAGACCGCTCACGTTACCAACGGCGGCGTCATCGCCAAAGTCATTGAGTTCGTCCTGACGAACATCTTTTAAGTGGAGCCAATCCATGAGCGACAAGACCCTCGACTGTTCCGACCTCGATCAGTATCTCGGCAAACCCATGCAGCCCGCGCGCATGAAAGAGCCGTTGCACAACAACGATTTTCGGCGTTGGGTTCAGGGGATGCATTACCCGAACCTCCTGCACTACGATCATGACTACGCGGCAGAAGGTCGGTATGGGCGGCTTGTGGCGCCACAATCGTTTGCCGTTGCCACCGACGATGGCCACGGCGCCGGACCCGCCTGCATCGGCGGCATTCCCAATTCACACCTGATTTTCGGCGGCGACGAATGGTGGTTCTACGGCCCGCGCATTTTTGGCGGCGACGTAATCCATAACGAGCGCATTCCGTTCGACTATGTGGTCAAGGAAACAAAATTCGCCGGGCCGACCTGCTTTCAGCGCGGCGACAACAACTACTACAACGCCCAGGGCGACTACATCGCCAAGCAACGGTCCACCGGCATTCGCTATCGTGTCGATCTCGCCCAGGAAATGGGCGCGCTGACGAACACCGAAGATCCGGAGTGGACGGACGCGCAGCTCGCCGCGCTGGAAACGCAGAAATTCGAATACATCAAATCCATGCACGACCTCGGCCATGGCAAGCGTTACTGGGACGATATCGCCGTCGGCGACAAACTGCCGACGCGCGTTTTCGGTCCGCACAGTATCGCCAGTCTCGCCACCGAATGGCGCGCCTATCTCTTCACCATCTGGGGCACGACACACCGTCCGGTTCTCGACTTCGCGGCGATGGGCTTCGACCCCGCCATGGCCGGACACGAGAACGACGGGGCGATGGAGAAAGTGAATCCCGAGCTGACCGACGGCGCCTACATCGGCCCTTCGCGCGGCCATCTGTTCCCGCGCTGGGCGCGCTATATCGGCATGCCGCGCGCCTATGGCTACGGTGCCTCAATGGGGGCGTGGGTTATCGACTATCTCGCCGGCTGGGCGGGCGAATGGGGCATGGTCGTTCACTCCAATGCCTTTTATCGCGGCCCCGCGTTCACCGGCGATATCACGATCATGAACGCCACGGTGATCGACAAGCTGGTCGATGATCAAGGTCGATCCGTCGTGCAGGTGGACTGCAAGATGGCCAATCAACTGGGCACGACGCTGGCTACCGCGAAAGCGGAAATCGAATTGCCCAAGAAGTGACGTTGGTCTCGCTTCCCCGCGTCAACGATCGGTGGCGCGGACGTGCGTGGCGGTGATGATGGGGTCAATCGGGCATCACGGTCGCCCAGGAAGAAAGCCGCGCGCCGGGGCCGGCTTCGACCACGCGGCGGATGCCATCCTCCAGCGAGACACGATCCGGTCCGAGCAGTTCCAGCGATTTTGTCGTGTCCGGCCAGATTGGATATAACTTGCTGGTATTCTCAAAGCGCGGTGCTTTTCCCAGATAGCGGCCGGCGATCGCACAATACTCCTCGATGGTCGTTGTGACCGTACCGCAGAAATTGACCACCTCGGGCGGGGTCTTGACGATGCCGATCGCGCGGATGGCCTTGCGGACGTAATCGTCCTCGTAAATCGGGCAATAGCGGTTCGGAGCGCCGGGATAGAGCGTCACGGCCCGTCCGGCCGCCATCTGGTCGACCCGCATGGTGATGGCGCCGCCGCGCACACTGTAGGGTGAGAAGATTCTGAGGATGGCGGTCGGAACGGTCCATTCCCGTGCAAGCGCCTGAACAATGAACTCGGCACCGATCTTGGACGTGGTGTAAGTCTCCAGACCCGTGTGGAGTCCGAAGGGGTCATCCTCCCGCAGCGGCCTCTCGCCCTGATAGGCATAGGTGGACCCGGAACTGCCATGGATGAAGGCCATGCAGTCGCGATAGCGCGTCATGAGTCGGGCGGCGCTGTACGCGTTGGCTTCGTAGGCCGCCTGCCGGTTCTCCGGACGCTCCGCCGGTGCCCCAATCATCGCACCCAGATGATAGACGACGTCGATCCGGCGCGGCAGCCGCGACATGTCGGGATTACTGAAATCGAGGCGGATGGTTTCCACACTCGCCTGGCGCAGCGTTTTCTCCTCGGCGGCACTGCTGAATCGCGCGACCCCGAACACGGTGTTGCGTTTCGCCAGCGCGATGGCGATCGGCAGTCCCATCATGCCGGACGCGCCGGTGACCAGTATATTGAGGCCGCTGGGTTCAGGTGCATCGGCGGCCGGGTTGGCGGCGGTGGTCTCGGGCATTGTGTCCTCCCCTGTGAGTGTCGGCATTCTGCGAATGTTAGAATCAAAGAACCACTAGAGCCCGATTACTTTGCGTTGAGATGCGCTTTCCCCCTCACCCCAATCCTCTCCCCCCGGGAGAGGGTGCCGAGCGGAGCGAGGCGGTGAGGGGGGGGCGATTCAACTTCATCAAATCTTGCTCTAGCGGCCGGTGAATTCAAGTATGGTAGGCGCAAGCCTTGGCCAATCGACAAAGCCAAACGCCGGCCAATGTAGATAACTCGCGGTTCCGGCTTTCACGGCAGCCGCCACGCGTTCCACAGTCGCGTCATCCGTCCAAGGCAGATCGATAAGTTTGGCGTGCGGGATCAGCTTGTGGACCCAATCGCTGATGCGGACAGGGTGGTAGAGATCCCTTGGGCTGCCGCGATAGATCAGAACAGGCATGGTCAGCCGCGCGAAATCCGCGGGCGACATCCCTGGCACCGGCGACGTGTCCGACGGGATAAAGGCCACGGCCCAGCGCTCCATGGTCGCCATGAACCGGTCAGGATCTTGCTTGAGTATGATGTCGCGATTGCGCGGATTACGTTTGATCTGCTCGGCCCACATGGGCAAATCCGCAACCGCCGCCATCCCGCCCATACTCGCGGTGATGGCGGCTTCACCGAAATAGGTTGCGCCGAGCAGTAACAGACTGATGGCGCCGCCGCTGATCCACCATTGGAGAAGATGCGAGACAATCTCCGGATCGTGGACGGCGGCAAGCAAGGTCGTCCGCGACCCTGCCGAGCCGCCGCCAATCGCGGTCGGGCCTAGGTCGAGCGCGCGAATGAGTTGGGTCAGGATGCGTCCATGAAGGGCTGATTCGTTTTCGCCGTCAAAACAAATATCCGATGCGCCGCAGTTCGGCCGATCCCACAAAAGGACGCGCTTTCCGCCTGCCACCAGCTTTTCGGCCAACTCCCGCAAGCCCGGCGTGTCTTTCGAAAGGCGTCCGCCAGGCGTCAACGCGACGGCCGGAGCGCCCGCCTTGCCCAGCAACTCGTACGCGATTCCGATTCCAGAAATTTCAATGCGCGACATCGATGCTCCTCGGGTATGCGCTTAAGGTCTTTGAGACGGATTGAATCGCATTGGGGTTCACCAGTACGATCTCGCGCAGGGAATTTCGCCCGGCCGCTATTTTTGCGGTGAAATCGGCGATAGTGTATAGGGGACGGGGACGCTGTCGAAGCTACCGCGTCTCCGCGATACGAAAATACTTGAGCGGTTGCCCACTTCATATCCCCTGCTTTGCAGAGGCCTAATT
>SCTM01000226.1 GCA_004297485.1 Rhodospirillaceae bacterium
CATGAAGGCGCCGCCCCCGGCTGACAGCACGCCGGGGCTCCCCTGAAGCAGGCGGGCCATCACCCGGCGTTCGAGTTTGCGAAACTCCACTTCACCGTATTTGGCGAAAATTTCCGCGATCGTAAGCCCCGCCGCCCGCTCGATCTCGCCGTCGGCATCGGTAAACGGTACGCCCAGCCGTTGCGCCAGGCGACGGCCGATGCAACTTTTCCCGGCGCCCATGAGGCCGACCAGGACGACGCTTCGGTCCAAGACGACCGCAGGCCGGGTGGCGGTGTCCGGAGCCGAACCCGGTTCCGGCCCACATGTGTGGGTATCCGCCGTCTGGGCCGGGGATGAGTCTGTAATCGACGACAACGCTCAAGGTCTCCATGCGCGAGAGGACATGGCCGTAACCTTACCATAGGGTAGGGCGGGGTGTCCTGGCGCCTTGTACGGTAAGAATTTGCAGCCGATGCCGGTCAATAGTTGAGACAGGGCTTGAGAACTGGGGCGTCTCGCCGCACTCTGGCGCTGCGACCCACGGTGCGACCTTATTTTTACATCAGAGCCCGAACCAATGACGAAATACATACTTATTCTTGTTGCGGTCATCCTTGTCGGCGGTGTTGTTTTTCTCGCGACCTGGAATATGCCGCCGCCCACCGCGACGACGGAGAAAGTCATTCCCAATGACCGGTTCAAGTAGGACCGGTTCAAGTCGCCGGCCTCTGTCGGCCCTGGTCCTCGCGGTGCTGGCGGCGCTTCCCATAACAGCGGCCGCCGCCCAGTCCGTCGGCGCACCGCTGGCATTGACTCCCGCGGTGCCGACCGATGCAGCCGGACAGGGCGCCGGTGCGGGGGCGGCGGACGCGGCAAGCCCGTCGCCCGATCCCCATGCCATCGCCGTCGATACTCTGGCTGCTCCTAAGCCCGACAGCATGGGACTGGTGGACTCAACCGGTGGCGGATTTTCCGATGCGCTCTGGCATGGAACGCCGGGCGATACGGCCCAGGCACTGGTTGCGGCGTTGCCGCGCAGGTATGTGGCTCCGGCGGCACGCCGTCTCGCCCAGCAGTTCCTGTTGTCGGCGGCACCGGTGGACCGAGGCCCGGACGGCAATCAAGATGGCGGTGCGATGCTCGAAGCCCGTATCAATGCCTTGGCGGTCATGGCCGATTGGGATGATGCGCTCGCACTTATCGACTTAGTGCCGGTTGAAACGCGCAGCCCTCAGCTTGTGCGCACGCGGATCAATGGACTGCTGGCGAAAGGCCGTATCGAACCGGCATGCGGCGATGGGGCCCACGCTGCGACCCAATCCCAGGACGTCTATTGGCAGAAGCTCCAGATTTTGTGCCAGTTCGTCGCCGGTCAGAACAGTCCGGCGGCGGTCAGCCTGGGATTGCTCCGGGAACAGGGTAATGACGACAAGCTGTTCTTCTGGGCGATCGACATCTTGCAGGGCAACGACAGTCCTCCACCGGCTGACTTGTCCCGGCCCGACGGGACGATCGATCCGCTGATCCTGACGATCCTGCGCCGGGCTGGCTATCTCCTGCCGGCGGCCCTGGTCAGTGGCGGCGATCCCAATGTTCTGATGTTCGCGGCGCAGATCGCGCTCGCGCCGCCACCTCCACCGCGTGTTGACGACGACGCAACGCCCCAACTGCCGGCCAAGGAGAAGCGCGGCGCCGCGAAGAAGGCTGCGGCGGAGAAAGCCGCCGCCGCGGAAAAAGCTGCCGGGCTCGCCGCTGCTGCCGAACTGCGCCTTTCGACCATCGAACGGGCGGTAGCCGCAGGCGTCGCAGAACCGGAATCACTACGCACCGCCTACGCTGCCCTCGATCTCCACGACGACCAGGCTGTGGCCACGGACAGCATCGCCATCGACAGCGCGCGCCAACGCGCCGCGACTTTTCAACTGGCTCTGGCCCAGACCGTGCCTGCGTCACGGGCGGAGGTGATCGCGCGTGTCATGGATCTCACCCGTCTCAAAACTTCCGGCGATGGGCCCGACATGGTGACAACGGCTTTGGTTTACGGACCGGTGGTCGCGGCCCTGCCGGCCTCCGGCGATCTTCTCTGGTTCGCCGCGACCGCGGTGCGCATCCTTATGGTTGCCGACAGCGTGGGCTCGCTGTCAACGCAATCGGCCGCGACGGGCGGCAGCGACAGGGCGCAGCCTTGGATCGATTTGCTGCAGGGGGTGGCTGTGACGTCCAAGGATGCGGCTGCCACGCTGGCCAGTCTCTGGCCCTATGTGCGTTTGGCCCATGGCGGCCCGGTGGCGCTCACATCGGATGAAATTGCCGCATGGCAGGCAACTTTGCCGGCGGATCCGCCGGCGCGTGGGTTGTCGCAACGGGCGGTCTTGCTCGATCTCCTGACCGGCGTTGGCGAGGGTGTTGCCGCGGCCGACTGGCAATCAGTCGTGGTTGCGAACGCGGCGGACGATACGACGGTATCCGGTGCGCCGCCGTCATTCCTTTTGTGGGACGCGCTTTCTCTCGCGGCAAAGGAAGGGCGCGTCGGGGAATCCGTGGCGCTCGCGCTCCGGTTTCTCGGGGCCGATCATGACGCGCCGGTGCCCATCGCGGTGACAAAGGCTTTGGAAAGCCTTACCGCCGTCGGGCGCGCGGGCGATGCCCGTTCCATCGCGACCGAGCTTGCCCTGGCACGGGGTTTGTAGAAAAGCCGGGGGAATGACCGCACTCGCGCCATCGCTGACCGTCTCCCGCCATGTCGAGAGTTTTCTCGAAATGATGGCGGTGGAACGGGGCGCGGCGGCGCATACCCTCGCGGCCTATGGTCGCGACCTGGCCGATTTCTCGGCGTTTCTCAACGCGCGCCAAGGCGATGTGCTCACGGCGACGCCGCAGGATCTTGCGGCTTACATGGCGGTGCTCAAGCGCCGTGAACTGGCGCCGCGCACGGCGGCCCGCCGGGTGTCGTGCCTGCGACAGTTCTATCGGTTTCTGTTCGCCGAGACGCTGCGCATCGACGATCCCACTGCCGCCATCGACGCGCCGAAACAGGGACACAGCCTGCCCAAGTATCTCACCGAAGCAGAGGTCGAGGCGTTGCTTGCCGCCGCGCGCGAACTTCCGCGCCGGGCGGCACGGGCCACGGCCTTGCTCGAACTGCTTTACGCCACGGGACTGCGCGTCTCGGAACTGGTTGGGCTGCCGCTGGCGGCGGTGCGCGGCACGCAAGCCTTGATCGTGCGCGGCAAGGGCTCCAAGGAGCGCATGATTCCCATGGGCGCGGCGGCGCGTGAAGCCATCGAAACATACTTCGCCGTGCGACCGGCCGACATTCCAACACGGGCACAACCCACGTCGCGCGGCGTCGCGCGCCCGCCCACGTCGCCGTGGCTGTTTCCGTCGGACAGCAAGACCGGCCACTTGACGCGGAAAGGTTTCGCGCTGTTGCTCAAGGACATCGCCGTGGCCGCTGGAATCCCGCCGTCGCGGGTATCGCCCCACGTGCTGCGCCACTCCTTCGCCACCCATCTGCTGGCGCATGGCGCCGACCTGCGCAGTCTTCAACAGATGTTGGGCCATGCGGATATTTCGACGACGCAGATATATACGCATGTGCTTGAGGAACGTTTGCGCCGGCTGGTGACGGAACATCATCCGCTGGCGAATTTGAAATTATGAAATGTTCGCCATGGCGATGACGTCGTCCGGTGTGTGTCCGGCCTCGCGGAGCGCGCGCAAGGTCGGGGCCTTGTCGCGTTTCGAAAACTTGCGTCCGTCGGGCCCGAGGATGAGAGGGTGATGATCATAGTCGGGCGCGGGCAAATCCAACAACGCCTGTAACAGGCGATGGATGTGCGTCGCTTGGAATAGGTCGGTGCCACGCGTCACCGTCGTTACGCCCTGCAGGGCGTCGTCCCAGGTGCAGGCCAGGTGATAACTGGTGGGGATATCCTTGCGGGCGATCACCACGTCGCCGAAGATT
Source organism: Rhodospirillaceae bacterium (assembly GCA_004297485.1). Classification (GTDB taxonomy): domain Bacteria; phylum Pseudomonadota; class Alphaproteobacteria; order Rhodospirillales; family Rhodospirillaceae; genus SCTM01. The sequence continues at coordinate 3,950 of SCTM01000226.1, forward strand.
TCCGGCGTGGCGGTGATGTCGCCCGCCCGCGCGTCGTGCCATGTGAGGACGCCCGTCGCGGCCCGCGCCGCGGCCATATCCAGACGCCACGCGAACGGTGTCCCTGTCGCCATCCGGGTCTGACGCTCTGTCATGGTGAGATGTCGACAGGTCCCGGGATAGATGGGGCCATCGGGCCCCGTCTGGTGTGGCGCCCCGGCGGCGGCGGCCATTTCACGTTGCACCTCGGCGCGGGTGCAGAAACACGGGTAGACAAGCCCACGGTCCCGTAGGCCCCGGAGCCCCCGTTCATAGTCGGGGAAATGCTCCGATTGGCGACGGACCGGCTGCTCCCATCGCAGACCCAGCCACGCCAGATCGTCAAGCAGCGCGGCCTCGAATTCGGTCCGGCAGCGGCCCCGGTCGATGTCCTCCAGGCGGAGGAGAAACCGGCCGCCTGTCCCCGCCGCATGGGCGGCGTAATGGGCGGCATAAGCGTGGCCCAGGTGCAGCAATCCCGTGGGACTGGGGGCAAACCGCGTGACTTTTTGTATGGGGGGTGGCCCGGCCGGGGCTGTCATGAAACAATGATTCAACTGCTGGGTCGGTTCGCGTTAGGAGTACCATATTTTGTAATGCCACAGAAAGTTGCTACACTGTATTCGGTCAGTAGGGAGCATGTCGCCACGTGAGTGCCTCCATTGAAGCTTGTCCAGCTCTGGTGCTGAACGCGGATTTCCGTCCGCTCAGCTATTTCCCCTTGTCCGTGTGGTCGTGGCAGGAAGCGATCAAGGCCGTGTTCCTTGGTCGCGTCAACGTGGTCCAGGAATATGAGCGCGTCGTTCATTCGCCGCGTTGGGAAGCGCGCCTGCCCAGTGTGATCTCGCTTAAGAAATATGCGCCCATGGAACGTTCGCCCGCCTTCACGCGGTTCAATGTTTTCCTGCGCGATCGTTTCATGTGTCAGTACTGCCGCACGCCGCACCCGACCAATGATCTGACGTTCGATCATATCATTCCGCGTTCGCGCGGCGGCCGGACCACGTGGCAGAATGTCATTACCGCTTGCGCGCAATGCAATCTGACCAAGGGTAACCGGCTGCCGGAAGAAGCGAACATGTTTCCGTCGCAGCGTCCGTTCCGGCCCAACTCCTATCACCTGCAGGAAATCGGCCGCGGGTTCCCGCCCAACTATCTGCATCAGGGTTGGCGCGATTATCTCTACTGGGATACGGAACTCGATCCGGTCTAAAACGTCAAAGTCGTTTCGACATCCAGATCGCCAGCCGCGTGCCGGCTTTGATGGCTTCCTTGAGCACCGGATAACCGGGTGCTGCCTCGGCATTGGCGGCGAGCGCGTCGTCGCGATGGGCCAGTTCGTCGCGGCGGAAATCCGAGATCTTTTCCCGCAGTGCCGTCTCGTCGTCGCCCAACTGCGCCGCCTGTTCGGCGTAGTGCTCGCCGATGACTTCTTCCACCGCAACCGTACAGGCCATGGCGGCCTCTTTGCCCAGCAAGGCGGTCGCCGCGCCGAGGGCGAATCCGGCCGCATGCCAGAGCGGCCCGAGGGCCGTGGGACGCACGCCCCGTTCGGCCATGAGCCGGTTGAAATCGGCGAGGTGGGTTTCCTCCTGGGCCAGCATCGCTTTCAGGGCCGGCGCGGCCTCGGTGTTGCCGAGAACCGCCAGCTGGCCCTCATAGATACGCTTGGCGCCGTATTCGCCGGCCTGATCCACGCGGATGATCTGGGCGAGCAACTCCGTCTTGTCCGGATCGCCCGGTAGCCGGTCGGACGCAGTGGCGCGCGGTGGGCTCATGGCGCATCCCACACGGCTCTGCGCCGTGTGGCCCAGGCGCAGCCAAGGGCCAGTGCCGCGCAAAAGATCGCATTGCCTCCGGCCATGGAGATACCGAACACGCGAAATGCCGCATCCTCGCAGCTGATGCGGCCGGGTCGGCCGAGGGCGGCGGCGAGATCGCCCAGATCGAAGTCTCCGGTGTGCCCGGTGCAGGCGGTCGGGCCCTGCCACCACCGGTACTCAATCCCGGCGTGATAAGCCGCCAGCGCGGCGTTGAAGGCAAACAGTGCGGCGCACAGGGCGACCACCTGACGCCGGGCCTGGGGCGGTACCACAGGCATTGCGGCCATGAGCCCGAAGACCAGGGTCGCGGCATAGGGCAGACGCTGCAGAAGGCAAAGCTCACAGGGCTGAAGCGAAAAGCCGTATTGGGCGATGAACGCCAGGCCCAGCGCCGCCGCCGAGACGACCGCGATTGATCCCACCGTTGCCGTGGAAAAGGCCGAAAAGGACGATGTGGACATGGTTGGGTTCATGGCTGGGTTATAGCGCGGTCCCGGCCCGGTCGCCATCGCGCTGCTTTACAGGGCGGCCCCTCCTGGTCTATCCCCTCCGCTTCGTGCGGGTATGGCGGAACTGGTAGACGCGCCAGACTCAAAAGCAGAAAATAGCCTCTAATAAAGACAAATATATCAATAAAAACAATAACTTAGTATTTAAGGCTGACTTACACATCTCTTACACATTTCTGGACTTTTTAACCCTTTGCGCGTACACTTACGTGCATGAAAACAGCGCTTCATCAGCCTGCATCTTTTGATCTCTTAGGCGGGAAGCTTCACGTTTATCGGCGTGAGAACAGCCGCTTCTTTCAGTGCTCGACCTATCTCGCTGGGCGCAATCACCGCGCAACGACCAAACACCACGACCCCGAGCGCGCCATAGAGGCTGCGGAGGAATGGTATCTCTCCCTCAAGGTCAAACACCGCTCAGGTGAACTCAAGGGCGGCAAGCTTTTTCAAGATGCCGCCACAAAATTTGAGGGCGAATATGCGGCCCTCGTTGCTGGTGAACGCAATCCTGAATACGTGAAGGGACACAGCCTTAAACTGCGCGTTCACCTGCTTCCTTTCTTCGGCGAAATGCCAGTCGCCGAAATAACGGATCAGACGGTGCAGGACTACCGGGTCCACCGGATGACTTCCCGGAAGGATGCAAAAACAGGCCAGCCGAAACGCCCTTCTCGCAGCACACTCCACCAGGAGATCATTACGCTGCGGCACGTTCTCAAGACGGCGCGGCGCCTCGGCTGGATCAAGTTCATTCCCGACGTGTCATCACCTTACAAGGCAAACGGTAAGGTCACGCACCGCGCGTGGTTTAGTCTTCCGGAATATAATAGCCTCGTTGAGGCGACGCGGAAGCGTGCCGAAGAGCCTCCCAAAAAGCGCTGGAAGTGGGAGTGCGAACAGCTTCACGATTTCGTTCTCTTCATGGCGAACACCGGGCTTAGGCCTGACGAGGCCGCCCGACTGGAATTTCGTGATGTGGAGATCGTGAAAGACCCTGCTACTAAAGAAACCATCCTGGAAATCGCGGTGCGCGGTAAACGCGGCACCGGCTATTGCAAAAGTATGCCTATGGCCGTGTTTCCATTCCAAAGGCTGCAAGCGCGGAAACGCGTCGCCGAGCGTAAGGAAAGAGGATCGTGGGCGGGTTCAACTAAGATCAATGAATCCCAATTGAGTCCTCCGCAACCGACCGATTTGATTTTCCCAGATTTGCGTCATCACCACCTCAATGCAGTGCTGGATGAGACAAAGCTAAAATTCGATCGTGAAGGGTTAAGGCGCAGCGCCTACAGCTTACGTCACACCTATATCTGTTTCCGCCTCATGGAAGGCGCCGACATCTACCAGATAGCCAAGAATTGCCGCACGTCTGTTGAAATGATCGAGAAATTCTATGCCGCCCACATCAAAAACATGATTGATACGGCGGCAGTCAACGTGATGAAGAAGCGGTCGAAGGAACCGCGCCCCGAGGGCGCTGCGAAGGCAGAGCGCCCGGAACCGAAGCGCGAAGCGAAGGCGAAGCGTCGGAAAACAGGGGGAAAATACGGGAAGCCGGCTTTCCCCCAATAACGCTTGGCTAATCAAGAACTTGTCGCTATAGCTATGGGCAGTGCGGGTATGGCGGAACTGGTAGACGCGCCAGACTCGATTGGGTCGCTGCCCCGGAAACGGGTCAGTAGTCAGCTGTCAAACTCGGTGAACGCTTCCGTCTTCGGACGATGCCAACCCCGAGCCAAGCCCGAGCAATCGGGAAGGTGTAGAGACTTAACGGCAGCCACCTAAGGGCTTCGGCCTATGGTGAAGATAAAGTCCAGACCACAAAGTGCCGAGGCGTTTAGGCGCGGAGGCGAGCGTGGCGAAAGCCATAGTGGTATGCAAAATCTGGTGTCCCTAGGACGTGGGGGTTCGATTCCCTCTACCCGCACCAATTATAAAGATCGCGCATGGCACGAGACGGGGAAAGCCATGCGTTGCATAGGAACACGAGCCAAGAAGTCGCAGGAACGAAACTTTAGTTATCGATGAGGGCCTGCGCTTGAGAATCAGGCATATCGAGGTACGCAATTTCCGAGGCATCCATTCGCTCTCCTGGAGAGTGAAGGGGGACTTCAATTGCCTTATCGGTTCCGGTGATAGCTGTAAGACGACCATTCTCACGGCGCTTGATTATGCGCTGTCTCCCCGCACGGCTCTTACCTTCGACGACGCCGATTTTTTCAATCAGGATGTCGAACATCCCATCATCATTCAGGTCACACTGAATGATTGGGATGAGGCGGATGAGGGCATCCGCAAGTTCTTTCAGGAATCAAAATTCGCGCAGTTCAAATGCGGCCTATCCGATGCGGGGGCGATAGCCGAACCGCCGGAAGGTGGCCGCCCTGCGGTATCCATATCGCTTCGAGTAGACAAATCGCTTGAGCCGAAATGGACGGTCACGCGAGGACGCGATGAAACCGAAGATCAAGACCGGAAGCCGATTTACGCCATCGATCGCGCTGTTATTGGCCTCACGCGGATTGACCTGCATTCCGACGCGCATTTCACCTGGGGTCGTAACACCGTTCTCACGCGCTTAAGTGCCAATAATGACGGCAATCTGACGGAAGTGCTGGCGACGCTTTCGCGGGATATGCGTCAGGCCGATATTTCGCAGCACCAAAGCATTGTTGGCTGTCAGACCGTTGCGGATGGCATTAAGCAAGCCGCAATCGACAACGGTGTGCAGCTAACCGACCTCGTACCGAAAATCGACATACAGCGTCAGGCCGCCGGCACCGGCGCCGTTTCGCTGCATGAAGGTAACGTGCCGCTCCGCAACAAGGGTAGCGGATCGAAAAAGCTGATCGCCGCCGCCATGCAAATGAAATTGCACGGCGGGAAGAATATCTCGCTGATCGACGAGATTGAGGTGGGGCTCGAACCGCATCGCATTCGCGGTTTTCTCATCAGGCTTTCCAAATCGCCGCAGCAGATATTTACGACGACGCATTCCGCTGTCGTCTTGCGTGAGCTTGATGCCACCGCGAACGAACTTTACGTCTGCAAGCGCGATGCTGACGGCAATGTCACCGTCACAAGCATGGCGACGGTGCCTGATATTCAAGCCAATGTTCGGTCGAACGCAGAGGCGTTTCTCGGCAACAGGATTGTTGCCGCTGAAGGGTCTACGGAGATCGGGTGCGTTCGGGCTTATGACGAATTTCGTCTCGACGAAAACGACCCGCCCGTGTGGACGCTCGGCACCGCGTATTTCAACTGCGGTGGCGCCTCACATATCAAGGCCGTGTGCCCGAAGCTGGCGCAGCTCGGGTATCGCGTCGCGACGCTTTGCGACAACGATGCGCCGCAACATCTTAGCGATACAGATGTTGCGACACTGAGGGCTGGCGGAACGCATGTCTGCTGGTGGGACAACGGTAACTCGACGGAAAAGCAACTCTTCATCGACATGCCTTGGGAACACATCCCTACCATGTTGGCGAAAATCTGTGAGCATCACGATACGCTGGAGCTAGCGACCGTCATTGATCGTATTCAAAAAGAGCCACGAGTGGCGGCCCTCAATCTTACGAACGATCCGGCGCAATGGACCGATAACCCGCTACTACGGCAAGTCATGGGCGACCTCGCGCATGAGGGCAATTGGATCAAACGAGTGGACCTTGCGGGCAAAGCGTTCCGCTGGGCGCTCCCGTTGTTGCCCGACACGACCGTCATTAAAACGCGCCTCGCCCAACTATGGACTTGGATACAAGCCCCATGAGTGACGAGGTTTGCCGCGCTATCGCTGCTGCCGAGACCGGCTATGTCGAGGCGCCGGCAGGCTGCGGCAAAACGGAATCAATCGTCCGTACCGTCGGCGCATTTTGCGAAAAGCCGCAATTGGTCCTCACCCATACACACGCGGGCGTCGATGCCCTTCGGCAGCGCTTCCGGGATAGACAGATCCCGGCACGGAAATACCATGTCGATACGATTGCTGGCTGGGCCTGGGGATGGGTCAGGAAATACCCCATCAACGCCAGCTATGGCGGCAGCATCGACATCGCCGAGTGGAATGACGTTTACGGCGCTTTCGCCACGCTGCTTGGGCGTGACTTCGTTCGCCAAGGCGTTGTCAATTCCTACTCGGGTGCGATTGTGGACGAGTACCAGGATTGCACCGTCCCAATGCACCGGATGATCGTGCAGCTCAAAAGCATCCTTCCG
>SCTM01000227.1 GCA_004297485.1 Rhodospirillaceae bacterium
GTTCATCAGACCCGGCCAAACCCACAATGGTGACAGCTACGTGGTCTTGACGGTCGGCAACCGGGTTCTGGTCGGGGTCGTTGGGGGACTGGGCTATGGCGCAGACTCTGCCGCGGCGGCAAAGCGCACGGTGGCGGAGATCAGGGAATATGTGGGCGATGAGTCGCTTATTTCCGTGGTACGTCGTTGTCACGCAAGACTGCGCGAAACGCGCGGCGTCGCCCTGAGTCTGGCTCTATTCCAGCCTGACAACTCGACCATGACGTGGATCGGCGTAGGGAACGTCGAAGGTCGCCTTCTTCGTTCAGAAACTGAATCATTTCGCAAGCCTGAAACATTGCTGCTGCGCGCAGGAACCGTCGGTATTCAGCTTCCGGGCCTCCTGACGTCGACAGTGCCTGTGGTCGCCGGGGACATCCTTATTTTCGCGACCGATGGCCTAGATCGCAACTTTGTCGATGGGCTGAGCGTAAATGATGACCCTCAGCGACTTTGTGATAGGATTATGGCTACCCATAGCAAGAAGACCGACGATGCGGTGGTCGTGGCGGTTCGTTACATAGGATAAGTTAGAGGGCTTGAAGGCGGTGCGTGCGGGCAAGCGGATCACCTGCACCGAACGACTAGAGCGCAGGACAAATGAAAATTCTTCTGGCTGACGATCACGCAATCCTTCGCGAGAGCTTGAGAGAGCTATTGGAGGAACGTGGCCTTCAAGTGGTGGGAGAAGCATCGAATGGCCGGGAGGCGGTCAGCCAGGTCGCAAAGCTCAATCCGGATGTTGCGGTTATGGATATCGGAATGCCGCTGCTGAACGGCATAGAGGCGGCGCGGGAGATCGGCCGCGTAGCGCCGCAAACGCTATCGATCCTGCTGACAATGTTCGAGGACGATGACTACATTCTCAGCGCTCTTCATGCCGGAGTAAGAGGCTATGTCCTCAAAGCACAGGCTTCTGCCGATCTCGTTAAGGCAATTCACAGCGTCATGCGCGGATCGGTATATCTCAGTCCCGGGATTTCGCAGACTGTGATCGATGCTTATGTGCATAAGCAGGCCTTACCTTCCGAACCATTGACTGACCGCGAGCGCCAGGTGTTGCACCTCATTGCCGAAGGCAAGAGTACGAAGGAAGTCGCAAACCTGCTCAAACTCAGCGTTAAGACCGCGGAAACACACCGCACCAAGATCATGAGAAAACTAGATATCCACAACACGGCTGGACTTGTGCGCTACGCCGTGCGCCGTCATTTGATCAGCCTGTAGCTAAGAGTCTGTTCCTCATGGCTCCAACCGTCACGACCAAAGAAGAACCTCACGGGCCGGTCAATCGCGGACATAATGTTGTGACAACCGCGCCCGATGTCCTCAACGCCGGCAGTCTGCAACTCGACCACAGGCGCCGATGCGCGATCATAAACGATAAAATGGTCGCGCTCGCACCGAATGAGCTAAGCTTGTTGCGATGTCTTCTCGAAGCAAGGGGACGCGTCGTATCCCGAGCCCTACTTTTCGAGAACATCACAGCCCCCGGCCGTACGCGATTGCCTAAACTGCAATCGGTGGACGTACACATTAAACGAATCCGCCAAAAGCTGGGACCGGCCGGACATTCAATCATCACGGTCCGCAATGTCGGCTACCGCTTCGAAATATGTCGGGAATGGATCAATCAGGAAACAGATACCCAGAACACTATTTGCGCTTATTAAGTCGCTAATACAGTCTAATTGTTTGTTCGCGATTCTCATCGTCTTTAAAGAGAATCTTTCCGAGGCTGGTGCGGGCGCGCCACAGGCGACTCTTCACTGTGCCAACCGAGCACATCAGCCTCTCCGCTGCCTCCTCATAGCTCAGCCCGCCTGCACAAACCAAAATTAGGGCTTCTCGCTCGGTATCCCGCAACGAGTCCATCGCACACATAACCTCTGTGCAGAAGTATCTGGACTCCTGTGCACCGCGTCTGGCCAATACGTCATCAGGCACTTCGTCAATGGATACAGCCGGGCGCTTCGCGCGTCGGCATGAGCTGATGAATTCATTGCGCAAGATGCGATATATCCAGGCGCCAAAATTCGTGCCGGGCGCAAACTGCGACTCTGCGCGGAGCGCCTTAAGGGCGGTTTCCTGCAGCACGTCGTCAGCATCAGAGCGGTTACGGGTCATGCGAATGGCAGAGGCACGCAAACGCGGCAGGTGCTCGATTAACATGTCGTAGAACGCTTGCGCCAAAAGTTACTCCTCTGAGCTGCCTATGAACGGATTGCAGCGGCGACCGACCTGCACGGCCAGTTCAATAGAGCGATCAAAGAACTGAAGGGAGGAAGAACCGTCGCGGGTACCCGTGGGGGAACGGGATGAGCGGGGGGGGGATGCCAAACCCGCGACGGGGTATCTTCAGATCTGCCATTCCGCGCACAATGTTCTTCGGTGCAGATAGCAATCTCAGTCATAAGGCAATCGCAGGGAGATAAACATCCGGTAGATACCGTATAGAGTGTCGACGAAAGCGACCATCAAGCACCCTGCCGCGAAGAACTAAACCTCGGCTTGATTCAGGCCGCCATCAATCGGCCGACTCAGATCCTGAAGCGGATGTTCAACCCGATGGTGGTATCGCTCTGGCCGTCCTGCAAAAGCAGCGTATCCACCTCCAGACCGCCGGAGAGCCTGCCGGACACCAACTCAAGTCCGCCTCCGAGAGTCAGCGCATCGCGATTGGTAACAAATTGGGGATCGGATAGAAGGTGACTATAGATGGCTGTGGCATAGGGCTCGAACATCGCCCCGGGCCATAAAGTAAGAACAGTTCCCACTTTTCCCCAGGTGCTGCCCTCGCTCGCCTCATTGAACTGTATACCTGCGCTATCGACATAGGCGCTATCGATCCATTTTCCGTAATCGACACCGGCAAGCGCAGATAGTCCAAGATCGGAATTCAATCTCCAGAATGCGTTGCCCGTGGCAGACAGCGACCACTCCTGATGGCCGTGCTTTGCCGTCACCGGCGCAGTGGAGACGGCGCGGTTCATATTGACAGTCGAATCACCGTAGGAACCGGAAACGCTTGCCGACAATACCGAGTTAAACACATAAGTTGCATAGCCACCGAGCGCCCAGCCATCTGATGAAAGCGACCCATCAAGGCTGTCGAGCGTCAGATCTGTGTTGAGGTAAGCCGCGTATCCACCGAGCAAGAGGTTGCCTGCGGTGTGATCGACACCTGCCGTTGCAACAACACCATGACCGCTCTTTTTTAATCCCAATCGATCGTCACTCAAGAAATCGCCGCCGGCGAATCCCCACGACTGAAATTGCGGAGATCCGAATGCAGACGCACTCGTTGTGCCACCCACCTGCATTTGCGCCTGTGCCGCTGCCGCAAGATTGAGCCCGATCCGCCGCTGGGTGAGATCATTCAAGACCTGCAGGTCCGCGTTCGCCTGAATATGCGAGACAACGTCGACGCGCGCCGCAACCGCCTGACGTTCCAGATCAACCAAATTTATTCCGCCGGTGGTAGCGCCACCTAAAACCTGGGCACAAGCAGGTGAACCAGTCAGCTGACGCCGTGCAACGTCATAAGCACAGCTAAACGGCGTACTTGTCCCGCCCGGAGGCGTAATCGTACCTGTAATCGTGCCGGCGGATGCTTGTCCGATATTATTCTGTACAAAGCTGGCGGTTGATCCATCGTTAAGTGTCAGCGATCCGGTATTCGGAGCCAGGGGCGTACTGGTACCCGGTAAAGGCGCCGCCGCGGAAGATGTCGCAATCATCGTGGCAATTGCCGCTCCCGCTACCGCAGTCTGCATTAAACCTATGACTGTCGTCGCGCCGCTGCTCGTCGTCATCTCACTCTCCTTTTGATGCTCACTCCCAGAGATGGCACACCCTATCCGGGATTTAATTGCCATGCCTATCGAGGAAAGACCCGATCGGCACAATGTGCGTATCAGTCGTAGAATACGAACGATCTTGTACTTGCGTTTGCTGTTCATAGCGGGCGCCGTCTCCTTTCAGACCCGTCGCGGATTTGGGGAAATTTTATCGCACGATGGAAGGATGTAGCGGCGGAAGAGCTTTTCGCATCCACGCTACGCTTACGCAACAAGCGCCACGTGACAAACAATCGACATCGTCAGCCAACCGGCGAAGCGATGAACCAGGTAGGAGGAGACTGAGATGCTCAAGAATATACTGCTGACGACGACACTGATTGCAGCAACTGCATTGCCGGCCTCGGCCCAGCTTCTTGGCGGCGCCGGCGCCGGTGCTGCTGGGACTCTCGGTGCCGGTGCGGCCGGCATGTCTAGACCTGTCGGCATGGGAGCCGGGACAATCGGTTCAGCGGCAGGCAACGTTGGCGCGCACGCGAGTTCTTCCATGGGGTCCGCCGCGACGACCGCTTCACAGGCCGGCGCACACGAAGCTGCAACAGGGTCCGTTGGTGCGGCGACTCAGATCACCGGTACCGAGAGCCAAGCGGTTCAAGGCGCGGCTGGTGCCGCAGCCGGCGCTCAGACAAACGCCGCGGCCGCGCAGGATATTTCAGCCAGTGGGGCAGCTACAGGGAATGGCGCGTTAACGGCAGGAGACTCGGCCGCCCTTGGGGCTGGCAATACCGTGTCTCAAGACGTAACCGGGACCACCGCCAATATCAAAAGCAAGACGAAGGCTACAGCTGATACCGCCGCGCACGCGGCACTCGGCGCAAAGTCAACGGTCGAGGAAGCCGGGGACAATGCTCGCGTTCGCGCGGGTGGCGCAATCAACTCAACTGAG
>SCTM01000228.1 GCA_004297485.1 Rhodospirillaceae bacterium
CGGCCACGGTGATGCGCACCGCCAGGCGTCCGTCGGCCCGGTGTGCCACAGCCCACCGCCGCAGACGCTGAAGCGAAGCGGAGACTGTCATCGGCCGTATGATGCCGCCCTACTGTCCAACATGAGTGGGGGAAAAGCTAACCGCCCCTGCCGTCGTCGCCGCACTTGACACGGATGCGGCGTATACGTTGCATGGTTCAAATGTAGTTTCCGCCGATCTGTGTTGCAACAAGTGTGATGGTCTTGGATTTTACCCAGACTGCGAGCCTCATGCCGCGTAAGGCGCGAGATCGCACTCGGATGTATACTTTAGCTTCCTTAGATTACGAAGTCGCGACCGTCAGTATCTTCATCGGGATCAAATAGTGAAATGATGCACGAAGAAACAATAAATATATTGCGATCAATCGGCAGCAGCCGGCGTCATTTTGCCCCAAAGCAAATGGATGTTGGCCAGTTGGGACTCGCCTCCTTGTCCTACGCGTTGGCTGGCGAGGACCTTGCGTTACGGCAGTTATTCAAGAAGAGGTTCTTAGCTAAGCAACCGGGCATATATGTTGACGTCGGGTGTTCCGAACCCGTCTCTATCTCCAACACTTTCTTGTTTTATTGCTCTGGATGGCGCGGGTTGTGCGTTGACCCAAACGCTCAGTATACAGGCATGTGGGCCACGACCCGGAAAGACGACGTATTTGTGAACGCAGCAGTGGGCGAGTGTCCGGGCGAAGTCTCCTTTTTCCTTCATAAGGAAAATTACGGCATGAGTCGGATCTCCGATGGCCCGAATCCGCTCGGCGACGATTTTGATCCGTCACCCGTCCGCGTTCCAATGCAACGATTAGACACATTGCTCGCCGAGCATATCGGCGACAAACAGGTTCAATTCATGACCATCGATGTCGAAGGCGCCGAACTTGGTGTATTGCGTTCGAACGATTGGAATAGATGGCGGCCGGAAGCGGTTCTTATAGAGTGTGTTGAGTTCGATTTTATGGCGCCGACGGCAGTTCCAACTATCTCGTTCCTGCTGGACAAGGGCTACGTATTGCATCTGAAAGTGGGCGGAAACGTCATACTTATTCGTGAAGAATCTTAAGCCATCTACACCAAGCGCGGATCTAAGGCATCCCGCAGCCAGTCGCCCAGCAGATTGACCGCCAGCGCCATGATCACCAGAACGAGCGACGGAAACGCCACGATCCACCATTCGCCGGAAAACAGAAAATTCTGTCCAACGCGGATAAGGGTGCCAAGGGACGGCGTGGTGGGCGGCATGCCGACACCGAGAAACGACAGGGTTGCCTCGCTGATGATCGCGAGCGCGAGCCCGAGTGTCGCCAGCACCGTCACGGAGGTCAGCACGTTTGGAAGGATGTGGCGCAGAACGATGGTAATGGGTTTGACGCCGATGATGCGCGCGGCACGGACGTAGCCCAAGGTCTTCTGCACCGCCGTACCCGTGCGCATCGTGCGGGCATACTGGGGCCAGTCCGCGATGCCGATGGCAAAGATCAGAACGCCCAAGGCAACTTCCTCATGACGGCCGGGCGACAACGTGGCCCGGGCGAGGGCGTCGATCATCAGAGCGATAAGGATGGCGGGGATGGTCAGCTGCACATCGGCCAGACGCATGACCAGCGTTTCAACAATGCCGCCGCGCCAGCCGGCAAGCAGGCCCGAGGCGATGCCGAGCACGGCGGCGAAGACGACAGCACCGATCCCCACCGCCAGGGAAACGCGGGTACCATAGAGCAGCGCCGACAGGACATCGCGGCCCTGATCGTCCGTGCCCAGCAGAAAGTGGTGATCACCACCGCTCATCCACGCCGGAGGAATGAGCGCGTTGGACAGATCAAGAGCCGCCGGATCGAAGGGATTCTGGGGCGCGATCCAAGGCGCGAATACCGCACCCACGACAATGAGCACAATGATCATCGTCGCGGCCATGGCAACAGGCGCGCGGCAAAATTGCCGCCACAGATCGCGGCCGTTGGTCATGGTTAAACCCGGCATGGGATCAGCGTTCATGGTATTGCGCCCGCCCGCAGGCGCGGGTCCATCGCCAGATAAAGAACGTCAACCACCAGATTGATTGCCACGAACACAAACCCCACCAGTAACAGATAGGCGGCCATGATCGGGATGTCGGCGAAGGATACGGCCTGAATGAACAACAAGCCCATGCCCGGCCATTGGAACACGGTCTCGGTGACGATGGAAAAGGCGATCAGCTCGCCGAGCTTTAGGCCAATAATCGTGATCACGGGAAGGGCCGCATTGCGCAGGGCGTACTTGAAGATGATCGTGCGGCCGCGCAGGCCCATGGCGCGGGCGGTCTTGATGTAGTCGGCCTGAAGAACCTCAAGCATTTCGGCGCGCACCAGACGCTGGATGAAAGTCATCTGAAACAAGCCGAGGGTAAGGGCGGGCAACACCAGGGATTTAAGGCCGCCGGCTGTGAGCAGGCCGGTGGTCCACCATCCGACCTTGACCACTTCGCCGCGGCCGAAAGACGGCAACCAGCCGAGTGTGACGGCGAACAAATAGATCAGCCCCATGCCAATGACGAATGTGGGCAAGGACACCCCCACCAGGGACAGGGTCGATAAAACGTGGGCGACGGGCGAACGGCGGCGGACGGCGGCGAAGATTCCCAGGGGCACGCCGGTGAAAATCGCAAACAGGGCCGAGGCGGCCACGAGTTCCGCCGTCGCCGGCAATCGCTCCGCCAGCAGATCAGACACGGGACGCTGCAGGCGGTAGGAAATGCCGAAGTCGCCGCGCACGGCATGGCCGACGAAATGGGCGAACTGCCATAGCCATGGATCATTGAGGCCGAGGCGCTCACGCAGGGCGAGACGGTCGGCAAGGCTTGTCTCCTGCCCCACCATGTTACTCACGGGGTCGCCCACATAGTTGAACAGCAGGAACGCGATCAGGGCCGCCAGCACCATGACGGCGGCGGCCTGAAGCAGGCGTTGGGCAAGGAACCGGGTCATGGATCGTGTTTAAAGGGGAGTGGCGGCGCGCTCAACCTTAACCGGCCGCCGGTTCGTTTGCCTCTAATCCGTGCCGTCCCCGAAAGCCACACCGATGCCCACGGTGGTCTGCCGGTGATTGTAGTCGAGGAGATTCTGGCCGTAGCCGGTGGTCGCCTGAAAATGCAGGCGGATGCGGTTCGGGTCTTGGCGCGATCGAAGCCACGGCACGCTGACATCGAGCTGGGCAAAACCGCGGTTGGGATTGAGACTGAAGTTGTCGCGCACCAACAGGGTGACGGCGTCATTTCTGCCGGTCCAGTCCTGCATCTTCCAGCGTGCGACGATTTCGCCGCGACCGATGTATTCGAGGATTTTGGGATTGTCGTCCGTAGCGGCATTTTCCGGAATCCGCCACCACGCCCGGGCAAGTAGCGTGAAATTACTGAATTCAAAACCGGCCTGCCCGTAAACGCGATTCCAGCTCCGCGATTCGGGATTTGACCTGCCGTTGGACTGATGCTCGATGCCGATATTGAGAAGCTTGAAGGCCGAACTATCCGGGCGATTAAGCGTCAGGATGAATTCCGGCTCGTAGTTGTTGTCCCGAAACGGCGATGAGTTTCGGGAATTGTAGGCCTGCCAGTTGGATTGCTGCGTATAGGCAAGCCAGACGCGGTATTGATCGAAGCCCAGGGCATCAAGGATACGGCCGGGGTCTCCTTGGCCGATCTGGGACTTGAGGCTGAACTGAAATTTCACCTCGGTCGAATCGAGATCCTGAACCGTAGACAGGTGATCGGGCCTGGAACTGTGCGGCTGGTAGTTGGGGTTGTCGCTCCAGCTTCCAATCAGCACATAGTTCAACTTGTATGCCTGGAGAGCCGGGGGATTCTTTTCATGATCGCCGGCAAGATTCCAATCTGTGCGGAGAACGTTCTTATCCTGGTGGACGGCACTATCGGATACCTGGGGCTCCGGCGATCCCTTGTCTTGTGGTTTACTGCGGGCTTGCTGTGATTCCGACGTCCAGATCTTGTGGTCGACAAGACTGTCATAACAGTCTCGCCGTTTATCGTTGTCGGGTTCCGCGCGGCACGCTTCCGGCGTGGTCACGTCGACGGCCGACGCAGCAACGCACATCCATGGCGACAATGCCACGGTCAGGGCGATGATTCGGGCTTTCCACGAAGAACGAACAAGTTCTCTACGCATGGGATGTCGCCCTCGGATCTTGGTTGTGATCATGAAATTTTTCTACCCTTAGTGTGTCACAAACCGTGCATCGTGGAAATGGGGCAGGTTGCTGGGAGTGATGGGAATCTCCACGCCCTTGCGCGTCGCCCAGGCCAGCATCTGGTGGTGGAGAGGAATGTAGGAATAGCTGTCGCGCAGTAGACGGCTGGCTTCGGCGATGTCGGCGTCCCGCTTGGCGGCATCGGTTTCCGTGGCCATGGCACCGATCAGATCGAACATATGTTGATCCACATAGCCGGTGCGGTTCCAGATCGACTGGGGCATGGCCAGAAATGTGAATGTGTTGTGGGCGTCGTAGGTATCGGGCAACCAGCCCAACATATAAAAGTCGGTTTCGTTGTTCTGGATCTTGGGAAAGTGGAGCGTGCGCGGCTTGAGGTCGAGGGTAACCCGGACACCCACCCGCGCCAGCATCCCCACCACCGCCTGACATATGGCTTCGTCGTTGATGTAGCGGTCGTTGGAACAATCGAGGCGCACGTCGAAGCCGGCGGGATATCCTGCCTGTGCGAGGAGCACCTTTGCCCC
>SCTM01000229.1 GCA_004297485.1 Rhodospirillaceae bacterium
CGGCATCGGTCGCTTTGCGATGATGATCGCGTTGGTCCGGGGCGGTGAAACGGTGATGGGGTGGATTCATGATCCCCTGGCGGGGACAACACTTTTGGCGGAACGCGGGGCAGGGGCCTGGCACTTGGGGCCGTACACGGCGACCGCGCCGCGCCGAATTCCCCAGAATGCACAGGATTTGTCGGCCATGACCGTGGCCCTTCACCATCGTGTATTCGGGCCGCACCTGGGGCTGTTTGGGCGGAATCTCCGTCTCGGCAGCGCCGCGCACGACTATTGGGCGCTCGCTGAGGGCCGTGTTCAGATCGTGAGCTACCGCCGCCTCAAGCCGTGGGATCACGCCGCCGGGGTTCTCATCCACGAAGAAGCGGGGGGATATGCGCGGCTTCTCAGCGGTGAACCTTATCGCCCGGCGGCTAGCAATCAGGAAGGATTGCTGTGCACACCATCGGCCAGCGTTTGGGAGAATATTGCCGCCTTGACGCGCGCGTCATAAGGCATAGCACTTACTTCTGCTGTTGTTTCTTCAGGGCTTCGGCGGCGAGGGCGTCCAGGTCGGAATCGTCCTTGGCACCGCTGTCCGTGCCGACATTCTTCGATGTCAGCGGTCCGCCGGTCTTGGGGTCGACGGTTAGCTTGGCAATGAGGCGCGGCGGTGGATCGCGGAACCCACGTATGCGCCAATCGTAGACGGTAAAGCCGGGAGTCGTTGAAGCCCGCACAAACTGTGCATTGTGCTCGATGACCTCTGCATCGGTGACGACCCTGAACAGCCCCTGGCTGTTCAGTCCCACAGCCTCGAGCTTGTCGGCGTATTGGCGGCCGGCGCCGGAACCGGCGACGGAGATCCGCCCATCCTCGAAAGTACGTAGGCGGAAAATCGGCGCTTGGCGGCTGACGAACGTCACCATCTGATGTTCGCCGATGAACCGGCCCTCGCGCTCATACTTCACCTGAAAGCGTCCGCGGCCGAGGCTGTTGACCTCCTTGAAGCTATCGTCCTGCTTGAGCTGAGCGACGTAGCCCTTGATGCGCGTCTGCGCTTCTTCCTCGTTGACGTTGCCCTTGGCGATTTCGCTGAACAAGGGGGCGTGGACCAGAATGCCGTTATACGTAATTCCATATGCGCCGATCTTGGTGAAGCGGATCTCGGCTTCATAGTGGTCCGGCACGAAGCACGCGGAGACCAAGAACAGGCACATACCCACGGCGACGGCGATCCGCACGCGCCAAGCCCATCCGGAACGCTCATCCATTCGACCGTTCCTCGATTTTGGCTTGCACCCAGAGGGCTTCCATTTCTTCCAGCGTCGCCTGTTCCGGCGTGCGGCCGGCGGCGGCAAGGAACGTTTCGATACGCCGAAAGCGTCGGTCGAATTTCAGGTTGGCACCGCGCAAGGCCATGCCCGGATCAACCCCGGCCTTGCGTGCCAGATTGACGCAGGCAAACAGCAGGTCGCCGAGTTCATCGGCAATCCGCGCCGTTGACGCATTGGATTCAAATTCCGCAGCAACCTCTTCCACTTCCTCGCGGACCTTGCCGATCACGTCACGGGCCTCGGTC
>SCTM01000230.1 GCA_004297485.1 Rhodospirillaceae bacterium
CCCTGCGTCAGCTCGACCACACCATCACTGCCGCACGCCCGTTGAAGCTTTTCGCCTATGCCTGGGGTTTCGCCGACAAGACGCCGTGGGAGACCCATTGGGAATATCTTCAGCAGCTCAAACGCTGGGGCTTTCCGGTGACCACCGAATCCCATCTCTGCAGATCCGTCGACGACATGTTGACCGCCTATGACGAACTGGCGGCCAAGCGCGCCGCCCTGCCCTTCGACATCGACGGCGTGGTCTACAAGGTCAACCGCCTCGACTGGCAGCGGCGGTTGGGATTTGTGAGCCGCGCGCCGCGCTGGGCCATCGCCCACAAGTTCCCAGCTGAGCAGGCTGAAACCGTGCTGGAAGCCATCGAGATCCAAGTCGGGCGCACGGGTGTGCTGACGCCGGTGGCGCGCCTCAAACCCGTGAACGTGGGCGGCGTCCTCGTCAGCAATGCCACGCTTCACAACGAAGACGAAATCACGCGCAAGGATATCCGCGTCGGCGACACTGTTGTGATCCAACGTGCCGGCGACGTCATTCCTCAGGTGGTCGAAGTCCGCGCCGAAAAGCGCCCCAAGGGTTCCAAGCCATACGACTTCCCCAAGACCTGTCCAGAGTGCCGGAGCAAAGTGGTGCGCGAGGAAGGCGAGGTCGCCCAGCGCTGCACGGGTGGGCTGTTCTGCAAGGCCCAGGCGGTCGAGCGGCTCAAGCACTTTGTCTCCCGCGACGCCTTTGATATCGAAGGCCTGGGCGAAAAACATCTCGAAGCCTTCTTCGCCGAGGGCCTGATCAAGGACCCGGCGGATATCTTCACCTTTGAAGGCCGGGATGCGAAACGCAACAAACCCCTGCGCGAATGGGAAGGCTGGGGTGCGAAGTCCGCCGACAACTTGTTCGCCGCCATCGCCAAGCGGCGCGCCATTTCCCTGGAGCGGTTCATCTACGCCCTCGGCATTCCCCAAGTCGGTCAGGCCACTGCCCGCCTGCTGGCTCAGCACTACGGTTCCTATGGCGCGTGGCGGAAAGCGATGGTCGCGGCGAAAGACCGTGACGGCGAGGCCTTCGCCGAACTCACCAATATCGAGTCCATCGGGCCGTCCATCGCCGATGATCTTATTGGCTTCTTCGCAGAGGCGCACAATCTGCAAATCCTTGATCGCCTCGCGGAAGCCCTTGAGATCGCCGATTTCCAACGCGCGGAAACCGCCGATTCCGCCATCGCCGGTTTGACGGTCGTGTTCACCGGCACCCTGGAGCGCATGACCCGCAGCGAGGCCAAGTCCAAAGCGCTGTCCCTGGGCGCCAAAGTCGCCGGTTCGGTCTCCAAGAAAACCGATCTGGTCGTCGCCGGTCCGGGTGCGGGATCGAAGCTCACCGAAGCCGAGGCCCTGGGCGTGAAGGTCGTCACCGAGGACGAGTTCCTGCGGCTGATCGGGGGGTGATGCCCCTCACCGTCCCACCGCCAATCTTGCCCGCGTGCGTATGAGCGGTAGCGCCAGCGCGAGGCCGATCATCTGCGCGACGATAAAGCCGGACACGTCGGTAGGACGAATCCCGGCAAACGTATCGGTGAGTGCGCGCGCTGCGGTTACCGCCGGGTTGGCGAATGAGGTAGACGAAGTGAACCAATAGGCCCCAGCAATATAAGCACCTACCACCGCCGCCGTGATATGACGCGGCTGGTCGAGACTTCCCCAGATCACCGCCAACAGGCCGAAGGTCGCGACGATTTCCGCCACCCACGGGCCGGTCCCGGTCCGGACATGGGTGCCGATCTCAAGTATGGGTAGGCCGAACATGACGTGGGCGATCCAGACGCCCAGTACCGCACCCGTTACCTGGGCCACGAGGTAAATGGGGACAATGCGCCATGCCAACCCATCGGGACAAAGCACGGCTGCCAACGTCACAACCGGATTCAGGTGCGCCCCCGACAGCGGCGCGAACGCGACGATAATCGCGAACAAGGCCGCACCCGTGACGACCGCGTTCACAAACAACGCCAGCCCCACGTTTCCCGCACAAAGGCGATCCGCGGCGATTCCCGATCCCACCACGGCGATGAGTAGAAAGGCCGTGGCGACAAGCTCTGAAAAGCCCACCAGCGCGAACGCCGCGTAGTCAATCGGCGATTCCGATTTTTCGGAGTCTCCAGGACGATCGCCGCTCATGGGGATTTCCGCGCGGCAGACCCTGCCCAAAGACGGCCTACGTCGGCGGCCGCGCTCTGGACCTGGGCGCGGCTCAGCGCCTTGAACTTGAAGGTCAGGAAATACTTGATGCGCAACTCAAGGACACGAAATGCCTCGCGAAAGGCGAGCATTTTTTCCGCCGGACTGCCGTCCGCCGCAGCCGGGTCCGGCAAACCCCAATGGGCGGTGATGGGATGGCCGGGCCAGATGGGGCACACTTCGTGGGCGGCGTTGTCGCAAACCGTGAAGACATAATCCATGACCGGAGCACCCGGGATGGCGAATTCGTCCCAGCTCTTGCTCCGCAAGCCTTCCATGGGCATCCGCATTTCGCGCAAAAGATCCAACGCCATGGGATGAACCTCGCCCTTGGGATGGCTGCCCGCGCTATATCCCTTGAACATCCCCCTCCCCCAGTGGGTGAGAAGGGACTCCGCCAGGATACTCCGCGCCGAATTGCCGGTGCAGAGAAACAAGGCATTTGCGGGGTGCTCGGTCATCGCATTCTCTTTTTGCGGGCTTTCGCGCGCGTGATGGATTTCGGTGTGCACTTAACGGTTCCGACGGTTGCGCACGCCGACATGTCGCCACCGCAACAATTTTCCGTGAGATAGGCGATAACCGCGTTCATCCGATCGAATGCCGCCGCCTGGATAAGTTGTCGTCCATTCCTGCGCCGCGTCACCAATCCCGCCTGCTGCAACTGCGCGAGATGAAAGGAAAGCGTGGGAGCCGGGATCGACAACGATTTACCGATTTCGCCCGCCGGTAGGCCGGCCGGGCCCGCCTCCACCAGCAGCCGGTAAATGGCCAGACGCGCGTCCTGGGCAAGGGCAGCCAGCGCGGCGACAACGTTTTTCGATTTCATATTTCCATAAACATGGAAATGTTTTCGGCGTCAATCCCGAGGCAACGCTGTCATGGAAAATTCAAGCTTCGCCGCGGGCGCCAAGACGATGCCGTGGTGTGGTGTGGTGCGGCGTGCCGCGGTCCAACAACCGGCCCGGATTTGCCCCGCGGGACACGGATTACAGCCAATACTGACTTTCCCGATCGTCGTGTTATGTTAGAAACGCTTAGGGATTTCCGCCTGGGTCGACACGATCCTGCCAACGACATTGGATTTGGAGTCCGCACACATGCCGACACTCCGGGTTGCTCATATTCGCGAGCAGGGGGTTGATTTGATCATTATCCCGCTGGATAAGAGCTTCGGACAGCAGACGCAGGCCCAACAGCAACAAAGCATTGAAACCCTGCGGATGAGCGCGACCCTCGCTGGACTGCAGGGTGATGTCATCCCGGTTTGGGAACTAGACGGCGGGCGCATGTCGTTCATCGCGCCGAAAAACTATCACCCCTATTTTTCGAGCATTACCCTTGAATTCGTGTTCGCGAATTTGAATCGCGATCTCTACGTCGAATAAATATTCTCCGGTTCAAGACCCGAGCGGCGCGGTCGCCTGTTCCAGCCAGATACCCGTGGGCGCATCCACCAACGGTGATAAGGTGTCCCGCACCCGGGCGTGATAGGCGTCGAGCCATGCCCGCTCCGTCGTCGTCAGCAATGACGGTTCGATCATGGCGCGATCGATGGGCGCGAGCGTGATGGTCTCGAATTCGTAGAGCGGCTTCTCGCCGCCGGACGGCACGGCCGCCTCGCGCACGATGACAAGGTTCTCGATGCGGATGCCGTAAGCGCCGGTCTTGTAGTAACCGGGCTCGTTGGAAATGAGCATCCCCGGTTCCAGAGCCACGGTATTGCCCATCTTGCCGATGCGCTGCGGGCCCTCATGGACGCCGAGGAACGTGCCGACGCCGTGGCCGGTGCCGTGATCGAAGTCGAGCCCTTCCTGCCACAGAGGGTGACGGGCGAGGACGTCCAACTGACTGCCGGTTGTGCCCTTGACGAAGCGGGCGGTCGCGAGAGCGATATGGCCCTTCAGCACCAGCGTGAAGCGGTGCCTCTGTTCCGCCGTCGGCGTTCCAATCGCCACGGTACGGGTGATGTCCGTGGTGCCGTCCAGATACTGGCCGCCGGAATCGAGCAGCAACACCATGTGGGGCCGGATCGCCGCATTGGACTCGGGCGTAGCGCGATAATGGACGATGGCGCCGTTGCCGGCGGCGCCGGCAATAGTGGGGAAACTGGGGCCGCGAAAAAGATTATCCTCGGCGCGGAAGGCGGCGAGCTGGTCCGCCGCGCTGATTTCCGTCAGCATCCCCTTGGGCGCTTCGGCCGCAAGCCAGGCCAGGAACCGGACCACCGCCGCGCCGTCACGGATATGAGCCTGCCGGACGCCGGCAAGTTCCGCCGCATGTTTGCGCGCTTTGACCAGGGTGATGGGGTCGGTAACGCTTTTCGCGACCCGGCCGGCGGCGGCCACCCGGTCATGGAGCCACCGCGACGCGCTGTCCCGATCGAGACCGACGGTCTTTATCGCCGCGGGCAGCGCACGCAACACCTGATCGATGGCATCGTAGGCTGCGGTACTCACGTGTGGGCCGAGGTGGGTATGCACCTCCGGTGTGATCTTGGCGGGATCAACGCAAAGGGTGGCATGGCCGTCGGCGTCGAGGACCGCGTAGCCTAGCACCAGGGGCGAAAACTCCACGTCGGTGCCGCGAATGTTGAACAGCCACGCCAGACTATCGAGGGCCGAGATCACGAACGCATCCAAGCCATCGGCTTTAAGAAGACCGGCGATCTGCGCGCGCTTGTCCTGAGCCGTGCGTCCGGCGAAGGCATCGGGATAAACCGATATGGGCGCCTTGGGATGGGCCGGCTGATTGGTCCAGATTTTGTCGATCAGATTGCCGTCGACGGGAACCAGTTTCGCCGCTATCCGCGCGCAGGCTTCCTCCAGGCGCGCCAGGCCGCCGGGCGTATGGAGCTTGGGATCGAACCCGAGCTTCTTTCCGGTCCGCAGGTTCTTCGCCAGCCACGCCGGTGGCGGCTCGTCGATCAGGTGGCGATATTCGTAAAGCGCGCCGTCTACCTGATCACGAACCTGAAGCGTATAGCGGCCGTCGATGAAGATGGCGGCCCTGTCGGCCAGAACAACCGCCATGCCGGCGGAACCCGTGAAGCCCGTGAGCCACTGCAGCCGCTCGGCGAAAGCGGGAACATATTCCGCCTGGTGCTCGTCGGACCTGGGGATGAGATAGCCATCGACCCCGGCCGCGGCCATGGCGGTGCGCAGGGCGCCAATACGCGCGGTGGCGGTCGCTGGAAGCGGCGTGGTATCCATGGGGACAAGGTAATGAACCGAGAGCGATGGTTCAACAGTTGGGCGGGGCCCTCACAGGCAATAGAGTGACAAACACCGCCCTGCCGAGGAGGCGCGGCCAACGGGAGTCGAAGGATGAGGCGATGCGCACTGTGCAACGGCACGGCCTTCCGGTTCAGCCCCGTGTTGTGGCCGAAGCTGATCCAGGAATGGAAGCTGGCGCCCCATGAGGCCGCGCATATCGACCGTCAACAGGGCGAGTGCTGCGCCAACTGCGGGGCCAATCTCAGAACCATCGCGCTGGCGGCCGCCCTTCGCGCCGGGTTTAAAACGCAAGAGCCCCTTTTTCAGTTCATCGCCAGCGGCCAAGCAAACGAGATCAGTCTGCTGGAGCTGAACGAGGCCGGGGGGCTGCATCCTCTGCTGGAGCGAATGTCCGGACACGTGTTTTGCGCTTATCCCGATGTGGATATGCATGCGCTGCCGTTCCCGCGCGCGACGTTCGATTTCGTGGTGCACTCCGATACCTTGGAGCATGTGCCGAACCCGGTTCACGCACTGGAAGAATGTCGGCGTGTCCTCAAGCCGGGCGGTGCCGTGTGTTATACTGTTCCCGTCGTGGTCGGCCGCCTTTCCCTTGACCGGCAGGGCCTGCCGAAGAGTTATCACGGCAGCCCGACGGAAACCGGTGATGACTATGTGGTACAAACCGAGTTCGGGGCGGACGTCTGGACCTATCCATATCAGGCCGGTTTTTCCGAGGTCAGGCTGCACGCGATAGACTATCCAGCCGGTTTGGCCATTTCCGCATACGCAACCTAGTGGAGCGGATTTGACATGCGCGACCTATGGACTGCGAAGCGAATGTTAGAATCTGACCCCTCGTTCGACAGAGGCAGGACATGAACAAACCTTGGTCTACCGCGGACATCCCCTCTCAAGCCGGCAGGCGTGCCGTGGTCACCGGTGCGAACAGCGGTATCGGTTGGCATACCGCGCTGGAGCTGGCGCGCGCCGGTGCCGAAGTCATCATACCCGCCCGCACGCAAGCCAAAGCCGACGATGCCTGTCAGCGGATTCGCGCCCTAGTGCCCGACGCAAAAATCGTCACGTCAATCATGGACCTGACAAGCCTGACGTCGGTGCGGGACTTCGCCGCGCAGCAGCTTGCGGACCAGCGGCCCATCGATATGCTCATCAACAACGCGGGCGTGATGGCACTCCCACGCCGCAAACTGAGCGTTGACGGATTCGAGTTGCAGTTTGCAACCAACGTGCTTGGACACTTCCTGCTGACCGGGCTTCTGCTGCCGGCAATTCTGCGCGCGCCCGCGCCCGCGCCCCGTGTGGTGACGGTTTCCTCGGCCGCGCACATGCGCGGCGGCCCGGTGCCGGTAACGGACCTCAATTCGGAAACCAGCTACAAGCCCATCAGGGCCTACGCCAAAACGAAATTGGAAAATCTGCTTTTTGCCCGCGAGCTGCAGCGCAGGGCCGGAG
>SCTM01000231.1 GCA_004297485.1 Rhodospirillaceae bacterium
TTCGAAGCGCCGCTGAAGGCGGCGCTTCGAATCACACGCTCGATAAGCGGAATGCCGTCCACATGGGTCAACGGCTTGCTGGGCCCCAGTTCCCGCAACCGGCTGCCGCGGCCGGCCGCCAGGATCACGGCTTTTACCTTATTGGCCGTGGCGACTTTCACTTGGCTCATGTGATCCCAATTCTGAATTGCGCGAGACCGCGGCGGGCCCCGGAAGTCTCGGCTTCCGGACCACCAGACACCAGACTCGGCTTCTCGACTACGGGCGTCCCGACAACGGACGGTAGTTTTTTGCAGTGCGCCAAAATAAATCTTCATCCAGCGCCTGCAAAGCATAATGTTTGGTTCCGTACGCCGATTTTTCCGTTTCTTTGTAGAAGCATAAAGCCTGTTGCTCTGTTACGGTCGGCGTGAACACGTCGGTGAGGGGGCACCACAGCATGGGACCGCAGGTTGCTCCAGGGGTAAGACGCGGCACCAGGAGGCGCGCGGGCGCATGGCAAGGCTAACCATCCTCGACCGCTATTTCCTCGGTAAAGTCCTGCCAACCATGGCTCTGACGCTCATGGTTGCGGCAGTCATCCTCATGCTGGACAAGCTGCTGACGCTTCTCAATCTCACCATCGGCAGCGGCGTATCGGCCCTGATCGCCTTCAAGATGATGTTCACCTTGGTGCCGAACTACCTGCGACTGGTCCTGCCGCTCGGCTTGTTTCTCGGCGTATTGTTCGCCTTTCGCACCCTGTCCATGAACAGCGAGTTCCACGTCATGCAGTCCAGCGGTATCAGCCTGGGACGCATGGTGAGAGGTCCGGTCGGCCTGAGTATCATCGGGCTTTTCGTGAGTCTCGTCCTGGTGGGATACGGCGAACCCATGGGGCGCTATGTCTACAACCTGCTTTATTTCGACGTCACGAATGGGGTTATCGAATCCGGTATCGGTGAAGGAATCTTCGTCAAGATCCCCGGCGGCTACACCGTACGCGTTCAGGAATCCCAAATGGACGGGCGCAAGCTGTTCGGCGTCTTCGTCGCGCGCGAAGATCGCACCGGCCGCATCGAAACCTTCACCGCCAAACAAGGCACCCTGACGACACTGGATGACGGCAACATTGTCCTTCGCCTGATTGAGGGCGAACGGGCCGAGTGGACAGTCGACCAGCCGGCGAAGCGCGTGGTCAGCTTCGACGTGTTCGACTTGCCGTTCGATCTCACCAACCTTCTGCATTTCCGTGATCGCGGGGGCGACGAACGGGAACTGACTCTCGGCGAATTGTTCCGCATGTACGTTATCGGCATTAGGGCGCCCCGGGATAGCGGTGGCGTGATTCTGCCCGCGGACGTGCCGGCGATCGCAAAAACCATCAGTTTCGCAGCCATCGCTTCGGAGTTTAACGGCCGCATCGCCTACGCCCTCTCGATCCTGCTGATGCCGTTCTTCGCGGCACCGCTGGGCATCACATCGCCGCGTTCGGGACGCTTTGCCGGGCCGGCCGTGGGACTGCTCGGAATCCTGGCCTATCAGAAGACGCTGGAATTCGTCGGCAAGGGCGCGACCGCCGGTAAAATTCCCGCCGAAGTGTCTATCTGGGCCGCCTTCCTCTTTTTCGCGGTGTTGACGGCGATGCTGTTCGTCAGGACGGCCAACACCACCGGAATCACACCGTTCAATCGGTTCGAGGACGCGCTCGCGGGCATCACCCGCGCCGTTACCCTGCGCTTGTCGTCGAAGCGAGGCGCCGCCACGGCGGCATGATACGCGATATGGCGAGCATTGCGTCCTTGACCCCCATGGCGTGGATCTCTTTGGCCATTCTTGTGGCCGGTTTGGCCGCGTTGAGCTGGATCGATCTGCGCACCGGCTATCTCCCGGACCCGATCCAGATCGTTCTCGCGATCGCCGGCCTTATCGTGATCGGGCTCGGCTCCCCGGCAGGAATTTCCTGGCGTCTGGCGCTCGCGGGTGCAGGGATCAATGCCGCCGTGTTCTGGAGCCTGCGCTGGGTCATCAGCCGGTTGAAGGGGCGCGAGGCCATGGGCCTGGGCGACGTCAAGCTGGTGGCTGTGGGCGGGCTCTGGCTGGGGCCCTGGGCCCTGCCTTACATCATGGCGGTCGGCGGGCTGGGGACGCTGGCCGGCACAGCGGTTGTCAGCTCCGTCAAACGCAAGGCGCTATGGCGGGGTGAGATGCCCCTGGGACCGGGCCTGGCCGCCGGCATCCTCGGCTGCTTCGTTGCCGCCCTGCTACGCGCGCCGTGGCTGCGGCTGGGGGGACCGTGACCCGGCGGGCGCCCCATATCGTCTGCTACGCGCCCTATACCAACTGGTCGATCCACAGCGCGCGGCAGGTCACGATCCTTCAGGCTCTGCGCCTGCGGGGCTGTTCGGTCACCTATGTGGCCTGCGATGGCGTGTACCCTGTCTGCGATATGACCCAGCCGGCCAACGGCGCGGCCCTGGAGGCCGGTCTCCAGGCCTGCCTGGTATGCCAAAGCTCCACGGCGGCCCGGCTCGCCGCCTGGGGCATGCCCTATCGCTGGCTTGGCCGCTGGCTGCGGTCCGACGATTTCAAGGCCGCACGGGCCTGGATCGGCACCCTGTCACCGGCACGGTTCACGGCCGCCCGCTATGAGATTACAGCGACCGACATAGGGGGCGAAGTGTGGGAGATCGGTGCCTGGGTCAAATCCAGCGTCCACACCCATCTGCGGCACAATGTGCTCGATCTCGACAACCCCGAGGTCGCCGAGGTTTACGCCCAATACCTGCAAAGCGGGCTGCTGGCATGCTTTGGGCTTTCCCGGCTGTTCGCGCAGGAAAAGCCCGACGTCCAACTCCTGTTCAACGGCCGCATGTCCTCGACCCGCGTTGCCCTAGAGCTGGCAAAGCTGCGCGGCATCCGCACGCTGTGCGAGGAGCGAAGCGTTGTCGCCGGCCGCATGACCCTGTTCGACAATGCTCACTGCCTCGATCTATCAGGGGTGGATGCCCTGTGGCAGGACTGGAAGGGCGTTCCCCTGACGCCGGAGGAGACCGCCGAAACCGCCGCTATCCTCGAGGACCGTTGGCGCGGACATTCGACGGACGTGAGCGCTTTCAGCAAAGGCCTGGATGACGAGCGCCAGGCCCGTGCGCACCTTGGCCTTGCCGGCGACAAGCCGATTTGGGTGCTGTTCACATCCAGCCTCGACGAAAGCGTCGATGAGCCCCGGTCGACGGGCGTCTATCCCACCCAGGCGGCATGGATCGAAGCGACGGTGGCCTTCGCCAGGACTCATGGCGATATCCAATTGGTGATCCGCGTTCACCCCAATAGCGGCGGACCGCGCTCCCTGGGCCGCAACCCCCAGGACGAGGCTTTTTTCGAAGCCCTCGCGCGCAGTTTGCCCGATAACGTACGGCTCGTGCCGGCAGCGGATGACACCAGCAGCTACACTCTGGCCGCCATGGCTGATCTTGGTCTGATCTGGTATTCCACCATCGGCGTGGAGATGATGGCCATGGGCCGGCCGGTGATTCGTGCCGGCGCATCCTGGCTGGCCTACTGCGACTTTTTCACTGCGGCTGACGGCCCCGAAGGATACATTGCCAGCCTCGACACGGCCCGGCGCGCGCCGCCGCAAGCGACCATGGCGCAAATCACCGGCGCCTGGCGATTCACGTATCTGTGGTACTTCCGCCAGTCGATCCCGTTTCCTCTGGTCAACCAACCGACGTGGTTCCAGGGCGAACCTGCCTACAAATCCACCGATGCGCTTGTCCCCGGCAAGGACCCGAGCCTCGACCATATTTGCAATGTGTTCATGGCTCATGCGCCGCTATATCCGAACGCCGCACAGCGTTCCGCGACGGTCGGCGCGCATGAAGCCACCGCGATCGGCCGACACATCGCACCCTTTCGCGCCGACACGGGCGCCGGTCCATGACGCCCCGTCCCCCGCACATCGTTTGCTTCGCGCCTTATGCCGACTGGACGCTGCACAGCGCGCGCCAAGTCACGATCCTACAGGGGTTGCGGCAGCGGGGATGTACGGTGAGCGCCGTTCTCTGTGACGGCGTGTTCAGCGACTGCGACATGCATCAGCCATTCACTGATGGCCCCCAGCACCGCCCGGCCAAAGCCTGCCTGCTGTGCCAGGCGGGCGCCGCCGGACATTTCGCCAAATGGGGTATGCCCTATCGCTGGCTTGGCCGGTGGCTGGACGCGGACGATTTCAATACCAGTGCCGCCTGGGTTACCGGCCTAAAGCCGGCCACCTACCCGGACGCCGTTTGGAATGGCTGGGAGTTGGGGGACTGGGTCAAATCGAGCCTGCATTCCCATTTCCGGCACAATGTCCTCGACCTGAGCGATCCGCGTGTCGCCCAGGCTTATGCCAGTTATCTCAACAGTGCCCGGCTCGCCGCCGTGGCCCTGTCGCGCCTCTACGACGAGGAGAAGCCGGACGTTCAGTTGACCATGAACGGCCGCATGGGCGTGTTACGCGTGGCCTTAGAGCTTGCGAAGCAACGGGGCATCCGCACCTTGTGCGAGGAGCGCGCCTATGTGCTCGAACGGATGATGTTGTTCGACAATGTTCACTGTCTCGACAATACGGCTCTCAACCGGCTGTGGCGCGACTGGCAGGACATTCCCCTCACCGTTTCCGAAATCGACGATCTCGCCGCCGTGCTGCATCGGCGGTGGACCGGGTCTTCCGGCGAAATGGTGATCAGCCCGCCCATGGCGGATACCGGCAGGATTTTGTCGGACCTGGGCTTCGATCCAAACCGACCCGTCTGGGCGTTGTTCACGTCATGCGTTGACGAGTGCATTTCCGATCCGTCGTGGGGCGGTGTGTTTCCGTCTCAGGAAACCTGGATCGAGGCGACGCTTGCTTACATCGCGCGCCACCCAAACCTTCAGCTTGTGATCCGGGTTCATCCCAATACCGGCAGCCTTCGTGCCATCCGGTCGAACCCACAGGAGCTGGCGTACTTCGCGGCCCTGGCGAACAGGTTGCCGGACAACGTAAGGCTGGTGGACAGCGCCGCCACCGTCAGCAGCTACGGTCTTGCCGCCGCCGCCCAGGTGGGCCTGATCTGGTATTCCACCGTCGGATTGGAGATGGCCACCATGGGGCGCACCGTGGTCCGCGCCGGCGGCGGCTGGTGTCCCGGCAAATCCTTCCTGCGTCACGCCGATGATCCGGCGGCCTACGAGCGGTTTCTCGACGAAGTTGCGGCACGACCCGAGATCACCCCGGCGGCAACAGTCGCCGCGTGGCGCTTCGCCTACCTGTTTTTCCTCCGCCAATCCCTCCCCTTTCCCCTGGTGGACATTCCCCATTGGTCGGCGGGACGCATGGCCTATGCCGGCCCCGCGGCACTCGCCGCCGGGCGGGACCCGAGCCTGGATGCCATCTGCGACGCGATCATGACCGGGAGATCACTGGTGGCGGCACCACCAGAACGCCGAAGCGACGACATGGCGGCTAAGGAAGAACTTGCGATCGGTGCGCGCATTGATGACTTTGCGAGCGCTTCGCATCGCCGGGATTAAGATTTTCCTCAGGGCCTATGTTATAGAGGGGCGCTGTTTTGCTAAACTCGCACACGCCCTCAACTCAAGACAGGCCATGCAACCCGTGACAAGCCCCCAACCGACGCCGGATATATTCTCGCCCGAATTCCTCTTACGAGGCCAAGACCTGCAGCGTCTTATCCTAATGATGCTCAAAGGCGGGCTGGGAAAGAAAGCACGGGACGAAGTCGGGGAAACGGCAGCGCGGTTTGTTGCCAACAGCGCCGCCGGCTATGGTCTCATAGTCGATGAGTCGCAGCTAAGCCAGACGGGCCAGAAGACCATTGCCGCCCTTCGACACGCGGGCTGCGCATATATCAAAAATATGTTCTCGCCGGCCGAGATCGATGAGATTCTGGCCTATCTCAACGACAAACCCGTTAGGTATTTCAACAATGGCCACGATGGGGCGGCAGGCGAAAGCAGGGCGTTGATCGAGAGCCTGCCTACCAACACCCGATTTGGTTATTACCTCGAGCCCGATATCTGCGGTTACCCGTTATTTTATCGAGCGGTACATGATGTCGACCTCGTCCACACGGTCGCAGCCTATCTCCAGACGCCGCCAACAATCTCAACGGTATCGCTGTGGTGGTCATTTCCGTCAGAGGTTCCCACGGGCGGCATGCAACTGTTTCACCACGATCGCGGCGACTTCCGCTCATGCAACCTATTTGTCTACCTAACCGATGTTTCGGCAACCAGCGGGCCTCACGCCTTTGTCAAACACACGCAAAACTTCGCGATCCTGACGGAATGGGCCAAGGCACGTTTCGTGAACGATCCGATATCCCTGAATAATTTTTGGGTGTGGATGGAAAACCACCGCAAGGGCGACAAGGAGGTCTACAGTTTCTTTCCCCAGAATCAGCTGGAGGTCTTTACTGGTCCCCGTGGCACGAGCTTTCTTGAGGACACACGCGGCCTGCACAAGGGAACGCCGCCTGAGGTTGAAGCACGGCTGGCTTTCGAGATTGTCTTCTCGACCCTCCCGAAATACAACGAAACCCACACGCTTCTTTCACGCGCCGAACTGGGATCGGCAGTGACGGGCCCACCCGATAGCAACAGCCTCGATCCCTTGGTTCGCTACGCAACACGGCTCATCTATAGATAGTCAAGTTAACGCTCGATGTCGTCGCGGAAGAGGGCCGCATAAACAATATCGACTTCCTGACCTTCGTGGATGCTCTGACGCAGGCGCCGGCCGTCGTCCTTCATGCCCGCTTTTCGCATGATGCCGAGCATGGCAATGTTGTTGGCCAAAGTCCCCGCAGTAACTTTCCGTATGCCGCAGCTCAGTAAAAGGTGGCGACAAAATGCCACCCACGCTTCCGTGCCATACCCGGTTCCCCAGGCACCCCTCTCGCCGACCAGAATACCAACATCGGCGACACCATTTCGTTCATCGACATAGGCATTGATATTGCCGATATGTCCTAGACTTCGGTCCTTCGCGACAATTGCCGCGAAATAGTGCGGCATGCCCACGAACGAAGTCATGTAGGCGCGGCAACTCTCGAGGTCGTGCCGGCGATAACGTTGCTGGCTGAAGCGCGTCGTTTCCGGATCATTGAGCCAGCCGACATACCGATCGCTAAGATGGATCTCGCCGAACGATTCCAGGATGCAGCGCGGTGTTTCAAGCCGAGGAAACTGCGCCATGAAACCACCGCTGTGAACACACATCAAAAAACATTTCAGCCTAGCATCTGTGTTATTTCGGCATCGGAACGTGTGGTGAGGAACTGGTTGAAGTCACCGCCTCCGGTCAGCGAGCGCGGCAGTAACCGATCCTGAGGCACCAGATCGCCTGCATGTTCGCGAACAAGATAAACCCGGTAGCCCAGCGGCAAGATCATCGCGTTGATCGCGTCGCAGGAATTTTGGGAGAATGTCTCGAGAATGATATCGGGCTTGCTGGTAAGCGTATTGGGCATGCCGGAAAAGACCATGGCCTCTGCACCTTCAACATCGATCTTGATAAGCCCTCTGTTCCCAAGTTGCGAGACAATCGCGAGATCGTCGAGCCGGCGCACTTCGACCATAATGGATTCCGTGACACCCGGTCGGCCCGCTGCAAGGCCGCCGCCGGACGAGATCGGCAGTCCCGGTTTGATCGTCCAACTAAAAGTCGTGTGGCCGTCCTTATGTGCCAGGCCAAAACGGTTCTCGACAATATTCGAAAATCCATTGACGGTTTTATGCATACGAAGGCGGGTATAGGCATAAGGGTTCGGTTCGAAGGCGTGAATTGGAATATCTGACCGAAGGCAGGCTGCCGCGAGACTATAAACGCCGACATGCGCGCCAACATCGAAAATCCCCGAGGCGGTGTGAGCAAGACGGCACCAGATCTTCATGGACATCTGCTCGAAGAAGCGATCATAGAGAATATTCTGGGATCGCGGACAATCGTTCGCTGTAAACATAACGAAAGGCGCGCATTCAAATATGTCGACAGTATAGAAGCCGTAGTAGTGATCCCGCGCGAAATCGACCGCTTCAGGAGTCTCGCGCAGTTTTTTTAACGTGGTGGCGTTTATGCTTTCAATTTCGGCAAGGTCCATAGACTCAGCTCCGATATGCGACTAGAGACGAACGGCCCCTATGAGTGGTATGCCCGCTCTGTGGAAGTTTACTTGGGCCACCCTTAAGCGCGATGTTTAATCCGCGCGATCAGCATCACTGCACCGGTGCGATCCGGCGCGTCCGGGTCCTGCTCAAAATAGGTGCGATCCAACCGGGCGCCGATCAGCTCCTTGAGTTGGGCAGCGCTCGCGTAATTCGACCCCGTAATTGCTGTCGCGGTCTCGGCATCAACGACGACGCCGGTTCCCAATGCGGGTTCGTAGGTAATCCCAAGAGCGACCATGCCACCATCGGCGCAGACGCGAATCATTTCGTCGACAGCACGTTGAGGCTCACTGCTATAGCTCAACACCCAGCTCGATATGACCACATCGAACGTCCTGTCTGCATAAGGCATCTGATGCATATCGCCTGTATCGATTAAAGGAGATGAAGAAATAAGATCAATTGCCACGATGTTTTGAATTTGGAAGCCGGCCGCGAGAAGGTTGAAAACCTCCATTTCCGTCCGTGGTCCGATGGATAGAACCTTCAGTTTCGCCGCCCGACTGTAGACCGGCTCTAACGACCGCAGAGGATTAATGAGACGCCCCGTGCGCTTCGACGAACCGAAGAGGCCTTGTTCCAGTTCACGCCGATTATGAGCCACCGTCCCCGGCATCACACCGGCGTCGGTTTTTCCATGCACGTCCATGTGATGGGCGCCCTTTTCCCACCGATCGGTCGCGAGATATTTCCGGCACTCTTCGCTGTGTAGTAACTCGACGGGGTTACGACTGATAATCTCGATCATGGTTTTGAATTGCTCGCCGGAAATTCGCAACCCTTCTGAACCACTGCTCACGCGTCAATCTCCATTTCTTTGCACTGTGCGCAGCCGACTATATCAGCAGGTCAGGTATCTCACCACACCGCTGGCCGTCATCATACACATCAATTTGGAGTCAGAAGAAAAAGACTGTCGTCAAGAACCGCGATATTGGCCCGGAGCGACAACCCCATGACGCTGGTGACTCGCTTCACGCCCGCGATGATTTCCTCTGCCGAGACCGTAAACTTGTCTTTCAACGTATCGCTTCGTTCCATGGGGTTAAATCCCGGGGCACGAACACGCAGCTTATAATTCGGCGTCGGTGTCGGCGCTGCGCCATGCGACTTGAGCAGAGCAAGCATGCTCTCGGCAATGCGTTGTGACGAAATGCCTTCGGCATGGTTCGGAAAATGCGCGTCCAGCGCCGCGGTGTATTTTGCCCTCTCCTCCACAAGAGGGCCCCTGTACTCACCCAGAAACGCGGCAATGGCGACTGCGGCGTCTTGTGCCGATTTAAATGTGGGGTTCACCCAATTGGTGATGAAATCAAAGGCTGGGTGGGGAAGCGGGGTAAGATTAACCGTCGGCTTGCCCAATAACGCGCTCTCCAAGCCGGTGGTACAGGCCGTATGCACAACGAGTTCCGCCCCCAACAACCAGGGGTGAGGATTGGAGCGTGGCACGATAAGGACATTGTCGAACGTACCGAACTTATCCTGCCAAAACTGCATGCGTTCACCAGGATGGGGACGGATAACGATCTTATACCCCGACAAATTCGCGATGGCCCAACGCAGCAATTGCACGATTTCGGCCATATTGCGCTGTTCCCATTCGAGCTTCTCTCGATATTCCGCGACGCTTCTGGGATCGTCGGCGTTTACAAGTCCGGCCTTGGCTGCAATCGCCACGACGTGCTTGATATCGTTCCAAATACTATTGATCTGGCCATAGTTCGTATTGAACAGAATGTACTTGCCATGCTTTTGGCGAAGTTCATTCGCTTCGGCAGAAAATGACGCTCGTCCACGCACCGACAGAAAGTCGATCCGTGAATTCCCTACCACTTCGGTCTTTCCGCGTAAGTTTGGGAACCGCGCCTCGATCGCGGTCTTGTGTACATCGCTTTGGGCAAAGAACCGGTCACAGTTCTCGGCAGCAACATTACTAAATACCTCAAAAAAACAGGCGTCCTCGAAACAGACAAGGACCTCCTCGTCAGTCGCCGCAACCAAGTGGCCTTGGGCGCGAAAGTTCCTCATATTGCTGGCTTGAATATTATTAACGGTCTTGAATAGAACGAGGCCAGGGGGCAGGGCCGCTGCATTTTTAAACAATGACCATTGCTGGCCGAGCACAACAGGCAACCCAGCTTTCACCAGATTCGCCGCAATGAGCAAGCGTGAATCGAGTTCGCGCTGCTTGATCTCCATTGCCAAATAAGCGATAGGTTCCATGCTATCTTCCGAGTCTACACCAATAGCAACAACACATCAGCCGTCCAGACCAATAGTGCCTTAATATGGGATATGGATGGCGAGATGTTTAAGGAGCCGCACAGCCCATGGCAATAGATATTGGATCTCCGCCTGGATTGCCGGCCCGAAACCGCTTCGACTGACGACCTCTCCACTTTTTGCCTAGACTTTTCGAGAATTGGATCATCCGCATGTTCAATAGCACTAGCATCCTGATCACCGGCGGCACCGGTTCGTTCGGCCGGAAATATACCGAGACACTGCTACGCCGTTTCAAGCCCGCGCGGGTCATCATCTATTCACGCGATGAACTGAAACAGTCCGTCATGCAGCAGAATTTCCGCGACAAGTGCATGCGCTATTTTATCGGCGATGTGCGGGACCGGGAGCGCCTGACCATGGCGATGCGTGGCGTGGACTATGTGATTCATGCCGCGGCGCTCAAGCAAGTTCCCGCCGCCGAATACAATCCCATGGAATGCATCAAGACGAATATCAACGGCGCGGAAAACGTCATTCACGCGGCCCTCGAGAATAAGGTGCAAAAAGTCATGGCTTTGTCGACCGACAAGGCCGCCAACCCCATCAATCTCTACGGCGCCACCAAACTGTGCTCCGATAAGCTCTTTGTTGCCGCCAACAACTTGGTTGGGGAGCGCAATACGCGTTTCAGTGTTGCGCGCTATGGCAATGTCGTGGGCTCCCGGGGATCTGTTGTTCCACTCTATCGAAAACTGCTGGAAGACGGCAGCGATCACCTGCCGGTGACCGATCCGCGCATGACCCGTTTCTGGATCACGCTTCAGCAAGGCGTGGATTTTGTCCTAGACAATTTCACGCGCATGTGGGGCGGCGAGATTTTCGTCCCCAAATTGCCATCCATCCGAATCAGCGATCTTGCCACGGCAATGGCGCCGAAACTTTCCGCGCGTGTTGTCGGTATCAGGCCGGGCGAGAAATTGCATGAGGTCATGTGCCCAGGAGATGACTCGCATTTGACCATTGAGTTCTCGAACCATTACGTGATCTGCCCCGCCATAACCTTTTGGGGGGATGACCGGCCGGGATATGACCACGATGCCCGTGGCAACTCCGGCAAGCCAGTACCGGAGGGCTTTGAATACAACTCAGGCACCAACCCACAGTTCTTGAGCGTTGAGCAAATCCGCGAGATGAACGCCGTCGCCGGATTTTAGCGCACCGCAACGCGCTGCAGGAGAAACGCGGACAACGGCGCAAGATCCTGTCCATGCTGTTCAACAAAGGCTTCGACTTCAGTGTCCGCAATAATTTCGATTGCGTCATATTCGCGGGGCAAGTCCATCCTGAAGGCACTCTCAATCGCATCTTTAGATGCGCTCGTCACCACTTCGATGGCAACGTCGAAGACATGCGTGGCCGTATCCTCAACGACACAGAACGGGCGCATGCGTGTAACGTGCTTCCGGCCGAGACCAATTTCTTCTTCCAGCTCCTCCAAAATTTGCGCGCCGACGTCGAGCGTTCCATCGGGTTGACGGCAGCTGACGGATAAACCTCCAGCGGGAACCAATTCCCATAGGCCCTGATCCTGAGTGACAACCTGTGATCGCCGCCCAAATACGATGCCGTCTGCACAGCGAAGCACGCCTGTGACGGCCAACGGTTGAATACGAAGGATCGGCTGGAGCCCGGGAATCTCTCGGACGGCGATGAACCATTTGTATTCGACAAAATGACCACAGATTTCCGCCGCCTGAATCGCATCGACAGAAAAAAGCGTTCCATTGAAAAGCGGCGTTCCACGTCGCGCCTGGGCCGCATCCCACACCCGTTCAATTTCTTTGGCGGTTGCGGCATCCAGCGTCTCCAAAGTGGCGCCGCTATCACGGACGATTGGAGCACCTTGGAACCGGATGGAGAACATGTGGCTGGCGACTATGAGCTGATTAGAGGGATCAGCTGCTCAAGGCTGCGGATTTTCTCGACCCCCACCGGCCAGGCTGGACTTTCGGTGTTGGCTCCCGCCGTGAGGACATAGGTCTTGATCCCAGCGTTCACGGCGCTAATCGCCCCGGTCGGCGTGTCTTCAACCGCACAGGACTGAGCAGCCTGGCATTCGCAATCCCTCAGGGCTTTGAGATAGATATCCGGCGCCGGCTTTCCTCGCGCCACGGTTTCACCGGTTGTCACCGCCGTAATCCGGTCCGCCAACCCAACATGCCGAAGCCAGCGCAAAGTTACGTCCAAGGTATTCGACGTCACCACCCCAATCCTCCAACCAGCGGCAGCCGACGCGGCAATCAACGCGCGGGCGCCTTCGTTCGGTTCGACGCTATCGTAGCTCTGTCGAATCAACGCCATATAATCGATCTTGAGCTGATCAAGCGAGCCCGGCAGGCTATGCGTACGCTGAAGCGTGGCGACCACTTCAGCAAACGCCGGGCCGTTAAGGCGCGTGAACTCCTCGGGTGATCCCCGCCGCCCTCGTTCGTCAAGGAAACGGTAGTAGACGTCTTCAAGAACACCAACACTTCGCGCGAGTGTTCCATCAAGATCAAGCAGCAGGCCGCGCCGGGCGGTGGGCACGGTCACGGAACCTGGATATCTGCCAAGCTGACACCGGAGCCTGCGGCGATGTCACGCGCGGCAATCCGGCCCTCGACGGCCTCAAGATGCCGCGGATGGGCGCCGAGGGTCTGCTTGCCGGGACGGAGGATCGCGAAATTGCTGCCCTCCTTGAGAACCTCGCCGCGCCTGATCGCCCTAGTCGCCTGCAGACCCCGCCGAGCATATGCCGCCAGCTCCTTTTCCGCATCCAGAACCTCTTTGGCGCCGTTGCCCAAGCTCAATTCTGCCGCGCGCACTTTCGCGATCATGGTGCTCAGTTCCTCGGGAAGCAGCGCGAAAGGGTGATCGGGACCTGGCAGCCGATTGTCTAATGTGTAGTGCTTCTCGATAACCCGCGCGCCCAACGCGACGGCGGCGACAGGTGCTGTCGCAGGATCGCGGCTGTGATCGGAAAGGCCGACTGCAATCCCAAAGCGCCGCTGCAACTGCGGCAACGTCCACAGATTCAAGGACTCCATCGGAGCAGGATAACTCGCGGTACACTGGAGCACACACAGATCGCCTCCGCCGCCCGCCTGGAAACGATCAATCGCCCACGCAATGTCTTCGAGATTACTCGCTCCCGTGGACAAGACGAGCGGTTTCCCAGTACGGGCAACGAAATCAATTAGATGACGATGGCTTATCTCATAGGAAGCAATCTTGTGGATTGGCACGAAGGGATCAATCGCCTCCAGATCCTGGATCGAAAAGCCCGTGCTCATGAAATCAATCCCGCATTTCTTCGAGTAGGCGGCCAACTCGCCGATCATTTCATACGGCATCGCAAGATCGGCGAATATATCCTGAACATTCTCCGTGATGCCGGCCTTCGATAGGTAGTCGCTGTGTCCGGCGTTAGCGACATAGACCGACTCAGGACGATAGGTCTGGAATTTGACGGCGTCCGCCCCGGCAGCGACGGCCACGTCAATCAAGGCTTGTGCCATCGCCATGTCGCGCTTCGGTGTTCCCATGCGCCAATTGGAGCCCGCCTCGGCAATGACATAGACGCCCTGATGCCGCCAGAACGGAGGCGTGATTTCGGCGATGAGCGTATGGATGCGGCAGGTCTCGCCCGTGTCTTCAATCAATTTTTCAGTATCGCCAAAACGCTCATAGCCCGCATTTTTGAATGTGCGGACCGATTGCGCATTGTCGACCCGGATTTCAGCGCAGACCGCATCGATCCCTTCTGCGCCAAGATGGCGTAAAGCAGCTTTCAGAATCGCCGCGCCGAATCCTCGGCCACGGTACTCGGGTGCCACGTTGATCGATATGTCAACAACCCGGCCGGCCCAACCCCGAGGGTCCGCACACGGACGAAATCGCAGAAATGCGACGCGTCGCCCCTCATTGAGTGCAAAAACAGGCAGCGGTGGCGCGGCGACGTATGTTGTGCAGTACTCAGGCCAGAAAGTCTCCCAGACCTTGGGCTCCTGATGGAACGATACTTTCAGCGCGACCGGATCGTTGCGCCACGCCATCACCAGACGAGCGTGTGCTTCCACAGGGCGGCAAACTTCAAACGAAATATCAGCGGCGTCCATATCCGGTTATTCCATGAGCGGCGGTTAAACTACCAACATTATAGCGCGTTTTTTGGAATCCGAGCGAACGCTTCCACCAACCGCATCCCATCAATGGTATCTTCGGCACGACACAGGAGCGGTTGGTCGTCACACAGATGATCCGCGATATTTTGCCACACGGCGAGCATGTAACGCGCTGGACGATCATGAAAACTCCGCTCACCATGCAGTTCGGTCGCTTCGTGGCCCGCCGGTGGCGCGCCGGCAACGGAGATTTGGGCACGGATGCCCTGGTCATTCCATATCCGCAGACCGCCTCCGGCATAGAGAATATCCGCATCGAAAATGTTCAGCCGCCGACCATCCACGCCAGTCAAGGTGATGGGGACAGCGGAGCCATCGACATTCACGCTGATCGTCGCCGAAACGGTCGGATCGGCGACGCTAAAATCCTCTACCCACCACGCGGAGCCGGTGCCCACGACGGGCCGCGGCCCAAGCGCCGCTCCGATGAGGTCGAGCCCATGGCAAGCGTTGTGACGCAGGCCCCGACAATAGATCAACCGGGCCGCGATCGGCGGACCAAACCCGCCACCTCTCGCCTTCGCCAACCAGTCCGAAATGCCCGGCAACCATCGCCGCGGAAAGTTCACAACCAATGCGACGCCCGCCGCAGCACAGGCATCGATAAGCCGCTGAGCCGTGGCAAGATTGCTACCCAGAGGTTTCTCGCAGAGGATCAAACGCGGCGGGATTTTGAGAGCCGTCTCAATCCAGGCAGGATGCGTGTCGTCGGGGCTAGCAATACAGAGAACATCCGGGCGCCGCTCGATCAAGGTTTTCGGCGTGAGGCGTTCGGCTGATAGACCCCACCGCGCCTGCACCGTGACGCTCCGTGCCGGATCAACATCCGCGATCCAGGCGATATTCAATCGCGGTTCGTTCAAACACGCCTTGATATGGGTCGCGATTCCAGGGCCGGTTGGCGAGTCATATCCCTCCGCAATCCGGCCCAGTCCGATGATGCCAACGGAAAGAGGCCCAGCGGACGTCATGATCCGTCCCGCCAATCCACTTACGCCGCCGGTGCCGTCACGCCGGCCAGGGCGTGGCGGTTCTCATAAACCTTATGGAAGGCGTCGATAATCTGATCGATCTGCTGATCGGTAGGGTCATAACTGCAAACCAGGAATTCCAGCATCTCCCGTTCGTGAAGGCGCTCGGTCACCGGACACATGCCCTTGTAATAGGTGCGGTTGGTCAGGTTGAACGGAAACCCATCCCGCCCGATCGCCATCCGCTTTTGGAACACCGGAAGCATGTAGAGTGGTTTCACATAGGCGACCGCGTTCGGAACGCCTTCCGCCGTCAGGGCTTTCGCGAACGCGTCGGTCGTGGGCGTG
>SCTM01000232.1 GCA_004297485.1 Rhodospirillaceae bacterium
CAAGCCGGGTAATTCGTGAGGTTCCCGGCCGGCGTGGGCCGCGCTCATGACGTCGTGCCAGATGTGCGCCGGTAATCCGCCACCGGTCACGCCTTTCATGCCTTCGCCGGAATCGTTGCCCACCCACACACCGGTTACGTAATCGGTGGTAAAGCCCATGAACCAGGCATCGCGGAAATCCGAGCTGGTTCCCGTTTTGCCCGCCGCCGGAAACCCGAATTCGGCGGCGGTACCGGTGCCGCGCATCAGCACCTGACGCATCATGCGATTCATCATCCCCACTTCGTCGGTGGGGATCACCTGGCCGTTGGTGCCCGGTTCGCGGCGATAGAGGACCTTGCCCGATCGTTCGGTGATGAGGTCGATGCCGTAGGGCGTGACCCCTTCACCACCATTGGCAAAGGGCGTGTAGGCGCCCGCAAGTTCGAGCAAGGTGACTTCCGACGAACCAAGAGCGATGGACAATTCCGCCGGAATGTCTTCCGTGATTCCCAAACGATGAGCCACGGCGACAATAGCCCTGGGCCCGACGTGTTCGGCGATCCGCACGGTGGCGGTGTTCAGGGATTTCGCCAGGGCGGTTTCCACCGTGACCTGACCTTCGTATTTGCCGGAGAAATTCTGCGGCCGCCATCCGCCGATGGAAATCGGGCCGTCGGTGACAATGTCATCGGGGCTATAACCCGCCTCGATACCCGCAAGAAACACGATCGGCTTGAAGGAGGACCCCGGCTGACGCAACGCCTGTGTGGCGCGGTTGAACTGGCTGTCGGTGTAAGACCGGCCGCCGACCATGGCCCGCACGGCGCCATCGGGCGAGAGCGTGACGACGGCGCCTTGTTCCACGTTCAGCTTGGCGCCGGATTCCGCCAGATGCTTGTCGAGCGCGGTTTCCGCCATATGCTGGAGACGCGTATCCAGCGTCGTGGTGATAATCAGGTCGCGGTCGACGGCGCCGACGAAGCCATCCACCTGGCTCAAAATCCAATCGACGAAATAGCGCGCCTGGGCATGGGCGCTGGCCGCCGCGATGGCCTTAAGGCTCGCCGGCCCGCCAGCCAGGGCGGCCTTGGACGCGGCGGCGGAAATCGCGCCGGTCTCCACCATGGTCGACAGCACCACGGCCGCCCGCGACGCCGCCTGGACGGGATCGTTGCTGGGGCTGTAGCGCGACGGTGCGCGCAGCAAGCCGGCAAGGACAGCCGCCTGAAACACCGTGAGATCCTTCGCCGGACGGCCGAAATAGCGTTCCGAGGCGGCTTCAAGGCCATAGGTTCCGGCGCCGAGATAAACGCGATTGAGGTAAATCGTGAGAATCTGGTCCTTGGTGAAGGCACGCTCCAGCTTCTCCGCCAGAAGCGCTTCGCGGATCTTGCGGCTGAAGGTACGCTCCGGCGTCAGAAACAGGTTCTTCGCCACCTGCTGGGTGATGGTCGATCCGCCCTGTACCACGTGGCCGGAGCGGAGATTGGACCATGCCGCCCGCGCCAGACCGATCACATCGATGCCGCCGTGGCTGTAGAACCGCCGGTCTTCCACCGAGATAAACGCCGCCGGCACATACTTGGGCAGTTCGTCCAGGTTCACCACGCCGCGATAGATGTCGCCGACGCTGGCGATTTCCACCTGATCCTCATCCACCAGAACGACGTTCGGGCGGCGGGTCAGCACCGCCTCGTCGATGGCCGGCAGATCAAGGGCGAAATACGTTACGGCCAATCCACCGGCGATGCCGATCCACACCGCCGCCGAAAGGGCGTAGAGCAGCAGGGTCTTCGCCAGCCCCCGCCGCCGTGGACCACCGCTTTGCTTTTTCTTATCGCCGTCG
Source organism: Rhodospirillaceae bacterium (assembly GCA_004297485.1). GTDB lineage: Bacteria > Pseudomonadota > Alphaproteobacteria > Rhodospirillales > Rhodospirillaceae > SCTM01. The sequence goes on from SCTM01000232.1 coordinate 1,829, forward strand.
CTGGGTTGCTTCGCTTTCGCCATCGCCGTGATGTAGCATGGACTCTGTACCTAAGGCGCCATGGGTTTTACATGGGAATACGGCAAAGCCAGGGCGTAATAACAGTAACGGTGTTGGAGAGAGTCAGATGGCAAAACGGCCTAAAAAAATCACCAAAGGCAAAAGGAAGGTCGCCGCGCCGAAACGGGTAGCCCGCAAGAAGACCTCGAAGGGCGCTGCCCGCAGCAAAGGCACGACGCGCGCCAAGGGAAAAAGCGCCGCCAAAAAGACGATGCAACGGATGGTGATGGTAACGGTGCCGCAGCACATCACTTTGGATCTGCCGCCGGTGCTTCATGATCGCCTAAAGGGTCTGTCCGAGCTCATGGATATGCCCATGGAGGCGGTGATGCGCCAGGCCCTTACCGAGTTCGCCGACACCTGGGAAGACCACCATCGCACCGTCGCCGCCCTCGCCGAAGGCAGCGACCGCATGCAACTGGTGGTAAAGGATTAGAAGCCGGCGGCCTTTCATCTCGAACGGGAAATCCAAGAGTGGCGTCAGCTCCAGGGCTTCTGGCCGACGATGAGCCATCGGCGGTGTATGCCTTGCGTGAAAGCGGCCGGTCGCCGTTTTTTCTTGTCTGCGATCATGCGGGACGCCGGCTGCCAAGGCGGCTTGGTTCCCTCGGTCTAACGGACGACGAACTCCAGCGTCACATCGCTTGGGATATCGGGGCGGCCGGTGTCGTTCACCTTATGGCCGAGGCCCTCGACGCGGTTGCGATCCTGCAGACCTATTCACGCTTGGTGATCGACTGCAACCGCTCGCCCCACGTGCCGTCATCGATCGTGGAACTGAGCGAGCATACGGAGGTTCCCGGCAACCGGTCCCTTTCCCAAACGGAGCGGGATGCCCGGTTAAATGAGATTTTCCGCCCCTATCACGATCGCATTCGCCTTGAACTCGACCGACGCGAGAAAGATAAAATTCCGACCGCGCTTATTGCCGTCCACAGTTTCACGCCGGTCTTCAAAGGTGCGGGCCGCGCGTGGCATGCGGGGATTCTCTACAATCACGACGCCCGCATGGCCAGGTCCATGCTCGCGCATCTTCGACGCGACGGCGATCTGGTGGTGGGCGACAACCAGCCCTATGCCATCACTGACGCAAGCGACTACACGATTCCGGTACACGGCGAACACCGCGGACTGCCCCATGTGGAGATCGAGATCCGCCAGGATCTCATCGCCGATGAAGCGGGACAGCGGTGGTGGTCCGAGCGTCTGGTTCAGGCGCTCGTGGCGACGTGGGAAACCATGTCGGGCTAGAGCAAGATTTGATGAAGGTGAATCGCCCCCTCACCGCCTCGCTCCGCTCGGCACCCTCTCCCCGGCGGGGAGAGGGTTGGGGTGAGGGGGTAAAGCACGCTTCAACGTGAAGCAATCAGGCTCTAATAACGCCGCCGTCGTCCCCGTGCTTGTCACGGGGACCCAGAGTCACGGACTAAGGAGTCGCAATGTCCTCATAAATATCCCGCCAGGTCGGATTGCCTTCCTGGATCTTGTTGATCTTCCAACGTCGCGTCCAACCCTTCATGGTCTTTTCGCGACCAATGGCGCGAGCCGGATCGTCGAACTGCTCGAAGTACACAAGGTCGTGGACCTTGTAAGTTTTAGTGAAACCCTTCACCGTGCCCTGCTTGTGCTCGAACACACGCCGCACAAGATCATTGGTTACACCGATATAGAGCGTCCCATTGCGCCCGCTTGCCAGGATATAGACGTAATAGTGCTTGGCCACCTGCGGAGTGCTACTGCTCTGGATCGCCGGAACAAGTCCGGCGATGACTGAAAAGGGTGCTACACCGATTGCGATTCACTTTATCGTCGTCCCCGTGCTTGTCACGGGGACCCAGAGTCACGGACTAAGGAATCGCCTCACACATCCAGATTCCGCACCGCCAGCGCATTGTCCTGGATGAAATCGCGGCGGTGTTCGACCACGTCGCCCATAAGGGTGGAAAATACTTCGTTGGCCTCGTCGCCATGGTTGATCTTGACCTGGAGCAGGGTGCGGGCGTTGGGATCGAGGGTGGTCTCCCACAATTGCCCCGGGTTCATTTCGCCCAAGCCTTTGTAGCGCTGCAGCGAGACGCCTTTCTTGCCATGCCCCATGACCGCGGCCACCAATGAAACCGGGCCGGTGATCTTTGTCTCGTCATCCTTGAAGTGCAGGACCGACGCATGGGTGTAGGTGGCCTGGAGATCAAGAGCCAAACTGTCGAGATGGCGCGCCTCGGAGGAGTGCAAGGTGCGGCTGTCGAGGGTGTGCTTTTCCGCGACACCGCGCACGGTGCGCATGAACTTGAGCCCGCCGCCCGCCGCCGCTTCGCCGACCCAGCCCTTTTCGTATTCGGTTTCCAAATGATCGAGGCGCCGGGCGATATAGCTTGCCGCGTTGCGCGCCAGTTCGTCGTTGGAGAGCACATCGGGATTGAATGCGCCGGCGATGGCGCACTGTTCGACAATGCGCAGCGGCAAGGTACGCGACAGCATCTGCAGGCTGCTTTTGGTATCCCGTGCCTTGAGCACCAATTGGCGCAGTTCCTCGCCGGCCACCTGCGCGCCGCTGTGCAACGTCAGGGACGCATCAGTGAGGCCGGTACCGATCAGGTATTGCTCCATGGCCGGATCGTCCTTGAGGTACACCTCCGACGCGCCCTTCTTGGCCTTATAGAGCGGCGGCTGGGCGATATAGAGGTAGCCGTTCTCGATGATCTGCGGCATCTGGCGATAGAAGAACGTGAGCAACAGCGTACGGATATGGCTGCCGTCCACGTCGGCGTCGGTCATGATGATGACCTTGTGGTAGCGCAGCTTTTCGATCTTGAATTCCTCGGGCCCGATGCCGGTGCCGAGCGCGGTGATGAGCGTGCCGATTTCCGCCGAGCTCAGCATCTTGTCAAAGCGGGCGCGTTCGACGTTGAGGATCTTGCCCTTGAGAGGCAGGATCGCCTGGAACGCACGGTCGCGGCCCTGCTTGGCGGACCCACCGGCGGAATCGCCCTCGACGATGAACATTTCCGACTGGGCCGGGTCGCGGTTCTGGCAGTCGGCCAATTTACCCGGCAGCGAAGCGAGATCGAGCGCGCCCTTGCGTCGCGACAGATCCTTGGCCTTGCGCGCGGCTTCGCGGGCGATGGCGGCCTCGACCACCTTGCCGAGAATCTTTTTCGCCTCGGAGGGATGTTCCTCGAACCAGTTGCCGAGCTTTTCGGCAACGAGGCTTTCGACCACCGGGCGCACTTCCGACGAGACCAGCTTGTCCTTGGTCTGGGACGAGAACTTGGGCTCTGGCACTTTCACCGACAGCACCGAGGTCAGACCTTCGCGCATGTCTTCGCCGGTGAGCGCGATCTTTTCCTTTTTCGCGCCACCCAGTTCGTTGGTGTAGTGGTTGATGGTGCGCGTCAAAGCCGCGCGATAACCGGCGAGATGGGTACCACCGTCACGCTGGGGAATGTTGTTGGTGAAGCATAACGTGTTTTCGTGATAGCTCGAATTCCACTCCATGGACAATTCCACGGTGATGCCGTCGCGCTCGCCAATGACGGTGATGGGCGGATCGTGAATCGCCTCGTTGGAACGGTCGAGATATTTGACGAAGGCCTCGATGCCGCCCTGATAATGCAGATCGACGGATTTTCTTTCGCTGTGGCGGGCATCGGTGAGATTGATGAACACGCCGGAATTCAGGAACGCCAGTTCCCGCAGGCGATGCTCGAGCGTGCCGTAATCGAACACGGTCTTGGTGAACGTTTCAGGCGACGCTAGGAAGCGCACTTCGGTTCCGGTCTTGGGCTGGCCCTTGCGTGATCCGGTGGTGTTGATGGGCGCATCGCCCACCAGAGCCAGGGGCGCTTCGGGCACGCCGCTCTTAAAGCGCATGAAATAGGCCTTGCCGCCGCGCCAGATGCGCAGTTCCAGCCAGATGGAAAGGGCGTTGACCACGGAAACGCCGACGCCGTGCGTACCGCCGGAAACCTTGTAGGAGTTCTGGTTGAATTTTCCGCCTGCGTGGAGCTGGGTCATAATGACCTCGGCGGCGGAGACGCCTTCCTCCTTGTGGATGTCCACGGGAACGCCGCGGCCGTTGTCGCAAACGCTGCAGCTGCCGTCGCCATGCAGGATCACTTCGATCAGGTCGCAGTGGCCGGCGAGGGATTCGTCGATGGCGTTGTCCACCACCTCGTAGACCATGTGATGGAGTCCCGAGCCGTCATCGGTGTCGCCGATGTACATGCCCGGACGTTTGCGCACGGCATCAAGGCCCTTGAGGACCTTGATCGATTCAGCATCGTAAGCGTCATCGGCGCGTTCGATATCGGCGCCATGCGGTACGGAAGCGGGGGATGTGGAGGCGGGTGGTGTCATCTTCAGTCTCTAAATTATGGTGTTATCGGAGCAACTTGCAGCGCGACGAGCTTTGCTTCTTGTATGAGTATGATCTTCTCGCAAAACCGGTTCTCACTTTTCGGGGTCATGCTCTAGGACGACGGACAAAGAGTAAGCCGCGCGTTGTCGACGGTAAAGAATTGAGCATCGCCGCCGAACCCATCGAACAGGGCCGCGTCGGTTCCGGTCATCCAGGCCTGGGCGCCGAGATCGCGGATTTCCGCGAACAAGGCGGCGCGGCGTTCGGCATCGAGATGGGCGGCAACCTCGTCCAACAGCAACAGCGGCGCATGATTTCGCTTAGCCTTCTGCAAACGCGCGGTAGCAAGCAGGATAGAGATCAGCAAGGCTTTCTGCTCGCCGGTGGAACACAAGGCGGCTGCCTGGCCGTGTGACGGATGGCCGGGCGCCACCATGGTCGCGGCAAGATCGGAGCGGTGAGGTCCGGCCGCGGCCACGTCGCCGGGCGTCAAACGTCGCTCGTCGCGCAAGGCGGCACGCAAGGCATCCTCCACATCCACCGCAGGCATCTCCGTGAGCCAACGATCAACCACACCGATAAGGGCAAGAGACGCCACCGGAAACGAACCGGCCGCGCGCGCAAGCTCTGTGTTTAGGCGATTGACCAGATCACGGCGGGCCGCCGCCATGGCGACACCGTAGCGCGCCATGGTGTCTTCCAACGCATCGTACCATATGGGATCGCTGGCCCGGTCACGCAACAAACGCGCCCGCTGACGGGTGGCGCGATCGTACGCCGCCGCACGGCCGGCATGATCCGGATCGAAGGTCATCACCAGACGATCGAGAAAGCGGCGGCGGCCGGCGGGACTGTCGAGAAACAGACGGTCCATGGCCGGCGTCAGCCAGATCACGCCCAACTGGCGACCGAGGGCGGCGGCGCCTTTGGCAGGCATGCCGTCGATCCGCACCAGCCGCTTTTCCGGCTTGGCGGGATCAAGCCCACTGGCGAGTTCCACCGGGCCTTGATTGGTGGCAAGGGTGGCAGCCACGGCCCAAGGCTGCGGTACCCGAAGATCAGGCTTTGCGGATTGATCCACCAGGGCAGGTCCAAAAGCCGTCTGCCCGACGGTGGCCAAGCGCGCGGACCTGAGGCCCCGCCCAGGGGCCAGGAACGACAATGCTTCCAGCAGATTGGTTTTGCCCGCGCCGTTAGCGCCGGTGAGCACCACCGGACGCTGGTCCAGGTCGAGACGCAACCGGCTGTAGGAGCGGAAAGCCGTCAGGGTGAGGCGGGTTACACCAACGCCCGCCTGCAAAGATCGGGCGGGGTAGTCGGGGGCCGGGGATGGACGGGCGACCGTCACACCCGCATCGGCATCAGGACGTAGACCGCCGAGCCGTCGGCCACGTCGCGTATGACGGTGGGCGAGGCGGCATCCGCCATGGTGAAGCGCGCCGCATCGCCTTCGATCTGACCCATGATTTCCAGCAGATAACGCGAATTGAATCCGATCTCGAGCTGGCTGGCGGCGTAAGAGGCTTCCACTTCCTCCACCGCGCTGCCGGCTTCGGGACTGGAGGCGGACAACGTCACCAGGCCCTTTTCGCAGCTCATCTTGATGGAGCGGGATTTCTCCGAGCTGATGGCCGAAACACGGTCGACGGCGTCGAACAAGGCCTTGCGATCGGCTTCGAGTACTTTGTCGTTGCCGGTAGGGATCACGCGCTCGTAATCGGGAAAGGTGCCGTCGATGAGCTTGGACGTGAGACTCACGTTATCGAAGGCGAACTTGATCTTGGAATCGGACAAGGACACGGAAATATCGCCCTCGGTTTCCTCGATCAGCTTGCGCACCTCGATCACCGCCTTGCGCGGCACGATCACGCCGGGCATGCCGGCAGCGCCCTCGGGCAAGGGCAGTTCGACCCGCGCCAGACGATGGCCGTCCGTCGCCACCGCCCGCAGTACAGCGACGCCTTCGGTGGTGGTGCCGTGCAGATAGATGCCGTTCAGGTAATAGCGCGTCTCCTCGGTGGAGATGGCAAAGCGCGTGCGATCGATCAGGCCGCGCAGATCGGCGGCGCCGAGCTTGAACGTATGGCTGAACTCGCCGCCGGCCATGACGGGAAAATCCTCAACCGGCAGGCACGATAAGGTGAATTTCGACCGACCAGCGGTGAGAGCAATCTGTCCGCCGCCACTAGCGGAGGCGATTTCCACCTGAGCGCCTTCGGGCAGCTTGCGGACAATGTCGTAAAGAGTATGGGCCGGAACCGTGGTGGCGCCGGTCTTGCCGACGTCGGCCGTGGCGCTCTCGACGATCTCGATATCCATGTCAGTGGCATTGAGGGCGAGACCGCCCTTGTTCGCGTCCATGCGCACGTTGGACAGGATGGGAATGGTATTGCGGCGTTCCACCACGCTCTGGACATGACCGAGGGATTTCAGGAGCGCGGCGCGTTCGATAATCAGCTTCATGATGGAAGTGAGGTTCCGATGGCTTTCTGATTACTTCTTTTGATCCTTGGCGCAGGCACCTACCCACCGGCGGTCCGGGACGGCCTGGGCCGTCGTCGGATGCCCCGGTCCACTGTCGGTCCGGTGCCTACGCAAGGAAGTCGATAACTATATCACAGGCCCTTGGCCCCGGTAGAGAAAAACACCGGAACCGGCCCGGCGTGATGACCGGGAAGCATGTGGTTTTCATAAGTTAATTTCGAGCCCGCGAGCACCCGGGCGAGAGAGCGAAAATCCCTAGCTCTCGAGCATCCGCGTCAGTAGCTCCACATCCTCAGCGAACGCCCGGCGGCGAAGGCCGCCTAATCTTTTGAATTGGCGCGTTCGCTAGCTCTCGAGCATCCGGGTCAGTAGCTCCACATCCTCAGCGAACGCCCGGCGGCGAAGGCCGCCTAATCTTTTGAATTGGCGCGTTCGCTAGCTCTCGAGCATCCGGGTCAGTAGCTCCACATCCTCAGCGAACGCGCTATCGGATTTGACCAGCTCTTCCACCTTACGCACGGCGTGCATGACGGTGGTGTGGTCACGGCCGCCGAAGGCCCGGCCGATCTCGGGCAGGGAGCGGGAGGTGAGCTGCTTGGAAAGGTACATGGCCACCTGACGGGGCCGCGCCACGGCCCGGGCGCGGCGGGCCGAGCTCATGTCCGAGATGCGGATCTTGAAGTGCTCGGCCACCCGCTTCTGGATTTCCTCCATGGACAGGCGGCGATCGTGGGCGCGCAGCAGGTCCTGAAGCAGGTCCTGGGTGGTTTCCAGGGTGATCTGGCCGCCCACCAGCTGAGCGTGAGCCACAAGGCGGGTCAATGCACCTTCAAGCTCGCGCACATTGGCGGTGATCTTGTGGGCGAGGAATTCCTTCACCTTCTGCGGCACCTGGGTGCGTAGCTGCTCGGCCTTGGCGTCGAGAATCCCAAGGCGCAGTTCGAAGGTCGTGGGATGCAGGTCGGCCACCAGCCCCGACGCCAGGCGCGAACGCAAACGGTCGCCGATTTCCTCAAGATTGGATGGGGATTTGTCGGCCGACAACACCAACTGGCGGCCCTGATCCACCAGAGCATTGAAGGTGTGGAAGAATTCTTCCTGGGTCGCGTCTTTGCCCGAAATGAACTGCACGTCGTCGATCATCAGCACATCGACGGAACGGAACTGCTCCTTGAAGGAGACCGTGTCCTGGTTCCGAAGCGCGCGTACAAAACTGTACATGAACTTTTCGGCCGACAGATAAACGACCTTGCGTTGGGGCGAGCGCTGGCGAATTTCCCAGGCGATGGCGTGCATGAGATGGGTTTTACCCAGGCCGACGCCGCCGTAGAGAAACAGCGGATTGAAACTGACCTGGTCGGATTCGGCCACCCGCTTGGCGGCGGCGTAGGCAAATTCATTGGGTTTGCCGACGACAAAATTCTCGAATGTGTAGCGCGCGTCCAAGGGCGCCGACAGTTCGGCCCCCAAGGGCAAATTGTTCTGAGACGTGGGAGTCTGAACAACCGTCCCGCGGCCGGGAACACGGGGCTGGTCCTTGCCGTCGGCCGGGCGGAAATGAGCGCGGTCCGTTCCCAGGGTCGTTCCTGCAGCGGTTCCCACGACAGTCCCCGTGAGCGCCGATGCCGGACGAGCCGATCCGGCGACCTTGAGGGTCACCCGTCGCACGGACGGATTCTCGCCCGACCACAGCGCCCGAATCCGGTCGCCGTAGTGCGTCGTGATCCAGTCGCGCATGAAGCGCGTCGGAACCGCCAACTCGACCTCGCCATCGCGGATGGTGGTCGGCGTAATCGGTTTTACCCAACTCTTGAAAGCCGTCTCGCCGAATTCCTGTTTGAGGCGCGTCTTGACGCGATCCCACTCAGCTTCATTGACAGCCGTATCGCCCCGATTCTTCACCCCGTAGCGCCCCTCGACAAAACGACTTACCCCAAAGCTTATTCTCAAATCCGCGACACGGCCGCCGGCCATTCGGACATACGGCTACATTCGAACTGCTAGATAGAGAGATACATGCTGTCGATTGTGAAACGCCCGAGAAGTGAAATCGGCTGCGCAGAAATTTCGTATCGCAACTGCATGCCGATGACCTCGAACGTCTTTGGCTTGCGAGCAATGTAATCGTCACAAGCGATGAGACAACAATAAAGATATGCCGGACAGCGACAAAGATTTGTTGACAGCGACAAATTAAAAATCGCCGCGCGCTTGGCTTTTATTGAAAATAAAAAGGTGGCGCATGTCGTTGATTCGGAATGACATGCGTGGTGATTACGACGAGCCTCGCGTGACTCGACGTGGATGTGCGGCAGTCGCGGGTTTTGGGGGAACGCAATATTCCGAAGCGACCAGCGTCGCAATTCGTGTCATCAGTGGATACGCGCACATCGGCACCAAGCAGCGTGCCGAAACCAACGTCGTCTAAAAGATGATGAAAACGCGAGAGAAATTATTACGCGGCGATGGACTTGATGCGCCCGGACAGACGCGACAGTTTGCGCGCGACCGTGCGCTTATGCAGCACGTGCTTGGCGGCACCGCGCATCAGTTCCGGCATCACCTTCTTGAAGGCGGCTTGCGCGGCAGCCTTGTCGCCAGCGGCGATGGCCGACTCCAGATCCTTGACCGCCGTACGAATGCGGCTGAGACGGGCGTGATTGACGGCCGCGGCGGTCGCGTTGCGGCGAATGCGCTTTTTCGCGGATTTATGCTGAGCCATGGTCGAACGTCTCGCTCTCGAAATTTGCACGAACGCGGGCGACTCCGAACCGGAGGGGCCGACCGCTAAAAAGGAAGCGGGGCTTATACGGGAGCGCCCACCGCCCGTCAACTGACGGGCGGGTTTGAGGGGTCCGCTTATGTAACGGGCCTCTCAAGAGGCTGTTCGGCATAGGTGCGCCCGATCAGCGATGGCGGAAGTTCGGCGGACGTTTTTCGACAAAAGCCGCCATGCCTTCCGTCCTGTCTTCAAGGGCAAAGGACGCATGGAACGTGCTGCGTTCAAACCGCACACCCTCCGCCAGGGTGGTCTCGAATGCGCGATTCACGGATTCCTTGGCCATCAATGCCACCGGCAGGGACATGGCGGCGATCTTCTCCGCCGCCTTAATCGCCTCGGCCATCAGCGACTCGGCCGGCACCACGCGGCTGACAAGGCCGGCCCGCTCGGCCTCGGCGGCATCCATTTGGCGCCCGGTCAGGACCATCTCCATGGCCTTGGCCTTGCCCACGGCCCGGGTCAGGCGCTGCGTGCCGCCGGCACCTGGAATGGTGCCAACGTTGATTTCAGGCTGACCGAAACGCGCGGTATCGGCGGCAATAATGAAATCGCACATCATCGCAATCTCGCAACCGCCGCCGAGCGCAAATCCCGCGACCGCGGCGATGACCGGCTTGCGCAGCTTGGCGATACCATCCCATCCGTCGGGGAAGTTATGCATATAGGCTTCGATGAACGGCTTGGTCGCCATCTCCTTGATGTCGGCGCCGGCGGCGAACGCTTTCTCGCTGCCGGTCAGCACGACGACACGGACCGACTCGTCCGCCGCGAAGGCGCTCAGCGCCGCGTCGAGGTCACGCATCAGCGGCGTCGATAACGCGTTCAACGCTTTCGGCCGGTTCAAGGTTATGAGACCGACCGGTCCACGGGTTTCGACCAGGATATTTTCATAGGACGTCATTAGGGGTGCCTCACGGATTCAGGGCCGGGGAATGCTCAGGCGTTTACACATGCCATGGCGCACGAGTCAAATGCGGTATCGCCCCTAGCGTCCCTTAAGCAGGCCCTACCCGGAAAACCGGAAGACCGCTTTTCCGGGACGCGCGCTAACGCTGGCAGTTACGGCAATAAAAGGTCGAGCGGCCGCCCTGGACGATACGCGTCACTATCGCCGTCTTGCAGTGCTTGCAGGACTCGCCTTCGCGGCCATAGACCCGCCAGGCATGCTGGAAATACCCCAGCTCGCCGGAGACCTGCACATGGTCGCGTAAGGAAGAGCCGCCGGCTGCAATCGCATCCTTCAGCACTTTCTTGATGGCGGGAACCAGCCGCCGCGCCAGCGCGCCCGCCACCGTTCCGGCCTTGCGTTTCGGTGAAATGCCGGCGCGATGCAGACTTTCGCAGGCATAGATGTTGCCCACGCCGACGACGATACGCTGATCGAGCAGCGCAGCCTTGATCGACGTCTTGCGGCCCTTCAGCGCCGACGACAAGATTTCCGCGGTAAAGGTATCCTCGAGCGGATCGGGCCCCAGGTGCCGGAATAATTTATGTTCGGCGAGCTTATCCGCGGGCGTCAAAGTCATGAGTCCGAAGCGGCGTGGATCGTTGAACCTGATCTGGCAGTCATCGTCGGTGGTGAAAATCACATGGTCGTGCGGGCCCAGCGGCACGCGCGGATCGGTAATCTGCATGCGGCCGGCCATGCCGAGATGGATGATCAGAACCTGACCGTCGTCCAGATCGATCAGAATATATTTCGCCCGACGGCGAATGCCGTCCACCCGCCGCCCGGTCAGGGACGCGGCGAATCCGGGCGGGAACGGAATGCGCAGATCGCGTCGCCGCACCTCGACGCGCGCCAGCCTGCGCCCCGAAAGCAGGGGGGCAAGTCCACGGCAGACGGTTTCCACTTCCGGCAGTTCGGGCATGGCTAGTGGTCCGATTCTAACATTCGCGTCGTGGTTCTGCGGTTAGAGCATGTTCCGGTACAGTGGAAGCCGGTTTTCCGGTCGGAACATGCTCTAATATTTGAATGAGAGACCTTCTTACCCGGCCCGGTGATCCCACCGTGCCGGGAAGGACTCTCGATGGGTAGCGAATGTCAAAAAATCCGCTTCACCAGACTGAATCATTCCCCGCCGTCCCTGTCGAGCGGGTTTGTCGGAAGCGGGTGCATCTCAGTCGTCGTCCCCGTGCTTGTCACGGGGACCCAGAGCGGCAAACACTGACCTGTGCAGTACGATTGGGTCTTTCCGCAGCGTCCGGAGTCTATGACTCTGGGCCCCCGGAACAAGTCCGGGGGCGACAATCAGGAAAATGCTTTATGGTGCCCCTCATGAATGGCGAAGGGCCCACATCCTCATCCACCACCCATTTCGGCTTCCGCACCGTTGCGGAAACCGAGAAGGCCGGGCTCGTGCGCGGTGTGTTCGACACGGTGGCGCCCAAATACGATCTCATGAACGACCTCATGAGCGGCGGCCTGCACCGGCTGTGGAAAGCGCGGCTGGTGGATGTGCTGGCACCCCGTCCCGGTCAGGCGATCGTGGATGTGGCCGGAGGAACCGGCGACGTAGCGACACGCATTCTGGACAAGATGACGCGCGGCACAGGTGGCGATCCACCAAATCCCGTTACCGTCTGCGATATCAACGCCGAGATGCTGAACCATGGTCGCGACCGCGCCATCGATGGCGGCCATCTGACCGGCCTGACCTGGGTGTGCGGCGACGCGGAGGCGCTGCCATTTCCGGACATGAGCTTCGACGCCTATACGATTGCATTTGGTCTGCGCAACGTCACTCACATCGAGCGCGCCTTGGCCGAGGCCCGCCGCGTGCTCAAGCCCGGCGGGCGTTTCCTGTGCATGGAGTTCAGCCGCGTGGTAGTGCCGGTGCTGGACAAGCTTTACGACACCTACTCCTTCCGCGTCCTGCCGTGGCTGGGACAGACCGTGGCCGGCAATCGCGACGCCTATGTTTATCTCGCGGAAAGCATCCGCCGTTTTCCCGACCAGGGCCGCCTCGCCGCGCTCATGGGCGAAGCGGGTTTTCACCAAGTGAGTTTCCGCAACTTGAGCGGCGGCGTCACCGCCATCCATTCCGGCTGGCGCGTGTGATGTTCGCATTGGTCGTTCTTGCGGCTCGAAGAGCCGCGAGAATCCAGGGTTTCTCGCTCCTATCTCTCAAATTGGGTTCCAATTACCCTGGATGCTCGCGGTCCTGCGGACCGCAAGCATGACGACAGGGTGTAATCTGCTGATTAAGATCCGAAAGATGCATAGATACGACAGCCCTTTCAGCGGCAGGCCGTCATGATCCGCACCCTGCGGAGCCTTGCCCGCCTCGTCACCATTACCCGCAGTCTGGCGCGTCACGATGCGCTGTTTCTGCTGCGGCCCTATCCCTGGGGCGCGGTCGCGGTGCGAATCGCAAGTGCGGTCTTTCGCCGCAGCCCTGAAAGCAGCGCGCTGCGTCCCGGCCAACGGCTGGCGCTGGCGCTCACGGAACTGGGGCCCACGTTCATCAAGTTCGGTCAGGCCCTGTCGACGCGGGCCGATCTTTTGGGCGAACAAGTCGCCGCCGATCTTACGGGGCTGCAAGATCGCTTGCCGCCGTTTGCCGCAACCGCGGCCCGCGCCACCATCGAGGCCGACTTCGGCGTGCCCGTCGCGAACCTGTTCTCCGCCTTCGACGATACGCCGGTGGCGGCGGCCTCCATCGCCCAGGTGCATTTCGCCGTTACCACCGACGGAAAAGAAGTCGCGGTGAAAGTTCTGCGTCCGGGCGTGCAGGCGGCCTTCGCCCGCGATATCGATGTGCTGTTCTGGCTGGCGGAAGGTGTCGAGCGCTGGGCGCCGCGCCTGCGGCGTCTCAAGCCCGTGGAAGTGGTGGCGACGTTCGCCGCCACGGTGCGTCTGGAAATGGATCTGCGCATCGAAGCCGCGTCCGCTCAAGAGATGGCAGAGAATTTCGCCGGTCATCTCCGTTTTCGTATTCCGGCGGTGGATTGGCAGCGCACGTCGGAACATGTGCTGACGTTGGAGCGGGTGAGCGGCGCGCGGGTGGACGATCCGGCCGGCGTGCGCGCCCTGGGACTCGATCCGGAAGCGGTGGTGCGCACGGCGGCGGAAGTGTTTTTCACGATGGTTTTCCGTCACGGCTTCTTTCACGCCGACATGCATCCGGGAAATTTATTCGTGACCGCCGACGGCGCCATCATTGCCCTCGACTTCGGCATCATGGGGCGCATCGATGCGGATACCCAGCGCACGCTCGGCGAAATGCTGCTGGGGTTTCTGTCCCGCGACTACATTCGCGTCGCTGAAGTCCACGTGCGCGCCGGCTATGTGCCCGCGAGCAAATCCGTCGATGCTTTCGCCCAGGCCTGCCGCTCCATCGCCGAGCCGATCCTGGGAAAGCCGGTAGCCGAAATCTCCATCGCGCGCCTGCTGGGCCAGCTGTTCCACATCACCGAGACCTTCGAGATGCAGACCCAGCCCCAACTCCTGCTGCTGCAGAAAAGCATGCTGCTGGCGGAAGGCGTCGGACGCCGGTTGGCGCCGGACGCCAACATGTGGGAATTGGCCCGGCCCCTCATCGAGGATTGGTTCCAGGAGCGCCTGGGACCGGCGGCACGGGTCACCGACGCGGTCGGCGGCGCCTTGGAAAGCCTTGGCCGGGTGCCGGCCCTCATCGGCCGCCTGGATACACTGGCCACGGAGATGGAAACGGGCGGCCTGCGCTTGCATCCGGAGACCGCCCGGCTGCTCAGGGGCGGGCGCGGCGGCAGCCGCTGGCTGATCTGGGCGCCGTGGGTGCTGGCGCTGATATTGTTGGCGGTGGTTTTGTTGCGGTAACAGCAACACCTCAACCGTCGTTCTCGGGCTTGACCCGAGAACCCAGGGTGACGAAGCTCGATAAATACAGCAAGATCAGCATCCTTTGGGACGTACCGAGTCAACTGCCCTGGGCCCTCGGATCTAGTCCGAGGGCGACAGGCCAAAGAACGCATCAGAAGGCGGACCGCTCCGTGCTCGACAACCGGCGTATTCTTCTCATTGTCTCCGGCGGCATCGCCGCCGTGAAGGTGCCCGACCTGATCCGCCGCCTGCGGGAACGGGGTGCATCGGTGCGCTGTATCCTGACCCGCGCCGGGGCGCAGTTCGTCACGCCCCTCAGCCTCGCCGCCCTGTCCGGCGACAAGGTCTACACCGAGCTGTTCTCCCTCACGGACGAAAGCGAGATGGGCCACATCCGTTTGTCGCGGGAGGCCGATGTGGTGCTGGTGGCGCCCGCCACCGCCGACATCATGGCCAAGATGGCCCATGGCATGGCCGACGATCTCGCCACCACCGCCCTCTTGGCCACGGACAAGCCCGTGATCATCGCGCCGTCCATGAACGTGATGATGTGGACCCATCCGGCGACCCAAGCCAATCTCGCCACCCTGCAGGGCCGTCAGATCACGACTGTCGGTCCCGGTGCCGGCGATCTGGCCTGCGGCGAAGTGGGCGACGGCCGCATGGCCGAGGTGCCCGAGATCATTGCCGCCGTGGGACGTCTGCTGCGCAAGGATAACCGCAACGGGCCCCTGGCGCGCCGCCGCATTTTGGTGACAAGCGGGCCAACCTATGAGCCCATCGACCCGGTGCGGTATCTGGCCAATCGCTCATCAGGCAAGCAGGGCCATGCCATCGCCGCCGCCCTTGCCAATCTGGGCGCCGACGTCACGCTGGTCTCAGGCCCCACCCACGAGCCCGCGCCGGACGGCGTAACCTTGATCCGCGTGGAGACCGCCATCGACATGCTCAAGGCCGTGCGCGCCGGTCTGCCCGCCGACGTGGCCGTGTGCGCCGCCGCCGTGGCCGACTGGGGCGTGTCCAATCCGGCGCCTGGCAAGATCAAGAAGGGCGCCAAGCCGCCAACCCTGCGTCTTGCCCCCAACCCGGACATCCTGGCGACCCTGTCGCAATTGAGCCGGGGCCGCCCCAAGCTCGTCGTCGGTTTCGCCGCCGAAACCAACAACCTCCTGAAGAATGCGAAAGCCAAGCGCGCCGCCAAGGGCTGCGACTGGATCGTGGCCAACGACGTGAGCCCGGGTACGGGCGCGTTTGGTGGTGATTCAAATACCGTTCATCTCGTCACCGCCGACGGCGTCGAGGATTGGCCGACCATGCGCAAACAGGCCGTGGCCGAACGTCTGGCCGCGCGCATCGCCGAAGCCTTGAGCGCGTAATCAACGGCTCGCTTAATCAGAGGTCAACGTGCATCCCGTGACTGTCGACATCAAGCGTCTGCCCGAGGCGGCGGATCTGCCCTTGCCCACCTATCAGACCGTCCACGCCGCCGGCATGGACCTGTGCGCGGCGGTGACCGCCGAAGTCATCCTGACCCCCGGCGCGCGGGCGATCATTCCCACCGGTTTCTCCATTGCCCTGCCGCCCGGGTATGAAGCGCAGATTCGGCCGCGATCAGGTTTGGCCGCCAAGAACGGCGTCACCGTGCTCAACACGCCGGGCACGATTGATGCCGACTATCGCGGCGAGATCGGCGTCATATTGGTGAACCTGGGCCGCGAGCCCTTCGCCATCACCCGCGGTGCGCGCATCGCGCAGATGATCGTAGCGCCCGTCGCCACCGTGTCATGGCGCGAGACCGATACGCTTCCGGAGACCGATCGCGGCGCGGGCGGTTTCGGGTCCACGGGCGTGAGTAAGACATAGAGCAACAATTCATGCGGTCATATCACCCCCTCACCGCCGGGGAGAGGGTGCCGAGCGGAGCGAGGCGGTGAGGAAGAGAAACAACCATGTTGAATCGTTTCGAGGGTAAGGTCATCGCCATCGCCGGTGGTTCCGGCGGCATCGGCAGCGGTGTTTCCCATCGGCTCGCGGCGGAAGGCGCCGTCGTCATTGTCGGCGACGTCAATCTCGATGCGGCGGAACAGACCGCAGCGGAGATTATCGCGAAGGGCGGCCGGGCCATGCCGCTCAAGATCGACATCGGCGACGAGGCCAGCGTCAAAGCGTTTGTTCACACCGCTGTCGGCACCCACGGCGGCATCGATGGTTTCTACGCCAACGCCCTCGACAGCACGCACATGGGCGACGACAGCGATGCCGTCGCGATCGATATGGCCGCTTATGACCAGATGATGCATGTGAATTCGCGCGGCTATTTTCTGTGCACGCGCCATGCGGTTCCCCAGATCATCGCCCGTGGCGGCGGGTGCATGCTGTACACGAGTTCCGGCGCGGCCCATTTCGGCCTGCCCGATCGGCCGGTCTACTCGATGCTGAAAAGCGGCATTCACGCGCTCGCGCGGCATGTGGCCAGCCGTTTCGGCAAACAAGGGGTGCGAAGCAACGTGATCGCGCCGGGCCTCATCCTGCATCCGGTCATGGAGGCGGTGTTGGGCCCGCAATATCTTGCGGAAGCACTCACGGGGGTGAAGGTTCCAAGGCTTGGCCAGCCCAAGGACATCGCCGCCATGGCGGCGTTATTGCTGTCGGACGACGGCGCCTTCGTGACCGGCCAAGTGATCAGCGTCGATGGCGGCGCGTCGATGCGCCCTTAGAGTTAAAATGGTGGGCCTTCGCCCACCGAGTCCCAGAGCCACAAGAAAACAAAACCACTTTCATGGAATTTCGCGACGACCAGATTCACCGCTACGCCCGTCATATCCTGCTGCAGGAAGTGGGCGGCGTCGGTCAGGAAAAACTGCTCAACGCCAAAGTGCTGGTGGTGGGCGCGGGCGGCTTGGGCTCGCCGGTGATTCTGTATCTGGCGGCGGCGGGCGTCGGCACCATCGGCGTGGTGGACGACGACAAGGTCGATCTGTCCAACCTGCAGCGGCAAATCCTCCATACCACCGCCAGCGTCGGCAAAGCCAAAGTCGCCAGCGCCAAAGACACCGTGGCCGGGATCAACGGCGACGTGAACCTTGTCACCCACCGCGCGCGTCTCAATGCGGCCAACATCATGGACCTGATCGCCGCGTACGACATCATCGTCGACGGCAGCGATAATTTCGCGACAAGGTTCCTGGTGAACGATGCATGTTATCTGGCCAAAAGGACTTTGGTGTCGGCAGCGGTGCTGCGCTTTGACGGCCAGCTCGCCACATTCAAAGCGCACGACAGCGGGCCCTGCTATCGCTGCATTTATCCCGAAGCACCGCCCGACGGCACCGTGCCCAGTTGCTCCGAGGCGGGCATTCTCGGCGCCGTGGCCGGGGTGATGGGCACCCTGCAGGCCACCGAAGTGCTGAAGGAAATTCTAGGGCTAGGCCAGGGCATGAGCGGGCGGTTGCTGATCTACGACGCGCTGACCACCGCCTTCCGCACGGTCAAAGTGAACCCCGATCCGGAATGCGCCCTGTGCGGACCGAGGGCCGCCATCAAGGACCTGAGCGGGCATAAGTAAACTCCACTGTCGTCCTCGGGCTTGACCCGAGGACCCGGAGCCACAAACGTGGAGTGTGTTACCCTGGACCCTCGGGTCAAGCCCGAGGGTGACAATTGAGTGTGCGCCCCGCCCTTGCCCCTTACCCCATTTGGGCGTATCTGCCGGCCATGAACGAGATGACCTCGCCAGCGTCCGTGACCGCCGCCGACACCCGCACCGCGCTGGTGGGCCTGAGCCGCGCCGCGTTGCAGGAGGCGGTCGCCGCCCTGGACGAGAAACCGTTCCGCGCCAAGCAGCTGTGGCACTGGATCTATCATCGCGGTGCGCGGGATTTCGCCGCCATGACCGACCTGTCCAAGCCGTTCCGCGCGCGCCTGGAGGAGCACCATATCGTCGGCCGCCCCGCCGTGGCGCGGGAGCAGACCTCGGTAGACGGCACGCGCAAGTGGCTGATGCAATACGACGACGGCCAGAAGGCGGAGACGGTTTTCATTCCCGAGGAAGATCGCGGCGCCGTGTGCGTCTCGTCGCAAGTGGGCTGCACACTCACGTGCCGGTTCTGTCACACGGGTACCCAGCGTCTGGTGCGCAACCTGACGCCCTTTGAGATTGTCGGTCAGTTCATGACCGCGCGGGACTCCTACGGCGAATGGCCGACACCCACGGATGAGCGGCGCATGCTGTCCAACATCGTGCTCATGGGCATGGGCGAGCCGCTGTATAATTTCGACAATGTCGCCACCGCCATGAAGATCGTCATGGCCGACGACGGCATCGCGCTGGGCAAGCGCCGCATCACCTTGTCCACCTCGGGCGTGGTGCCGGAGATTCACCGCGCCGGCGCGGAGTTGGGCGTCAATCTGGCGATCTCGCTTCATGCGCCGGACGATGACACGCGCTCAACCCTCATGCCCATCAACAAGAAGTATCCGCTCAAGGAACTGATGGCCGCCTGCCGCGACTATCCGGGCGCATCCAATGCGCGGCGCATCACGTTCGAATACGTCATGCTGAAAGATATCAACGATACCCCCGCCCATGCCCGCGCCCTGATCAAGCTGGTGCGCAACATTCCCTGCAAGTTCAACCTGATCCCCTTCAATCCCTGGCCCGGCACGCCCTATGAGTGCTCGGATGCGGACACCGTCGTGGCCTTTGCCGATCAATTGGCCGAAGCGGGCTTTACCGCACCCATACGCACGCCGCGCGGCCGCGACATCCTGGCTGCCTGCGGCCAACTCAAGACCGACAGCGAAAAACTGTCCGCCAAGGAATTGCGTGCCCGTGAAGCGGCGCTGGCGGAAACCTGGGCGGAGAAGGAAGCGGCGGTTTAATTGCTTGCGAACGCTGCCGCGACGATGTTTCCGATTTTTGCGTGTACGGCCTCCAGAACTTCCGTCTTGGCAAGTGAGCCGCTCATGTAAGCCACTATGAGAATCGGTGAACGGGACGGCGGCCAGGCGATGGCGAGATCGTTGACGGCACCGTTGGAGCCGGTGCCGGTCTTATCGCCTGCCGACCAATCGTGTGGCAGACCGGCGCGCAGACGATTAAGGCCCGTCTTGCAGTTCTTCATCCAGTCCAGGAGTCTGCCGCGCCCGAGGTCTGACAGGACCCGGCCGCTCACAGCGTACGCAGCCCCAGATACTTTTGCATCGGCTCGAAATCCCGGTCGGCGTGAAGCAGAAAGTGGTCGTGGGCAATGCAGAACGTGCCGACAATGAGGTCGATGGTTTTGCGCACCGTGACGCCCTTGCCCCGCAACAGCCGGTAATTCGCCGCCGCGCGCACGGCTAAATCCGGATCGAGCATGGCGACGGTCGGAAACTGCCGCAGGGCCTGCTCGACAGCCTTGGCCTCAAGGTTCGAACTCAAACCTTGAAGAACCTCGCACAGAATCAGATCGCCGACGAGAATGGGTTCGTTACTCACAATCATGTCCCGCAGTCGCAGAACCTGGTCCGTGAGCTTCTGGTTCAGATGGTCGATCCAAATCGAACTATCGACCACGATCATTTTACATTGCGGCCCTGGCGGCTTTCGTTGAGATCACCGGTCCAGCGCACCTTGCCGGCCAGTTTTAAAATCGCCTTCTGATCGTTCAGACGAATCAGCGTACGCAGACCTTCCTCAACCACGGCACGTTTGGTCTTCAATCCCGTGACCTGCATCACCCTTTCCATCAGTTCGTCGTCGATCTCGATATTGGTACGCATGGTGTGCTTCCGGAATGTGTATATTGTGGTCGTATTATACACATCCATTCGTTGCCGGTCCATGACGTTTTCGCCGTTCCGTGCTTGCCCCGGGGGTCGCCATCCCTATACTGCGCGCCACTTTTCCCGACCGTTCCAATTCTGAAAAGACAGGCGTTTCATGGCGAAAGCGAAGAAGGTTGTGCTGGCCTATTCCGGCGGGCTCGACACCTCCATCATCCTGCGGTGGCTGCAGGTGGAGAAGAACTGCGAGGTGGTGACCTTCACCGCCGACATCGGCCAGGGCGAGGAGTTGGAGCCGGCGCGCAAGAAGGCCGAGCTTATGGGCATCAAGCAGATCTTCATCGAGGATCTGAAGGAAGAGTTCGTCCGCGATTTCGTGTTCCCCATGTTCCGCGCCAATGCGCTGTATGAAGGCGTCTATCTGCTGGGCACATCCATCGCCCGGCCGCTGATCGGCAAGCGCCTGGTGGAGATCGCCAATGAGACCGGCGCCGACACCATCGCCCACGGTGCCACCGGCAAGGGCAACGATCAGGTGCGGTTCGAACTGACCGCCTATGCCCTGAAGCCCGACATCAAAGTGATCGCGCCGTGGCGGGAATGGGATTTGACCTCGCGCACCAAACTCATCGAGTACGCCGAGAAGCACCAGATTCCCATTCCGAAAGATAAGCGCGGCGAGGCGCCCTATTCCACGGACGCCAACCTGCTGCACATTTCCTACGAGGGCAAAGCCCTGGAAGACCCGTGGGTTGAACCGGACGATGATATGTTCCGCCTCACCGTGTCGCCGCAAGCTGCGCCCGACAAGCCCGAGTATGTGGAAGTCGAATTCGCCAAGGGCGACGCCGTCGCCGTCAACGGCGCGAAGCTGTCACCCGCCAATCTGCTGGCGAAGCTCAACGAGATCGGCGGACGTAACGGCGTCGGCCGTCTCGATCTGGTGGAGAATCGCTACGTGGGCATGAAAAGCCGCGGCGTCTATGAGACACCCGGCGGCACCATCCTGCACGTGGCGCACCGCGCCATGGAATCCCTCACCCTCGACCGCGAGGCCATGCACCTCAAAGACGAACTTATGCCGCGTTATGCCAAGATGGTTTACACCGGCTATTGGTTCGCGCCCGAGCGGGAGATGCTGCAGGTCGCCATCGACAAAACCCAGGCGCGCGTCACCGGCGTGGTGCGCTTGAAGCTCTACAAAGGCACGTGCGCCGTGGTCGGGCGTAAGTCGCCCCATTCGCTTTATCGCATGGACTACGTGACCTTTGAGGAAGACTCGGTCTACAACCAGTATGATGCCGAGGGCTTCATCAAGCTCAACGCGCTCCGCCTGCGCTTGGGCAAGATGGCCCAAGAGAAATCGGGCGATCGCGGCTAGCGGTCCGATTCTAACATTCGCATCCCGGTTGGGCAGACTGTATAGCGAATGTTGGAATCAAAGGGCCACTCGGAACTGTTCAATCTCGTGGGGCGGATACTGCGAGGAAGGAAGGCGCGTTTATGACCACGCATGTGCAAGCGGAAGTCACC
>SCTM01000233.1 GCA_004297485.1 Rhodospirillaceae bacterium
ATCCGTTGGAAGTGGCGATCGGACTCGGCCTCTACGCGACGAGCATCTTCGTCCTGTCGCGGTTCATGGGCAATTTCCATGTGGCGACCATCGTCATTACCTGGGTTGCCTTCTCCGAGATCAATCTGCACAACCACGACCTTTGGAAGGCGGATCGCTTTCCGTTCAAATACCTGAGTTACACGTCGAAGATGCACCATAACCACCATGCGCGGTTCACCGGTGGCAACTTCGCAACCATCTCACTGATTTACGATTGGATGTTCGGCACGCTCGACTACGGCCAAGGCTACAAGAAAAGTACGAAGGCCTAGAGAAAGATTTGATGAGGTTGAACCTCCCCCTCACCGCCTCGCTCCGCTCGGCACCCTCTCCCCGTTGGGGCGAGGGGGAAGACCTGCTTCAACACGAAACGATCAAGCTTTAGCGGCCCTTTGGATTTGACACCCGCTTCGCAGTCCCGCGGCGCGTGTGCACGACGACGGCGCTCTAACTGGGTGGATTGAGCGCGACCCCAGCCGCATGGCCCAGCCAGACGGCGACGAGGCATAGGGCGACCGAAAAAAGCACGTTGGCCGCGGCCGCGCCCCACTGGTTGCCTTGAATGAGGTTCAGCGTATTGAGGCTGAACGAGGAAAACGTGGTGTAGCCGCCGCAAATCCCGACCAGGACAAACTGCTGTGCGGTCGGGGAGCTTGGCCAGCGGCCTTCGCTGCCCATCGCCGCCGCCGCGAAGCCGATGACGAGAGATCCGAGAACATTGATGGTCAGGATGCCATAGGGGAATCCCGCACCTGCCAGACGCATGATCAGGCCGTTGCACCAATGGCGTGCCATGCCGCCGAACGCGCTTCCGATCCCGATCCAGAGATACGCCTGCATGAAATCTCCACGATATGGCCAGGATATGAATGTGCCATGACACTCCGTGGCATCGCATCAGTTTTCTGATGCCGGCCTGTAACAGTGCAACTGCCTTCCCTTCCTCCGGCCGCCGCGCTATACCGTGACGTGCTGCGGGGACGGGGTGGAACGCGTAGCTTAACTATTTTACGCCGAGGAACTCCGAGTGGCCGTCACAGCAAAGCATTACGCCGAAATCTACCGGCAATTTCAGGCTCCTATTTCCAAGCGTTACGATTGCGGCAAAAAGTGCGCCCCCCACAACGGCGGCGTGCCGGTCTGCTGTGATATCGACAACGCCATTCCCATCGTCGACAAGCCGGAATGGTCGCTGCTGAAATCGCGCACCGATCTCTGGCAGCGCCTGAAGCCCACAACGCCGTCGCAGCGCCGTGAAGTCAAATCCCTTGAGGATTCGGAATCCTGCGCCATCAAGTGCAAGGGCGCCGCCCATTGCGAGCGTGACAACCGCTCGCTGGCGTGCCGGTCGTTCCCTTACTTTCCCTACTTCGATCCCAAGGGCAACCTCGTGGGCCTGGCCCACTATTGGGCGTTTGAAGGTCAGTGCTGGGTCATCGCCAATCCCATGATCGTCGACCAGGCGTTCGTGACCGAAATGGTCGCCAGTCATGAGTATATGTTCCGGCACGACAAGAAATGGCACGAGACCTATGTCGAGTTCTCCGCATCCATGCGGCGGGTCTTCTCGCGCCGGAAAAAGAAATTCGCCGTATTGGGGCGTGACGGCGGGTATTTCTGGGTTCTGCCTCACTCGGGTGGAAAGATGATTCCCGCCAAGGCGGAAGATCTTGCTCGCCTTGGTAAGATGTTTCCCGAAGATCCGGCAACCGATGCAAACGCTGCGGCTTAACGAGTTACGCCGGGGTTTTAGACCTGCGTAAAGGCGCCGTCCTGGCCGAGAACGTGGAGCGTTCCGGTCTCCAGATCGAAGTACCAGCCGTGGAGTTCCAGCTTGCCTGCTTCCACGCGCGCGCGAATCCATGGAAAGGTCATCAGGTTTTCAAGCGAGACTTTGACCGTCTCTTGTTCGCAGGCGCGTTGAAGCGCCTCTGGCGTCGCGGCATCGCGCGCACGTACCAGGGCTTGCTCTGCGATTTTCATCCATGATGCGACGAAATCGGTGGCCGCCTTTTCCTGGTGTTTGACCAGCGCATCGATGCCGCCGCAGCGCGCGTGGCCCATGACGATGATGTTCTTGACCTCAAGCACCAGCACCGCGAACTCCAGGGCGGCGCTGGTCCCGTGGTATGCGCCGTCGGGCGCGTAGGGCGGCACAAGGTTGGCGACGTTGCGAACCATGAACATATCGCCCGGGTCCGCGCCGAACTTCAGGGACGGATCGATGCGGCTGTCCGAACACGCGATCATCATCGCCTGCGGAGACTGCCGTTTTGTCATCAATTCCGCGATCATGGCGCGATTCTTCTTGAAGTAGTCCTCGCGAAACGCGCGGTAGCCGGCCAGAAATTTTTCCACGATCTATCCTTACGGGTCGGTCCTCCCAGCGGCCGTTGATAACGGCCGCGCCGGGCCGCGTCAAATTCGGGCATGGATTCGGGAACGCGGGCGTGGCCCAGGACGATATAGATGTCGACATCCCTGGCTCCGGTATGGTCCGGTTGGCGGGTCGACTTGGCCGGATCGAGGAAGACGAGTTACCGGCGGCCGACGTGCATTGAGGAGCCGGTCCGCTGGCGACTGCCACATTATTTATTGTCGATGCCTCGGGCGCTGCGTTGCGTTTCCGGGAAATCTAATCTAAAAGTTGCGCGGCCCCATGAACGACAAATCCTCCCTCTTGAATCAATTACGGATCGACCGCGGCGGCGATTCCGAGCCCGGTGGTCGCGGTCCGTTATGGGCGGGAATTGCGGCCGTGGTGGTTATGGCGGCGGCTGTCGGCGGGTGGCTGATTTTTTCCGGGCCAAGCGGCGTGTCAATACATGTGGCGATTGCCGCGGCGGCAGCCAGTGGCACGCGGGGCGCCGGTTCACTACTGGATGCCTCCGGCTACGTGGTGGCGCGCCGTGCGGCCACCGTGTCGTCGAAGATCACCGGCAAGGTCAGCGAAGTACTGATCGAGGAAGGTCAGCACGTGGAGAACGGTCAGGTCATCGCCCGGCTCGATGACTCTAATGCCCGTGCCGCGTTGGATCAGGCGAAAGCCAATCTTGCCTCCGCTGAAGCGGCCTATGCCAATGTTAAGCCCGTGCACAAGCGAAACATAGAGCTCGCCGCCCATGGCTGGATCAGTGAAACCGCACTCGACCAGTCCAAAGGAAGCTACCAGGCGGCGGAAACCGGCCTCGCCGTGGCGCGGGCCGGTCTCGTTGCCGCGCAGCGCAATCTGGATGATACGACGATACGTGCCCCCTTCACCGGCGTGGTGACGGTCAAGGCTGCGCAACCGGGGGAAATCGTTTCGCCCATTTCCGCCGGTGGTGGCTTTACGCGCACCGGTATCGGAACCATCGTCGATATGGACTCCTTGGAAGTGGAAGTGGACGTCAGCGAAAGTTTCATCAGCCGCGTTCACTCCGAGCAACCGGCGACGATCAAGCTGAATGCCTATCCTGATTGGCAGATTCCGGCCGAGGTCATCACGGTCATCCCCACGGCCGACCGGGCCAAAGCCACCGTGAAGGTCCGTATCGCCTTTAAGGAGAAGGATGCGCGCGTTGTGCCCGAAATGGGCGCGCGGGTTTCGTTCCTGAACGACACGGCTAGCGGAGGCCAAAGCGCGGCCTCTCCGGGCGTTGTGGTTCCTGCCGAGGCGGTCCAGGGCAAGGGTGACACCGGCGTTGTCTATCTGGTCCGGGGCGATAAAGTCGAGCGCCGCGCCGTACGGCTCGGTGCCAGCACCGGCGACGGCCAGACGATCCTGGCGGGTCTTGTGGCTGGTGACCGGGTTGCTGTCGGAGACCTCACCCAGCTCTCGGATGGGACGCGGGTGCACGTGGAATAGACGGAAGGTCGGGAAGGGAAATAAGCCATGACGTCGATCGTTTCGTTGCGCAATGTGGTCAAGCGATATCAGCGCGGCAAGCAAATCGTCGAGGTGCTTCACAGTCTTAACCTGGATATTCCCGCCGGCGAGTTTCTCGCACTGATGGGGCCGTCCGGTTCGGGGAAGACGACGCTTTTGAACTTGCTCGGCGGTCTTGACCGTCCGACGGAGGGCGAGGTCATTGTCGCCGGGGAACGGGTCGACCGTCTTTCCGGCAGCCAGCTCGCCAAATGGCGCGCCCGTAACGTCGGGTTTGTCTTCCAATTCTATAACCTGATGCCGATGTTGACGGCGGAACGCAATGTCGAGCTGCCGTTGCTGCTGACCAAGCTGTCTGGTGCTGCGCGCTTGAAGAACGTGGCGGCGGCCTTGGAAATTGTCGGTCTTAGCGACCGCGCCAAGCACAAGCCCACCGAGTTGTCGGGCGGACAGCAACAACGCGTTGCCATCGCCCGGGCGCTGGTGTCGGACCCCACGCTGCTGGTCTGCGACGAGCCGACCGGCGATCTCGACCGCCAGACCGCCGACGAAATCCTAGGTCTCTTGCGCATGCTCAATCGTGACCAGGGCAAGACCATCATCATGGTGACCCATGACCAGAAGGCGGCCGACTTCGCCACGCGGCAGCTGCACATGGACAAGGGCCAGCTGATCGAGGCCGAGACGAGAACCGCGGCATGAAATATTTTCCCCTGATCTGGGCTGGCTTGTGGCGCAAGCGCACGCGGACAGTCTTCACGATACTGTCGATCATGGTGGCATTCCTTTTGTTCGGCATGTTGCAGGGCGTGAACTCCGCTTTCAGCAATGCCACCAAAGGCGCGAACCTGAACCGCCTCTACGTCATGAATAAATTCAGCTTCGTCGAAGCCTTGCCGCTGGCGCACTTGGCGTTGATCAAGACGGTTCCGGGCGTTACCGGCGTCACGCACATGCAATGGTTCGGCGGCTATTATCAGGATCAGAAAAATCAGGTCGTCTCCTGGGCGGTCGACCCGGCATCTTACTTTAAGATTTTCCCGGAAATTCACGTTCCAAAGGATCAGCTTGATGCCTTGTTGAACATGCGCACTGGCGCGATCATCGGCAGGAAGCTGGCCGAAAAATACAACTGGAAGATTGGCGACGAAATTCCGATCACTTCGGCAATTTGGGTCAAGAAGTCTGATCAAACATCCAACTGGACGTTCAATGTTGTCGGGATCTTCGACGATCCGGAAAATAGCGCTCGCGCCAACACGCTGATCTTCAACTACGACTACTTCGACGAGGCGCGCACGTTCGCCAATGGGACCGTGGGCTGGTTCGTCATCACCATCGACGATCCGACACACGCGGCACAGATTGGTGCCGGTGTCGACGCTTTGTTCGCCAACTCGCCCAATGAAACGCACACGCAGACCGAAAAGGAAAATATGC
>SCTM01000234.1 GCA_004297485.1 Rhodospirillaceae bacterium
CAATTACACCGGATAGGACGCTGAGGGCGGAAATCAGCATCGTTTATTGTGCTCCCGTTCGCACAGCTTGGCTCGGTGGGCACGCAGATCAAAGCGCATTGATCGGCAGCTTGAGATAAACCACGTCATTGTCCTCGGCGGGCGGGAGTTGGCCGGCGCGGATATTGACCTGGAGCGATGGAAGAATGAGATGCGGCATGGCGAGCGTCTTATCACGCGCCTCGCGCATGGCGACGAAGGCCTCTTCGGTTATGCCGTCGTGGACATGAATGTTGTGCCGGCGCTGCTCGGCCACAGTCGTTTCCCAGACAAACTGGTCTCGGCCAGGTGCCTTGTAATCGTGGCAGAGGTAGATCCGTGTCGAATTCGGCAACGTGAGAATGCGGCGTATGGACCGGTATAGCGTGCGGGCATCGCCACCGGGAAAATCGGCGCGAGCGGTGCCGTAATCGGGCATGAACAGGGTATCGCCGACAAATGCGGCGTCCTCGATTACGTAGGTCATGCACGCGGGCGTGTGCCCCGGCGTAGCGAGTGCCCGCCCGACGAGGCGGCCAACGGCAAAGCTCTCGTTGTCACCGAGGAGTTGGTCGAACTGTTGACCCGTAGGCTCGAATTCCGATCCGAGGTTGAATAGTTTCGCAAAAGTCTTTTGCACCTGAACAATGTTGGCACCGATGATAATGGCGCCACCGCACATCGATTTGATGTAATGGGCCGCCGATAGATGGTCGGCATGGGCGTGGGTCTCAAGGATTAAGCTGAGCTTGAGCTTGTCGGCCCGGATGTGGGCGATGATCCGGTCGGCCGACTGGTGGGAAATCCTTCCCGAGTCAGGGTCAAAGTCGAGAACAGGATCGATAACGGCGCAAAAGGACGTCGCCGGATCGGCGACTACGTAACTGGCGGTGTAGGTCCCGTTATCGAAGAATGCTGTGATATCCATAACGGGAATGTTCCGCTCAGGCGCTTAGATTTGCTGGTGGGGCGATGAATCGGGCCATACCGCGCGCCGCGGCCATGCCAACGAGCATTGCGGCGACGAAGACAACGGTTTCACGGGCGCCGAACCCAAGACCCGCGAGCGCTGGGCCCGGGCAATAGCCGCCGATGCCCCAGCCGAGACCGAAGATCGTTGCGCCGAGGATGAGTTCAAAGTCCAGATCCTTGCGCGTGGGCAAGGAGAATTGTCCGTCAAAGAACGGCCGCCCGCGGCGGAACGCGAGACGATAGCCGAGCGCCGTGGTCGCTACGGCGCCAAGCATGACGAAGGCCAAACTTGGATCCCAATCACCGGCGAGATCGAGAAAGGCGGTCACCTTAGCCGGATTGATCATGCCGGAAAGGGCCAAGCCTGCGCCGAAAAACATGCCCGATAGGAGACCGCCGATGACGCGAAGCATGGCTATATTCCTCTAGAACGCGTGACGGAGTAGAAACACGGTTCCAAATCCCGCGATCATGAACACCGTCGTGGCGACGATGGACCGCATGGATAGGCGCGCGATGCCGCAGACACCATGACCGCTGGTGCAGCCGCCACCCACGACCGTGCCGAAGCCCACGAGAACCCCGGCCATCCCCATGACCGGGATGGGGGCGACAAATGTGACAGGCGGCATCACGAATCCGGCGATTTTCAGGAGCGGGGGCGTGGCTATGATCCCTGCCACAAAGGCCAGCCGCCAGGCCCAATCGGTTGCGTGACCGTGCAATGACATAAGTCCCGCGGCAATCCCGCTTACGCCCGCAATCCGGCCGTTGAGGCCCATGAGGAACGTGGCGGCGAGGCCGATAAGAACGCCGCCCGCCAGTGATGCGATCGGGGTGAAGTGTTCCACGGAATACCCTTTGGCTATGCCCGCGCCGGATGGCGCATTTCCAGTCCGTGAGGGCTCCAACGTTTCAACTTTATCGTGGGTGACGGGCATGCTCATTGATCCCCGTCAAGGGGGCAGGGTCGTTCGCCAAACCTCGCGAAACGGGGCTTCGGACCTTGGGTATGGGCGCGCGCTTCACCGCGTGATCAAAGAAAAACGCCCCGCCAATATTCTGGCGGGGCGTTTCGTTTCGTCTTTCGCTGTAACGGCAGCGATTAGACGCTGTAATACATCTCGTACTCGACCGGGTGCGGCGTGATTTCGAAACGCTTCACTTCGGCCATCTTCAGATCGATCCACGACTGGATGAAGTCTTCGTTGAACACGTCACCGGCCTTCAGGAAGGCGTTGTCGGCGGCCAGGTTCTCGAGGGCTTCGCGCAAGGAGCCGCAAACCGTCGGCACGGCCTTCAGTTCCTCGGGCGGCAGGTCGTAGAGGTTCTTGTCCATCGGATCGCCGGGATGGATCTTGTTCTTGATGCCGTCCAGGCCGGCCATCAGCATGGCCGCGTAGGCGAGGTAGGGGTTGGCACCCGGATCGGGGAAGCGTACTTCCACGCGCTTGCCGTTGGGGCTCGCCACAAACGGAATGCGGCACGAGGCCGAGCGGTTGCGCGAGGAATAGGCCAGCAGCACCGGCGCTTCGTAACCCGGCACCAAGCGCTTGTAGCTGTTGGTGAGCGGATTGGTGAAGGCATTCAGGGCCTTGGCGTGCTTGATGATGCCGCCGATGTAGTACAGGCAGGTGTCCGACAGATCGGCGTAGCCCGAACCGGCGAACATGTTCTTGCCGCTCTTCCAGATGGACTGGTGAACGTGCATGCCCGAACCGTTGTCCGCGAACATCGGCTTCGGCATGAAGGTCGCGCTCTTGCCGTAGGAATGGGCGACCATGTGCACGACGTACTTGTAGAGCTGCATGTTGTCGGCGGTGCGGACGAGGGTATCGAACTTGAGCCCCAGTTCATGCTGCGCGGGGGCGACTTCATGGTGATGCTTTTCCATCGGCACGCCCATGTCGGCGAGCACGGACACCATCTCGGCGCGGAGATCCTGGCTCTGATCGACCGGCGCAACCGGGAAATAGCCGCCCTTCGTGCGCGGACGGTGGCCGGAGTTGCCCTCGTCGTACTTGCGTCCGTCGTTGACGGGAAGTTCCTCGCTGTCGATGGAGAAGAACATGTTCGTCGGCGCCGTGGAGTAGCGCACATCGTCGAACACAAAAAACTCGGCTTCAGGTCCGAAATAGGCGGTATCGCCGATGCCGGCGGAATTCATGTAGGCCAAGGCCTTCTTGGCGATTGCCCGCGGGCAGCGGTTATAGAGCTGTCCGGTGGACGGCTCGATGGTGTCGCAGAACAGGATCAGTGTCGGCTGGGCCGTGAATGGGTCCATGGTGGCGGTGGACAGATCCGGCTTGAGCGACATGTCGGACTCGTTGATGTCCTTCCAGCCCGCGATGGACGAACCGTCCATCATGATGCCTTCGGTCAGCATGTCGTCATCCACAGTATCGATCCACTGCGCCGTGTGCTGCCACTTGCCGGCGGGATTGGTGAAACGGAAGTCTACGTATTTGACTTCCTTCTCTTTCATCATTTCCTTGATCTTCTTAACGTCAGCCATGATCTCTTTCCTATTCCTGCCGAGCTGGTTGAGATTGCAAAGTGGGTTTGGAAAACCGCCTGCACGAGTCGATTCCGCGTCGCGGGTACACGCTTCGCGGTCGTTGTCGCTTCTTGACGTCCCCCAAACCTTTACGGCCCACCGGTCGCATTACCGCCGCGCCGGTGGGATGGGCCTGAGCGCCTAGATCGCTTCGGCGCCTCTTTCTCCTGTCCTAATGCGAATAGCATCTTCGATACTGGAGACGAATATTTTTCCGTCTCCGATCCGGCCGGTATGCGCGGCCTTTTGTATGGCCTCGATAGCACGATCAAGCATGCTGTCGTCCATCACCACTTCGATTTTTACCTTGGGAAGAAAATCGACGACGTACTCAGCGCCGCGATATAGTTCGGTATGACCTTTCTGGCGACCAAAGCCCTTCGCTTCGGTCACGGTAATGCCCTGCAAACCCACCTCGTGCAAAGCCTCTTTTACCTCATCAAGTTTGAACGGCTTGATGATGGCTTCAATCTTTTTCATGCCACCAGCGACCTTTCGTCCCCATCGTGCTTATGCTTGCGACCCGCACGGAATTATCCCGCCGGCCTCAACGGTTACGACCCCCTTCGGCCATAACCGTGTTCACCACCCATTCAAGACTCGTGCCAAAGGCTGAATAGGCAAATCGCCGAACGAACGACGATTTCTCCTGAGTGAGCCTTTGAAACTGCTCAAGATCACGTCAGCCTGACTAATTCTTGGGCAGGGGCGTGAATTTCCCCGCGCGGCAGCGTTGCTTGACGACGATGGTGCAAACGGTCTAACAACCCGGCCTACCGCAAGGAAAATCCACGCGGAAAATCGAAGCGACGGCCGTTCAGGCTGTGTTGCGGCGGGTATAGCTCAGTTGGTTAGAGCGCTTGGTTGTGGTCCAAGAGGTCGTGGGTTCGAGACCCACTACTCGCCCCATTTCTTTTCAAGGGCTTAGCCCTTGGCCGGGCGGGGGACCGCCGATCGGTTGGTCCCCCCTCTGCACGGGTAACTGGCTGCTTTGCGGCATAGCCACGCCGGCCTTCTGATTCGAATGAATTGCGCAGGACCAAGTGACTCAAGACACGTTGAAGCAGCTCGCACGATCCATCAACCTGCGTGACCTTGGCGGCGTTCCAGCACATGGCGGCGCCGAGGTGAAGCGAGGGGTGGTGTACCGGTCGGCGACCCTGTCGGGCCTCTCAGCCGAGCAGCTCACGGCCATCCGCGCACTGGGAATCCGATCAGTCATCGATTTTCGATATAATCGCGAGCGTGCCGTCCATCCGACGCCGTGGCAGGACATGGGCTGCAAGCACTATTGGTTCCGCGACTATGATCCTTCGGGCGGCGGCGATCTTAAATCGCTTCTGTCGGATGAGACGCTCACCGCCGAGAAGTCCCGGACCCTCATGATTCGGGTGTATGAGGAACTTCCTTTTGGGCATATCGAGGCACTACGGCGCCTGTTTCAAACAGTCGTGGCCGGCGAGGGGGCCTTGCTGTTTCACTGCACGGCCGGGAAGGACCGCACGGGTATGGCCGCCGCGCTGATACTCTCGGCGCTCGATGCACCGCGCGAGGCGATCCTCGCCGATTATCTGGCGACCGTAGAGTTTGAAATCCTCGCGAGTCCGGGCTTTCGGCGCAAGCAAGCCTTTCCTCCCGAGCATCTTGAGAAGATCCGTCCGATCTTCGCCGCCGACGGCGACTACCTGGATGCCATGTTCAGCGCAATTGTGAAGCGTGCAGGATCGGTCCGAGACTTTCTGTATCGGACACTGGAACTCACTGATGCCGATCTTGACGCTCTTCGGAAGCGGTTGTTGGCATAGCAATCTTGCGGAAGCGGCCCGGCTCTCCGGCGTCCTCGTCACTCACTCGATCATGGCGATGACGGTACCGACGGTGTAGGTGTCGCCCGCGGGCATGATGATGCGCAGCGTGCCGGTGGCGGGGGCTTCGACCTCGTTGGCGGATTTCTCGGCCTCGAGGGTGAACAGCGGCTGGCCCGCGGTGACCGGCTGGCCGTCGGCCACCAGCCACTCAGACACCTGGCCCTCATTCATCGAGAAGCCGATCTTGGGCAACAACACTTCGGTCGCCATACTCAGTGCTTCCCCTTGACCAGTGCGATGGCCGCTTCGGCAATCCGCGGTGCGTTGACCAGAAAGGCCGTCTCAAGCGGCTTGGAGAACGGAACCGGCGTAAACGGTGCCCCCACGCGCACGACCGGCGCCTTGAGCTTGCCATAGAGGCGCTCCGACACCACCGCGGCGATCTCCGCGCCAACTCCAAAAGGGACAACCGCTTCATGCACCACCAGGCATCGCCCCGTCTTCGCCACCGAGGCGATGACCGTCTCCTGATCCCACGGCGAGACAGTGCGCAGATCGATCACCTCGGCGCTGATCCCCGCCGCGGCAATATCCTTCAGAGCCGCCAAGCTCGTGTTCGCCATCCCCGAGTAGGTCACGATCGTCAGATCGGTGCCGGGGGATGAGACCCGCGCCTTGCCGATCGGTACCCGGTGGCCCTTCGGCGGCGGCTCGCCAGGCGTCCAGTAAGTCGGCATGTTCTCGATGAACAGCACCGGATCGGGATCGTCGATGGCGCTGCGCAGCAGACCATAGCCGTCCGCCGGGGTCGACGGCGCCACCACCTTCAGGCCCGCCGTATGGGCAAACCAAGCCTCAAAATAGTCGCTGTGCTGACCGCCGGTGGAGAACCCGGCACCAGTCATGGTGCGGATCACGATCGGCACGCTGGTCTGACCGCCCGACATGTAGCGCAGCTTGGCCGCGTGATTGACGATCATATCCATCGCCACGGTGGTGAAGTTCATCAGCATGATCTCCGCCACCGGCTTGTAACCGGCCAGGCTGACCCCGATCGCCGCCCCGATGATCGCCTGCTCGGCGATCGGCGTAGTGCGCACGCGGTTCTCGCCGAACTTCGTCGACAGCCCCTTGGTCACCCCGACCACGCCGCCATCCTCAGGATCGGCGACGTCCTCGCCCAGTGTCACGACCTTCGGATCGTCGGCAAATGCGTCGTGCAGCGCCTGGTTCAGGGCCTCAAGAAGTGTCATCTGCTTTGCCGCCCCCTCGGACGGCTTTGCCTTTACGGGGGTCGCGCTCATGCCGATACTCCATATACGTCGGTCGTCAGTTCCTCGAGGCCCGGATAGGCGGCCTGCAGGGCAAACTCCACCGCCACATCAAGCGCCGCTTCCACGTCCGCCTCGATCTTGGCCAGTTCCGCCTCGCTCGCCACGCCCGTGGCAATCAGCTTCGTCCGGTAGATCGGATAGGGATCGGCCGCCACCGCGGCTGCCTTTTGCGCCTTATCCATATACTTGTCCGCGTCGCCGAACACGTGCCCATGAAACCGGAACGTCACCGCTTCGATCAGTGTCGGGCCTTCGCCCGCCCGTGCCCGTTCCACCGCCTGGCGCGCCGCAGCGTACATCTCGAACGGATCGTTGCCGTTCACATGCAGGCCGGGAATCCCATAAGCTATCGCCCGATCGGCGATCCGCTTCGCCGAGGTCGACTTCGCATAGGCCGTATGCTCGCCGTATTGATTGTTCTGACACAGGAAGATCACCGGCAGCTTCCACACCGCCGCCAGGTTCAGCGCTTCATGGAAAGCGCCGATGTTCGACGCCCCGTCGCCAAAGGTTGCCAGCGCCACACGGCCGTCCTTCGACAGCTGCGAGGCCCACGCCAGACCGTTAGCGATCGGCAGCGTGGCTCCCACGATCCCGGTCGTGACCATGATGCCCTTCTTAGGATACGTCAGATGCATGGGGCCGCCTTTGCCCTTGCAGGTCCCGTCAACCCGTCCGGCGATCTCGGCCCACAGGTCCTTGAGCGGCAGGCCCTTCGCCAGCATGTCGTGAATGCCGCGATAGATCGTGCACAGGTAATCCTGATCGGTCAGGTTCACCGACATTGCCGCCGGGATCACTTCCTGACCCCGGTAGCTGTAATACGTCATCACCAGACGCCCCGTGGTCACCATCTTGCGGCAGCGCTCGTCGTTGCCCTTCAGCAAGGCCATGCGGCGGAAAATCTCGACCTGGGTCGGTCCATCAAGTTGGTAGTTGTTCAGCAAGGTCCTCTCCATCGCTCTGGCGCCGACGCAGGCGCCCTCCGCCCAACGTCCTCAGGCGCGCGGCTCAACGCCACGCGGGCCTGACCCTAGCCCAATCCAACCGATAACTTCAAACAATCTTGAAACCAGAATCTGAATAACCACTTATCCACACCAACCATCACACATATAAAAAAAGCCGAATCTTGATGCATGTACCGTGTTTGACATTGATGATTTCAAAGTCACGCACGCCGACGCTGGACACACGGGCACAACGTGGCCGGGATTATCCGCGACCGGGTCCGCTAAGGCTTGGATCGACGTGGATTTTCAGGCTCTTCGCACCGGCTCGCAATTTCTCCAAAGTCGCCGGGAGATCCTCGAGCGGAATCACGTCGCTGACCATGAGTTCCGGGCGAACCCGGCCTGAATCAAACGCATTCGCGGTCTCGGCAAATTCGCCGACGGTGTAGCCGAGCGGAAAGAGCATTCTCACCTCTTTAAATGTGCACCGCGCCGCGACAATCGGTTCGCCTTGGCTGCACATGCCCATGGCGATGACGGTCCCTTGCGGCCGCACGTGGTCGATCGCGTTATTCAGCTGGCCCTGCTTGCCGATGCATTCCGCCACGATGTCAGGCAGCCCTCCAAGCGCTTCCGCAAGCGATTTCGGATCGTCTGTATCGAAAGCGTGGACGGCGTCGGCTCCCATCGCCAATACGATGTCGCGCCGATGGGCGGAGCGTGAGAGCGCTACGATTTTTCCAGCGCCCAGCACGCGGGCCCAGTAGACAATGGAGAGCGCCATGGTCCCGGCCCCCAACACCAAGATACGCTCACCGCCACGCATCCCCGCCATACGCAGCGCGTGCAGACCGCAAGCCATAGGTTCGATGAGTGCCCCGTCGGCGAGACTCAGACTTTGCGGCAGAAGGACGGCGGCCCGTGGCGGAACCGAAATGTACTCTCCGAATCCTCCAGACAAGGACTTGATGGCGGTACAGAATATCGCGTTGCCCCCGCGGCAGCCGTCGCACTTGCCGCAGCCGAGTATTGGCAGGCAAGCGACCCGATCACCGACTTTCATCGCCGTGACGTCGCGGCCGACCTCAACGACTTCGCCGGAATACTCGTGACCCAACCGGCAGCCGATTGGATAGCTAAAGGGCCCTTCGGAAGTCATTGAGACGTCGCTACCGCAAATGCCGCAGCGGCAGATCTTCACCAGCAGTTCATCCCGTCCGGGCTGGGGGTCCGCCACACACTCAATGGCAATAGGCTTGCCTGGCCCGGTGAAGACAGCAACGCGCATGGTTCTCCCTCCAGCCGCTCGAGAAAGCCCATTCTTTACGCTTTCCCATTTGTGGCGGGTGCGGAGGGTGCAGTGGCCGACGGCGGGGGTCAAGGTCACAAAATAATGAAATCAATCAATTAGCAGGCACTAAGGTATTATAATACCGATATAGAACCGATTGATTTCCCTGATATTTTTTCCATAAACGCAGTTGACTTCGGCCCCGCCGTGACCATAATCCGCGCCTCTTTGGAACCTGACGGGAATTGAGCCATGCGGACCTATTCAGCCAAGCCCGCCGATGTAGAGAAGAAGTGGTTTCTGATCGACGCTGAAGGCCTGGTTCTCGGCCGGATGGCGGCGGTGGTGGCCGATATTCTCCGCGGCAAGCACAAGACCATGTACACGCCGCACATCGACACCGGCGATAATGTCATCATCATCAATGCGGAGAAGGTCAAGCTGACCGGCCGCAAGGCCGAGCAGCGGGTGTTCTACTGGCACTCGGGGCATCCGGGCGGCATCAAGGAACATACGCCGAAGCGGACTTTGGCCGGCAAGTATCCGCAGCGCGTCATCGAGCGTGCGGTTGAACGCATGATGCCCAAGGACAGTCCCTTGTGCCGCGCTCAGTTCAAGAAGCTCAAGGTTTATGCCGGCACGGCTCATCCCCATGAGGCGCAGAGCCCGGAAAAGCTTGATCTCGCCGCGCGCAACCGCAAGAACAAACCCTAATTGGTTCGGACAATTTCCATGACCGTACAGACGAAAACCCTCGCCGATCTGAAGTCGTCCGTTGTTGCTTCGGCGGCCAAGGCCGAGCCCAAGCGCGACAAGCAAGGCCGTGCTTACGCCACCGGCAAACGCAAAAACGCCGTCGCCCGCGTGTGGGTGAAGCCCGGCAAAGGCAAAATCACCGTCAACGAGCGCGATATCGAAAAGTATTTCACCCGTCCGGTTTTGCGGATGTTGATCAATCAGCCATTCGGGGCCGCCAGCCGTGCCGGTGAATTCGACGTGGTGTGCACGGTTTCCGGCGGCGGGCTTTCGGGCCAGGCCGGCGCGGTGCGTCACGGTATCTCCAAGGCGCTCACTTATTACGAACCGGAACTGCGTCCTGCTCTCAAGGCCGGCGGCTTCCTGACCCGCGACTCCCGTGTCGTTGAACGTAAGAAGTACGGCAAGAAGAAAGCCCGCCGTAGCTTCCAGTTCTCGAAGCGCTAACTCTATATCTTCATATAGTTTAATGAAATCAAGGGGTTGGATGTTATTCCAACCCCTTTTTGCTATTCACCAATCATTCACCAGTCCTTGTTTCGCCCACAGCGTCGAGTTATCTTTTTTCACCAATCGTTCACCGATTTTCGACGCGGTGGCTCCCAATGGGCTTCTACGAAAACGCTCACCGGCTCCGGGATGGGGCGGTCCTGGTGTACACCCGGCCCGGCCGTATGAAGACGGCGTATCAGGTGCGGCTCAAAATCCCTGGCATCACCGGCTACGTCATCAAGTCCCTCAAGACGGCCGAGCTGAACGCGGCGCTCTCGGAGGCCGAGGATCTCTTTCACGAGTTGCGCGCCGCGCAAAAGCAGGGGCTCGATGTACGCGTCGCCGGCAACCTCCGTTTCAAGGATTTCTGGAAGCGGTTTTACGACGCCCATAAGACCGGGCTCTCGATCCACCGGCAGCGTCTTCATACATCCTTCTCCAAGAATTATTTCATCCCGTACTTCGGCGATCACCGGGTGGCCGACATGCCGGACGCCTTCGTCGAGCAGTATTGGGACTGGCGCATCAACTTCTACAACCCCGAGCGCCGCAAGGCCGAGGGACGGGACGCCCCGATACCGGTGAACGCGGCGCGCATACCGTCACAGAAGACCCTCGATATGGAAGCCGGAATGCTCCGGCAGATTTTCCGTTGGGGCAAACGGGTCGGGGTCGTGAAGCGGGAACCTTGGATCAAAGCGCCCAAGGTGACGCACACCAAGGGCGTCGTCCGCCGACCGACCTTCACGGAAGCGGAGTGGAAAAAGGTTTACGAGCACCTGCGCAAGTGGGTTGGCGAGAAAACGATTTCTTCCAAAGGCGCAAACGGTGGCAAGCTGCATCGCTCCGGTCCCCATGCCCTGCATCGTCTCCAACGGGAAATGCTCCGCCATTATCTGTTGTTCATGGCGAACAGCGGTCTACGGCCGAACGAAGCCCGGCAACTCCTCTGGCGCGATATCCGGGAAGAAGAGGACGAAGATGGAACGCCCGCACTTGTGATCGAGGTCGCGCCGACAACGAAGACCGGCGCACGAACGGTCGTCTGCCGTGAAGGAACGATGCACTATTTGACGCGGCTCAAGAAGCTCGCGAAACACACCGAGCCTGACGACCATATTTTCTGTGGCTTTGACGGCGAGCCGGTGGACAATTTCAATAATACGTTCAAGAAACTCCTGTCCGGCATCGGGCTCTTGGACGACCGCTGGGGCAAGCGGCGCTCGATATACAGCCTCCGCCATTTCTACTGCACCCAGTCGCTCCTATCCGGCGTCCCGATCCATGTTTTGGCGAAAAACATGGGGACTTCAATCGCCTATATCGAACAGCATTATTCCCATGTACTGACCGTCATGCAGGCAAAACAGTTGCGGACAAAGAAGTTCAAAGCGACGAAAAGTAAGGCGGATGAAGGCGTTCGCCGAACGTAGTTCCCTGACCCCTGAGTGTGGTACAATATGAATATGAGCACCAAGACCGCCAAGACAAAACCCGCCAAATCCAGCTTCCGCTATGCGCCGGAAGACCTTGCTCCGCGCGATGAAGCCCGGGAAGAGGCGTCTATAGAAGGCTTTATCAAGCGTAACCGAGATGCGCTCAACGCGTCGATCAATGAAGCGCGGGACTCGCTCAAGCGCGGAGAAGGCATTGCCATTCGTTCAGAGAGCGAGTTTCTTGCGGCCATCAGAGGCAAGGCAAGTCGTAGCCGATCTCAAAAGTCCTAGCCGACCTGCCGTAATATGGCCCAGCCCTATTTCGTTTTATCGCCCCGGGCGGTAGCCGACCTGCGGGCTATCGAGGAGTACGTCACCGTCGAAAGTGGCGCTGCCCGTGCCGCAGCCATTCACGAGCGCATCTATCACTCATTGAACATGCTTGCGTATTGGCCGAACTCGGGCCGGCTGCGGCGTGAACTTGAAGGCCAGCCTCGCGGCTTCGCGGTCGCGCCGTGGTACGTGTTCTACGAACCGCTGGCGACGCTAGATGGTATCCATGTACTTCGCGTCGTCGATGGGCGTCGTGATATCCAGGCAATCAGCATCCGATAATAGCGAGGAGGGGAGCCAATCGACCCGCCAATCATGAATTGGCGGGTTTGCGGCAATTGTAAATTCCGCAAAGCCATTGCTCTCGCAATGGAAAACACCCCCGCAATCGTCGGGCGTCCCGCCCGACTTCGATCGTTTCCTTTCGCGTGAAGCAGATGCCTTCACGCTCTGGCTTCGCTTCGCTACGGGGTTCGTGGCGGCGCAGGTGTGACACGCCACTCACCCGAAACGCTCGAAGTCGGGCAGCGCGCTACCGCAGCCAATCGCCTTACGCCGAGGACGGCGAAGGCTCTTGGGCGGATAGCGGCTCCCGACGATTGCGGGGGTGAATGCTCGTTCGGGAGAAGCCCCGAACGAAGGCGGCCGTGGGCAGGGGGCGTCCCAGACGACGCCCTCGGTGGGCTGACGCGAAGGCGTCCGCCCGACAAAATAAAACGCCGCCCTGGGTGAGGGCGGCGCGAAAAGATCAAAGGTTAAGTCTGGTTGCTTGGCTGGATTTCTAGTCTGCGTTTCAGGGTTTGTAGGTCGATCAGTTGGCGAAGGTTATCGCTTGGATCGCGTCCCCGCCGGTAATCGGCGGCGGTGTTTTCGAGCACCAGACGTTCGGTAAAGGCAAGAATGCGCGCGCGAGCTTGCTGTAGTCGCGCGCCATCGATTGGCGCGTCGGCCATGTCATTTCTCCTGTGATTGAGAAGCTCACAGATAACTCTACCAAAGATAGATATAAATTCAATTAACTCAGAAGGTTATGGAAGGCGCCAGCATGGAAGGAACGACGCAGAAAGGGCCATGGCGCGCAAACTAAAAGCGCTGTTCTACAGGGTGACTTTCAGTATTAGATTTAGCGGACCTACCATTTCAGGTTGAGGCATCGTTGGTTCTTGTTCGGCCCCTTTCCAGCACCATGAGTGGTGCCTTTGCCCTCACGCTCTTGGTGCTGTTGGTGACGAGCGAACACGCGTACGCGCGGGGCGATTATCAGCAGGTGTTTGGCCAGGGCTTCGCAAGCGATGAGGAAGTAGAGCAGGCACTTGGCACGGTGACGTTCTCCGTCACGGAGTGTGCCGGTAAGGGCTTCGGCATGAGTGCCCTAAGCGTTCGCGCAACCAGTACGAAGCCAAATTACGAAAACCGGCGCGTGGTCGAGACGCTGCTCCGTCGGGCCGCTGAATTTGCTTGGGAGCATTGTCAGATACATTTCATTTTCGGCATGGAGCAGACCGCAGCGGTGCATCGCGAAATTGACGCCGTGGACTTGTATTTGCCGGACGGCAGCCTAGCCCTACGAGCCCATAGTCTCCGGGGCGACGATGCGTTCGACATAGGCAAATCCTATAAGTGGGATTCTGTCGAAAACGTTGGTGAGGAGCGCCGTCAGGAAGCGGCGCGGGTGGCTGCGCAGCAACAGCAGGATCAACAACGGGCCGCAGCATACGCGCGGTATGAAGCTGAACGACAGCAATTTTGGGCAAATGTCTGGTTTTACATCAAGCTCACTTTTTGGAGTGCAATAGCCCTAGGGCTATTCTTGAAGCGCGGTATTTTTATGCGCTGGTACTATTTCCTCACCCCACATCCGGCGCAAAGTATGGTGGACGCGGCGATTGACGGGCGCGCGGAACTTGACGGCAAGGCATTTGCGGAAATCATGCGTCCGATTCCAGGCGGACGCATCGAGAAAGAGGTTCGTGCAGCGCAGGCGCGTGCTCTTAGTGAAAAAGCGCACCGCTATGCCGAAGAGATACGTATCGAGGCGGATCGTATCAGGGCCGAAGCAAAGCGTGATGCCGAGTTTATCAATGCGCAAGACGAACTGGCCCAGGCGGCCCTCGTGCACGAGAAGGCGAAGGCGCGTCTCGATGCCCTTCGCAAACGAGTGGGGTGAGGCATGGCCGAAGAGGAAAGCGAATCCAAACCCACGGCTGTCGAAGTCCTCCCGCCCGAGCGAAGGGATGTTCAGTTGCCGCCGAATACGCCGGCGGGCATACCGTTCCTGGCGCAGGCGAAATATTGGGCTGCGCGGCGGGCGCTTGAGTCGTACACGAAAGCCCTCGCGGCGCAGACGGCGGCCTTTCGCGAACTCGAAGCCCGAGAACGTGCGCGTGTTGGTTTCGAGCGCTCGCTCGTCCAAACCGAGCACCTTGATGACCTGCGGCGTATCGAAGAACTCAAGATCGTCGAAGAGCTAGCCTCACTTGTCGAGGCGGGTGAGGTACGCGGTTTTCGGACCCGCGCCTTGAAGGCGCAGGCCGAGGCGGAAGCCATCGAAGCCGAGCGCAGGCTTGAGGCGGTTAAGAACCCGCCCGCACCGGAAGCCAAAGACGCGCGGAGCGCGGCCGAGCGTGCTGGCGCGGACATCGTCCAGATTCGCAAGGATGCCGAAGAACTGAAGAGGACTCTCATCGACTGCTATGGCGGAGAAGATAAGCTATCCGAGGAGGATCGCGATACGATCCAACAGCTTGAGGTAGCCATCAGGAACAAGATCGTAGATCGCTTGGAAACCCTCTGATGGCGTACACGCTCGGCACGACGCGGCGAGGCAAAGCGCTCACGCTGAGTGCCGAGGAGCGTTCGCGCCACGTCCATATTGTCGGCGCCAGCGGTACGGGCAAGTCGAAGTTGATGGAGTCGATGATCCGGCAGGACATCCTTGCCGGCCGCGGTCTTTGCCTCATCGACCCTCACGGCACCCTTGCCGACGCCATCGTACAGTTCTGCGCGAGTCGCGGGCTTCAGAGCGCCCGGCGCATTCACGTCATGGAGCCTGCCGATGCGGCGTGGTCGGTCGGGTTCAATCCCCTTCGGCTCGATGGCGTAACGGAGGCGGCGGCGCGGGTCGATGCGATGGTGAACGCGTGCGCGCAAGTGTGGGGCGGGGAAAATACGAGTAGCACGCCGCTTCTCAAGAAATGCCTCCGGGCCGTCTTTTACGCGCTCGCGGTACGGGAGCAAACGTTGCTTGAAGCTGTCGAGCTTATCAATAGCACTGACCCACGGGCGACCCGGCGGCTCCTTACGGAGAATCTGCCCGACTACGTATTCGATTCACTCTGGCGGGATTTCAACGGCCTCTCGCGCCGCGAATTCGCGGAGCAGTTTGCAAGTACCAACAACCGGCTTATCGAATTCCTGAGTTCCCCGATCGTGCGGCGGATCGTCGGCCAGCGGGAACACGCGCTTGACCTCAAGCAGGTCATGGATAACGGAGAAATCCTGATCGTGAACCTTGCGCCGCGTGCTTCGCTGTCACCAGACAATGCGCGGCTCTTGGGTACTCTCCTTACGAGCGAACTTTTCCTCCTCGCGCTTGCCCGCGATTCGGACATGGCCCGTCGCCGACCGTTCTATCTTTATGTTGATGAGTGTTACGACTACCTCACAGGTGATATCGAACGAATGCTCGATCAAACGCGCAAGTTCGGTCTCCATCTAGTGCTTGCCCATCAACGTCTCGGTCAACTCCGTGACCGCTCCGAAGCCATTTACAACGGCGTCATGGGCGGCGGGCAAACGAAGATCGTCTTTGGTGGCCTCGAAGACGACGATGCCGAAATCATGGCGCGGCAAATCATGCGCGATAGCTTCAACCTTGAACGGCCGAAGCATGTGCTCGATAAGCCGGTGGTCGTAGACGAGGTGCCCTTCTGGCTTGAATCTGAGAGCGAAAGCGAGGGGGATACGAGAAGTAATAGCGTCTCGTACAGCTCCGCCACAACGGAAACATCGGGCACCGCTGAATCGACTTCCGAACAGTATGAAGTGTTTGAGTATGCCTCACCAGAGCAACGCGGCATGACGCTCGGCACGGGCAGGTTTACGGGTTCGGCCATGACAACAGGAACGAGCGAGAGCGAAGGATACGCGACAACGCGTAGCCGAACGCTGGGCCGCGCGCAAACGCTGAAACCAATCCGCGTGACCATGCCGACGGCAGTGTATTCCCTCGAAGAAGAAATCCACGCGGCTATCGTGAAGCTACGGGAACTCCCCCAACGTGTAGCCGTACTAAAGCGGAGGGGACGAACGGCGACCCGCGTTCGGACACCAGAAATTAAAGCTAGCCTCGCCGGGCCGGAACTGATTGAGAAGTTCGTATCAACGGCTCGACTGGCAAGCCCCTACCTTTCACCTACCGCCGTCGTCGACGCCGAGATTCACGCGCGGCAGACGGAACTCATTGAGGGCAAGGTTGCCGGCACGCCCGACGCGACAGACGAACAATTCTGGCATAAAGAGTAGGACGAGGTTGGTGGGGCAGGTTCGCACGTCATACCCGCGCTTCAGGCGCGAGGGGGATGCGCCGCGTATTGATCTCACCGAGGATGATATTGCGATTCTGCGCTACGTCTACCGGCATCGGTTCATCCGGGCGGATGATCTCTATCGTCTCTTTCCTGGTCGCAGTCCCGACAGACTATCTCGCCGTTTGACGTTGTTATACCGCAGTCAGTTTCTCGACCGCCCAATTTCGCAAGTGGACCGTTACCGGGAAGGTGGCTCACAGTCGCTCGTGTATGGCCTCGACAACGCGGGTGCTCGATACCTCAAAGAGCGAGCGGGTATGCCAATCGGCCCTTCTGATTGGCGAGCCCGCAATCGATCGTTTACCCGCGAAAGTCTCGAACATACACTCGCCGTGGCGCATTACCTGGTGAACTTGGAAGTCTCCTGCCGCGAAAGAGGCGATGTTGCCGTAATTCCATTCGAGACGATTCTTGCTGGAGCACCAGATGAGACGCGGTGCTCTCGGAACCCTATGAGTTGGCCTGTGCCGGTGCAATGGAGTTCGGGACGCGCTGAGATCAACATAGTTCCGGACGCGATCTTTGGACTCTGTGTTCAGCGTCAAAACGAAAAGCCAATGCGGAGCTATATTTTTCTCGAAGTTGATCGAGGCACTATGACCATCACGCCTGCAGAAAGTGCGCGAGACAGCGAAGCATTTCTTTATCGGACGACGGTGCTGCGCAAACTGCTGAGTTACGCTGAGAGCTGGCGGCAGGGTCTCCATAAGCTGCAATTCAACATTCCAGCGGTTCGCGTGCTAACTCTTACCACCAGTGCCGCACGCGCCAAGGCAATGCGTCGAGTAGCTCAGGAAATTGTAGTTCGCCCGCTACGGCTCCCAGCCGGACTTTTTCTTTTCGGCGTAATGGAGCGGAGCGGGA
This sequence comes from Rhodospirillaceae bacterium, assembly GCA_004297485.1. Lineage (GTDB taxonomy): Bacteria > Pseudomonadota > Alphaproteobacteria > Rhodospirillales > Rhodospirillaceae > SCTM01. The sequence continues at coordinate 17,404 of SCTM01000234.1, forward strand.
ATCCGTTTGAGGCGGTACTGCAGGACAGCACAGGACTGACCGTCCATATGCTGGGGAATTAGACTGATCACGAACAGTGAGCCGCAACCCAAATGAATCTACTCAGCAGGCCTGTATGTAGCCGGCGTCTTTGCATGTGGTACACTTTTCCAATGAGAGCTACGATGCTAGGGGGCTTGTTCACCATAGCGGATGACGTATTGATGATCATACTCGCAGTCGTCAGCGCGGGCATTCTTGTCTTTGAACTAAGCGGTGCTCCCAGTCCCACTGAAGTAGCAGTCCTTGATCATATCGATCTGGGAATAGCCGCCGTCTTTCTGTGTGAGTTTTCGATCAAATTATTTACGGCTCGTGATAAACGAAAGTTTTTCAGAACACATTGGTGGGAGTTGCTGGCATCCATACCCATTACTAACCCGACTACGCAGGCGCTCCGGATACTCCGTTTATTGCGGCTTGTGCGCCTGCTTCGCCTGAACGAGGGGATCGGCGAAATACTTGATTACTTGGAGAAGTTTGCCGCGAATACTCATCTTGTTCTTATTTCGATGGTTTGGGGACTTATCGCTCTCGCCGGAGCGGGGTCTTTCTTTTTATTTGAGAAATCAACCATTGTGCACGGCCCAACATTGTTTGATAGTTTCTGGTGGGCGATCAGCACAATGACGACCGTAGGCTATGGAGACATTTATCCTAAGACAGTCGGCGGCCGCATGGTGGGGATATTTCTTATGTTGAGCGGAATCGGGACGACCGGCATATTCACTGCAAGTATTGCCTCGTTCCTGGTGCGGGATGGACGGAAGTAAGCGCGAACATAGGCTGCGCGGTTCCTATTCAAAACTTCAGGGGTGGCAAGATGTCTCTCAGTACGAGGTTGGCTCGGCTAGAAGAAGTCTGTGAGGGAATATTCTTTCGAACGCGGTGGGCTCTTGTGCCCGGATACGTGGTCCTCATCGTCTCATTGGGGTTGCTGGTTTACAAAACAGTGCTCGCAACGTGGCAGCTCTTCCTCGATTTACCCACGATCGATGAAAACGCCACGGTGGTCCAAGTGTTGGGGGTTGTTGACATT
>SCTM01000235.1 GCA_004297485.1 Rhodospirillaceae bacterium
TGGTGCTCCGCCGTCCGCCCGCCGTGCCGCCGCCGGGGAGCGAGAAGACAGTGTTGCGCGAAGCCCGAGTGTTAACCGCGCTGAACGGGACACCAGTTCCACATCCTAAATGTTTCGGTGCCTGCGAAGACCCCCAGATCATCGGGGCGCCATTCTACATCATGGAACTGGTCGAAGGCTGGGCCGGAGATCTGCGCAACGAGAAGATTTACAACAGAGCGCCGTTCGACCGGATGCCCTACGAGTACGGCATTCCCTTTGCGATGGTCGACGGACTCGTTGCGCTCGCGAACGTGGACTACAAGGCCGTGGGGCTCGAAGGTTTCGGCAAACCTGATAACTTTCTCGAACGGCAAGTAGACCGTTGGGCAAAGCAACTGGCCTCTTATAAGACACTATACAATTATCCCGGCCGGGAACTGCCCGGCTATGACGTGACCGAGAAGTGGCTGCGCACCAATATACCCAAGACCTTCAAACCCGGAATCATTCACGGCGATATCGGTTCCACCAATATGCTATTCGCATTCGACCCGCCGGCCCGCCTGAACGCCATGATCGATTGGGAGCTCTCAACGATCGGGGACCCCCTGATCGACCTTGCCTTGCTCTGCAATGGACTGCGTGACGAGCGCTGGCCCGACGAAGTGTCTGAGATAGCACTCACCAATCCGGCAAACTTACCGACGCGCCAGGAGCTGGCGCGCTACTACGCCGCGGGCACCGGGCGCGACATTTCCAACTTTGATTATTACCTCCTCCTGACCCGGTTCAAAGGCGGATGCATCCTCGAATACAAGGTGGCGCAAGCTGCGGCGGGCATCCTGAGCAAAGAAACGGGCGAGTTCTTCTCGCGGATCGTGCTGCATAGTTTCGAAAGTGCCGCAAGCATGATCCGCAAAATTGGTTGAGCCGACGGGGGCACGTCCCGCGTTACGACAATCTCAGAAGGATAACCGCAATGATCGATTTCCGCGTCGAACCTGAATTGCAGGTCAAGCTCGATTGGATGAAGACTTTCGTCCGGGAAGAGTGCGAGACGATGGATTTGCTCTTTCCCTATCCCGGCGCTCCCTACGACATAAAGAACAAGAAGTCGCGCAGGATTCTGAAACCGCTGCAGGATCAGGTGAAAGCGCAAGGCTTGTGGGCCTGCCATCTGGGGCCTGATCTCGGAGGGCCGGGCCATGGCCAAGTCACGCTGGCGTTGATGAACGAGATCATCGGCCGTTCACACTGGGCACCGACAGTATTCGGCACGGCCGCTCCCGATACGGGAAATGCCGAAATTCTGGCGATGTTCGGCACGAAGGAACAGAAGGCAAAATATCTCCAGCCGCTCATGGATGGGGACATCGTGTCCTGCTTCTCGATGACGGAGCCGCAGGCGGGTGCGGACCCGGGGGAATTTAAATGTCGCGCCTACCGTGAGGGCGATGAGTGGGTGATCGACGGCCACAAATGGTTTTCGTCGAATGCCCGCTTGGCAGCTTTTCTGATTGTGATGGTGGTCACCAATCCCGAAAACCCGCCGGCAAGCCGGATGTCGATGTTCATCGTGCCGGCCGAGACGCCCGGTATCAAATTCATACGCCATGTGCAGCTGATGGGCGACTCCCTTGATCAGGACGACGGCGTTCACGCCTATATCCATTACGATAAGGTGCGTCTGCCCCTCGACGCGATGCTCGGTGGGCCGGGAGAAGGATTCAAGGTCGCACAGGCACGCCTGGGCGGCGGACGTGTTCACCACGCCATGCGCACTGTCGGCCAGTGCCAGCGTGCGCTCGACATGATGTTGGAGCGGGCGGTCTCGCGCCGCACCAAGGGAAAACTGCTCGCGGAACACCAATTTGTGCAAGGCATGATCGCCGATTCAATCGTCGAGCTGGAACAATTTCGCCTGCTCGTTCTCAAGACAGCCTGGATCATCGACAATGAGCCGCATGGCGCAGCGCGTCCATATATTGCCATGTGCAAGATTCAGCTGGCCAAGATCTTCCATGACATCACGCAGCGTGCCATCCACCTGCATGGCTCGCTCGGCTGCACACCTGAAACACCGCTGGCGTCGATGTGGTTCGGCGCCCCGGTCCTCGCCATGGCCGACGGACCGACCGATGTGCACAGGGCGCAACTGGCGAAAACCTATCTCAAGAAAGCTAAGCCGGCCGCCGGCATTTTCCCGAGCGACCACATCCCGACCCGGAGGGCAGCTGCACAGGCCCGTTATGCGAAAGAATTGGCGTCATGACGCCGGACCCTCTGTTCGACTTTACCGACAAGATCGTTCTTGTAACCGGAGGGTCGAGAGGGCTCGGTTATGAAATGGTCAAAGCCTTCGCCGCGCGCGGGGCTCATGTCATCGTCGCCAGCCGAAAGCTCGACAATTGCAAGAAGGTGGCGGACGAGATTCGCGCGCTCGGCAGACGAGCCCTGGCCTTCGCCGCGCATGTGGGAAAGTGGGCCGAGTGCGACGCCCTCATCGAAGCGTCCTATGCCGAGTTCGGGCGGGTCGACATCCTGATCAACAACGCCGGAATGTCGCCTGCGTGTCCAAGCCACGAAATGCCCGAAAGCCTGTTCGATTCGGTTGTGAACCTGAACTTCAAAGGGCCGTTCCGGCTCGCAAGCCAGATCGGCTATCGCATGAACCAGGGCGACGGCGGCAGCATTATCAACATCAGCTCCACGGGCGCGCTCATGGCCTTGCCACAGGTCATTCCCTATGGCTCGGCAAAGGCGGCCCTCAATGCAATGACGGTATCGCTCAGCCGTGAATACGCACCGAAAGTCCGGGTCAACACGATATCCCCGGGCGCATTTAAAACGGATATCGCAAAAGCCTGGGATCAGGAAGCTAGTGAGAGTATGCCGGTAGCACTCGGCAGAATCGGTTATCCGCCTGAGATTGTGACTGCGGCGCTGATGCTGGCGAGCCCGGCTTCCTCCTACACCACCGGCGCGCTCCTGCGCGTGGACGGTGGACAGCGTTAGAACGACTTCCTGCCACGGTCCGAAACTTGTGTGGCGTATGCGGTTCCTTTCAGTCCTGATTTAACCGAACCGCCAAAGTACAGAGACCTGGGAGATATTCATGCCCCGTGCCGTCATCGCCGATGAGCTTGGCCCCATCGAGAACTATACCTTGCGGGAGTTCGATCCTGGTCCACTGCAGGCCGGCCAGGTGCGCATTGCCGTTAAGGCGGCAGGCGTCAGCTTCGTTGATGTTTTGACGGCGGCCGGCGGCTATCAGCTTAAGCCGCCTGTCCCCTTCATCCCCGGCAGCGAATGCGCGGGGATTATCGAGGCTGTTGGGAAGGACGTAACCGGTCTCTCGGTCGGGCAAAAGGTCACAACCAGTGGGTTCGGTGGAATTTTTGCAGACGTCATAAATGCGACGGCGCGAGCGGTACAGCCAATGCCGCAAGGCTTGTCCTATGTGGAAGCTTCCGTCTATTCCGTCAGCTCCACCACGTCTTGGCATGCGCTGGTCGACCGGGGACAATTGAAGGCGGGCGAGACACTTCTGGTTCTAGGTGCAGGCGGAGCCACCGGCTATGCCGCGGTGCAGATTGGTAAGTACCTCGGCGCGCACGTGATCGCCTCTGCGTCCAGCGAAGCTAAACGTGAGATCGCTCTCAAGGGCGGAGCAGCGGCGGCGGTGACGTCTGGAGCGCCAACGTGGCGGGAAGACGTGAAGGCGGCAAACCGCGGAAAGCCCGTCGATGTTGTTTTCGATCCCGTCGGTGGAAAGTTTACCGAGCTTGCCTTCCGCTCGCTCGGATGGAACGGTCGGCACCTTGTCGTGGGCTTCCCCGACGGCATTGCGTCGTTGCCCACCAATCTTCCATTGCTTAAGAGTGCAAGCCTCGTTGGCGTTAATTTGCGGCACTTCGGCGAGGTTCACCCGGAATCGGCACATGCCAATAGCGACAAGATTTTTGCATTGGTCGGACAAGGTCTATTCAAGCCGGCCGTGGCAAAGACATTCCCCCTCGCTCAATTCGCGGGAGCGATGGCGGAGGTGGCCAGCGGCAATCCCGCCGGCAGAATCGTTCTCGTGATGGAATAAACGGCGGTTGCTTCGGTGATCGCCGCAGCGTCTCGATAAAGACGAGGCGAGCAAAGAGAGGACCATCATCACTGCCGGCATCGGCATGCCGGCAGTGATGAATGGATGCCGAATGGATCAGCGCGGCTGCATACGGATGGCGCCGTCGAGCCGCACAGTCTCGCCATTGAAATAGCCGTTGCGGATCATCTCAAGCGCGAGGCTGGCATATTCCTCGGGATGGCCCAGCCGGGTCGGAAAGGGCACCATCGCGCCCAACGCCTGAAGCATCTCGGGGGTGGCGCGGGCCATCGCCGGTGTATTGAAGATGCCAGGCTGGATCGTGTTGACGCGAATGCCCTCGCGGGAGAGGTCGCGGGCAATTGGCAGCGTCATGCCGACGATGCCAGCCTTTGCCGCAGAATAGGCAGCCTGCCCCATCTGTCCGTCGGTCGCCGCGGCCGAGGCGGTATTGACCACGGCGCCACGCTCACCGTCGATTGGGTCGAGCGTCATCATTCCTGCGGCAGATCGCGTAATACAGCGGAAGGTACCGACCGTGTTGAGCCGCAAGACCCATTCGAACTGATCCGATGGAAACATATTGATCGCACCGGTCTTCTTATCGCGCCGGGCGGTCGCAATCGCATTGCCGCCGCCCGCGCAACACACCAGCGCCCGCTCCTGTCCCTGCGCGGCACGCGCCTTGGCGAAAGCCGCATCCACGCTTTCGTCCGACAGCACATCGCACTGGCAGAAGGTTGCGCCCGTCGCCGCCGCCTCCTTAGCGCCCGTCTCCGGATTGAGGTCAAAGATGGCGACTTTCGCCCCGGCGGCGCGCAACGCCTTCACCGTCGCAAGGCCAAGGCCTGAAGCGCCCCCCGTCACGACGGCCGAAAGCGCGGAATCAATCTTCATGTCAGTCTCCCTTATTGATGGAATTCAGTAACCATACCAAGCATGGCAGCTCGGAAATTTCAAGAATATCGCTGGAATTAGCGATCAACCGGAGCGGCAAGAATGCAAGTAACGCTGTCGCCACGCCTACCGGCAATTTACGCTTACATCCCGATCCGACTGGTCCACGACCACCGCCGCGGAACTAAATCGACCATGGCGCACCGTAGATACGGCGCAACTCCCGCTTCGCCAGCTTACCGGAGGCAAGTCTCGGCAATTCCCGCACGAACTTGACCGAGCGTGGGCGGCTGACCGTTGATATCCGACTCTGACACCACGCCGTCAGCTCGGCGGCCAAGTTGTCGCCCGCATCATCCCAATTTTTGGGCTGCACAATCGCCATCACCTCTTCGCCGAAATCGGGGTTCGGCACGCCGATGACAGCCGCGTCGAGCACCTTGGGGTGAACAATAAGAGCATCCTCCACGGCTTGCGGATAAATGTTCACCCCTCCCGAGATGATCATGAAATCCCTGCGGTCGGTAAGGAAAAGATATCCCTCATCGTCGAGCTTGCCGATATCGCCCACGGTATACCAAGTGGCATGCGCCGGATGGCGTGCCTTTGAGGTTTTTTCCGGGTCATTCAAATAGTTGAACCCTTTATCTGCGGGCACTTCGAAATACACGATCCCCTCCTGCCCGGGCGCCAACTCGCGTCCATCCTCGTCGCAGATATGCAACGGCCCGACCTGAGAACGGCCTACCGAACCTGGCTTGCGCAGCCATTCCTTGGACGTGATGTAGGTGCCTCCGAGATTTTCACTGGCTCCGTAATACTCGTCGATGATCGGCCCCAGCCACTCGATCATCCTGCGCTTGATGTCCACAGGGCATGGTGCAGCCGCGTGAGCGACATATTTGAGTGAGGAGAGATCGAAACTCCGGCGAACCTCGTCAGGCAGGGCCAACATGCGCACAAACATGGTGGGCACAAACTGCGCGTGCACAACCCGCCAATCCTGAAGGGCCTTGAGCGTCTGTGCGGCTTCGAATTTCCGCAACGTGACAAATGTGCCGCCCAGCCGTTGGGTGATGAACATCACGTTCAGCGGCGCGCCGTGATAGAGCGGGCCGGGACATAGGGTCACGAGAGGGTCGTAGTTCTCGTATAGCTTGGTCGCGCTCTCGACCGGCGAAGGCTCCTCGATCGGCGCGTGTTTGAAGGGAATGACGATACCTTTCGGACGCCCGGTCGTTCCGCTGGAATAGAGAATATAAAAGCCCGATATCTGGTCGGATATAGGAGTCGGCGGCATCTCCGAAAGAGCCTGATGGAACGACCTCGTCCCATCTAGGGACTGCGCGGCGGTATTGAATACGATCTCAACCTTGGGGATGAGCTCTTGGCGCTGTACCGAAAGCGTCGCTGCTGTTTCACCGATATCGGTCGAAGTGATAAGCAGCTTCGCGTTGCTGTCGTTCAGAATATAGGCCGCTTCCTCCGGCTTAAGGTGCGTGGACAGGAGCACGACGATGAGACCCGAGCGCTGCGCCGCCCAAAAAATGACGGCGTACTCCAGGCTATTCTTCAGCATCAGCCCGATCTTGTCGCCCGGCCTGAGCCCCAGGCTTCGGAAAAGCTGTGCCGCCCGGTTTGATCCTTCATCGAGTTCGCGATAGGTCAATTGCTCGCCAGAATCGGCGACGACTAATGCGGGGCGGTCAGGATGGGTCTGCGCGTGTTGATAGGGATGCATGGTCAGCCTCAAGCCACGAAGGAAATGATCAACGAGCGTAAAGAGACGGCGGCATAAAACGCAATCATGGATTATTGCTCCAACGGAGAGCACGGCGTCCGACGAATGTGCGGATACCCTCCTTAACACCTGGACCAACGAAAAGCGCCCGGATACGCGGCGAGGTCAACACGCTGTCCATCGATTCTCGATCCGCCGGTGGGTTAAGTGCGCGGGGCGACAACATCCGCCACGATCGCCTCCGCCGCCGTACCCGGATTGCCTTCGCGCCGTTCACGCAGCATGAGGCAGGCCGCCCCGCCGAGTAGACATAAAATGGCGAGGGCAATCAGAGCGGGCGCATAGCTGCCGGTACTTTCCCGTACCTTCGCAATGATGAACGGGATCAATGCACCGCTCGGAATGAAAAGCGTTAGCAGGCCAAAAGCTCTGCCGAATTCGTTGGCGCCAAACTCGGCAGCCGTCGCAGCTCCAAGAAGCGGCCACAGGCCGCCACCGAGACCTACGAGCGCGCAACCGAGTCCGAGAATCGCCAGACTCTGACCAAAGGCAATGACGATGGCGCCGGTCGCGCAAACCAAGGCTAACCCTAGGAGCGGCAGCCGATTGCCGAAG
>SCTM01000328.1 GCA_004297485.1 Rhodospirillaceae bacterium
AGACCTGAGATACGCCCTAAATCTTGGGACATAACTCCTCCTCCTCCTCCCCAAGACAGATGTTGGATGTATGAAATCCTGCCTCGGCCTCCCTCCGTCAGACTCAGCGACGAAGACCATCTTCGCTCTGCGACACAGACATAAGTCCTCCTCCGTAAGACAAAGATTCACCTCCTCCCTTGACAGGTCTGAATAAATCTATTAAATCCCTCACAGGGATTCAGTTGTACCTCCCCAAGACGATTCACCTCCTCCCTCAGATCAAACTCCTCCTCCGCCTGGAATAATAAAATCCTCCTCCGTCCAGATCAATTAATTGTTCCTGACTCGGCCTCGGCCTCCGTATCTGGGATCATTGACCTCCCTCCGTCAGACTCATTGCAAGAAATACCCCTGTCAGAAATAACGCCTATAAAGGCCCGACAGGGCAGGTAAGGGTGTTTCAGGTAGGGTGGTAGCGCACCCTACCTGAAAACGCCTGTAGCCCCCTTTAAAACCCCGTGGCGGGGCATTGCAGGGGGCTACATACCTTGTCAGGCCAGTTGAGGCACGTGCCTCAACTGAAGCGCAAGGCAATAGCCCCCCTGTAAGGGGGGGCTACTTTTGTTAGTCATCAAAACAGGTACACTGGTCAACGGTGTGTGCGCCGCAGTCACAAGGGCCGCAGTCAACCCAGTTAGGGTCATTGAATGCTGCCGCTTCACTGTCAGGGGCGTCAACGGCACCTAACAGCATGTAAGTGCCAGTTTCATGCTCATAGCGGTTTTGCAGGGCACCGCTGGCTTCACTGGCCTGGGTTTCAGTGAAGGGGCCAAAGTACAGCGGCGGGTTTGTATCAACCCTGACAATGTACTGTTTTTCAGTCATGATTATTGCCCTCAAACGCTGCAGCACAAGGGTTTGTGCTGCAGGGCGTGGGGGCATGGTAGCAAGTTGTATAAAATACGTTTTAACTGGTTTTTACGCGCAACAGGTTTTCAAAACGCAAAAGGGGGGGCGTCATGCCCCCCCTTTGCTAGCCTAGTATGCGTATACACCTATTGGCCACTGCCAGTAACGCCCCCACGTCACTGTGTCATCATCATTCATGACGCCTATAACATCATGGCCACGCCAACCCCGCCAGTTAACTTCAAGGCAGTGATCACGGTAAGTGAAATGCCCGTAACCGGGTTGCCATACCCGGTCACATGTGCAGTTGGCACACTGCGGTGCAAAGCTGCCCTCATTGTCACCCGTGATATCGCCACAGTAGGTTTCACGGTAGTTATTGTGCCAATACAGCCCGCCCTCAATGGTGAAACCAAAGCGGTTGGCTGTGACCCAGGTATGACCTAGGTTGAAGTTTACTTGTGTGTGCTGACGGCGCTTTTTGCCATCAATACCCACATACGTACGCCCTTGATGCCAGTGAAAAACCATAGTTTTGCCCTCAATGGTACAGCGCTACCCTTAACGCTGTACTACGCAAGGCAATGCATAAAACGCATAACTGATACCACCCCTAGGTAGTGTATACAGTGTGTATATAAAAATACCCCGGGGGTTTTTTGTAATTAGGTTGCAAGTGTGAGGTATACCACGCATACCTCACACTTGATTATTGGTTAGCTGGCCATGGTGGCCAGCTTCAAGCTGCACTGGTAGTCAGCGTTGAGGCGTGCAAACGCTTCAAGCAGGTCACCCTTGCGCTCAAACGGCACGCCAATTGAGCCGTTACCCTGTTGCCATGCATTGTCACGGCTTGACCAGTACAGGGGGCCAATGCGGTACTTGTCATAAGCACGCCCCTTGTACGTACCCTGATCACGCCATGCCGCCCAAACGTTGTTGGCGTCAATGGTGAACACCATACGTGCGTTCAAGTCAGTAAGCTTTTCAGCCAGCAACTGAAGTTGTGATTTCATGGTTGATTGCCCTTTCAAGCCATATGCCCAAAAACTCAGTTGAGTAGTTAGCATATGGCCGCAAAGGGTAGTATACACTTTATTAGGGTAAACCCGTTTGGCACTTTTTGTTGGTCAAACCATGAACATTTATTTTTACAATTTAGCATAGTATAAAATCAGGTGCTTTTCAGCCCCTTTACCTTAAACCTGTACATAATAAAAAAGCCCCCATAGCCTTTTCAGGGGCTACAGGGGCTTTTTGAGGTGGGTGGTTTACTTGCCGGTCAAGCCGGTCATAGCGGCCATTGGGTCATTGGGTTTGCCCGTGACCACGGTAGCAACTTTGGCCTCAGCCCTGATACCCTCAGGGTCACTAAGCCAGCGCGGCACCGGCCGGTTCATGGCGGCAAATGCCTTTGCCACCTTGTTCAAGCCGGCGTGACTAAGTTCAAGCCGCTTGACCACCTTGGCTTTGGTATCACCATTACCGGCCCGTATGGTGGGTACGCTGATGTCACGTGTGCGTGCCAAGCCCTCATGTACCATAGCCTGTATTTTTACCATTTTGTGATCAGGCACTGATTTGTTGCCGCCAAGCATGACGGCATAAATGCCGTATGCAATGTCATACACGTTGACTGGCGCAACATCATCACGGTTGGCCCACAAGGCAATGGCAATTGACAGCACATTGCTTGTTGGTGACTGCAGCAACCCCGCCGTCAAGGCAACGGCCGCATGCACTGCGTCATGATCAGGCTTTTGAGCAGCCAGCCAAACAGGCCAGCGTGACAGGTCATAGCGGCAAACCAAGTCAGTGTTCACCGGTGCAGCCGGCTTTGACGCCGCAATGCTTGGCAGGTTTGACTTTTTGCCAAGCATGACATCACGCAGTGATGGCTTGTCAGGGGCCGGCATGGCTTCAATCAACGCCTTCACAGCGTTGATTTCAGTGTCAGTGACCGGCCCGCCGGTTGCCGCAAGTGCCGTCATGGCACTAGTAGCGGTATCAAGCGCGGCATTGAGGTTTGCTGCCTCAATGGCCGCCTTGTGAGCGGCATTGTCATCAGGGGCATTCACGCCACTGAAGCCGCCCGCCAAGTTGAGCGTTGTAGGCTGTTCAGGTGCAGGCGTTGCCGCCGCTTCACTGGCTGCTTTGGCTGCAGCCAGCTTGGCATTGTAGTCAGCAAGCCGCTTGTTGAACTTTGACTTGCTTTCATTGGCACGCCGCACTGGCACCGCGTCAGGCAAGGTATCACCCTCACCCGTAGCAGCTTCAACATACGCTGTGGTTGCCGCCGTTGCTGCAGCGGTGTCACTGCCCTGAAGTTGCTCAATCAGGTTGGCCAGCGTAGGGGCTGGCATGACCGTGGGTGAGGTTTCATCAACGGGGGGCGTATCAGTGCCCACCGTATCAGCACCCTCACCGGTGCCCGCCGCAGGGGCCGTATTGGTCAAAGCGGCGTTCATGATGGCAGCTTCAAATTCATCAGGCTTGTTCATGGTTTTACTACCTCACACACCTGCCCTGCCTTTGGTGACAGGGCATGCGGTTGAGGCGTCAACCATGAAAAGCTACGCCGCGCCCCGCGTGAAGGGCGTCAACGTAGGGCTATGCACCGCCTTGCGGCTTGGCACGGGCACGCTAACGGGGCACGGCCCCCGGCTTGCAAGGGGCGTTAGCCCCGTAGCCCTAGCGTTCAACCGCTTGCCCTATATGAGCAAGCCCACGCCCTACATGGCACGTGCTAGCGCCTATGTATAGGGGGGCTGAAATATTTAATTATTTTAGCTGCAGGGGCTTGACTGTGACAGTGAAGTGTTGCAGGCACAGCCTAGGTATGAATACCTATGATAGCGCTGCTACACACTGGCTTTGATGTCAAGGGGGCTTGACTTGAGGCGTGTGCTGTGCTTAGCAATTACCTAGCATATATGTATAGTATACAGGCTATATCAAGCCAGTGTACCACCCTGTAGCAGTGGGTAACACTACATACTGTAACTGTATATGTAATGGCACGTCAACAAAAATCATAGGTCACCGCCTTTACGTAGACG
>SCTM01000236.1 GCA_004297485.1 Rhodospirillaceae bacterium
AATCTGCTTTTTGCCCGCGAGCTGCAGCGCAGGGCCGGAGCCCGCTTGCTCTCCGCAACGTGTCACCCAGGCTATGCGCGCACAAACTTGCAGTTCAGCAATGCGAGCATAGGCATGCAGATTGCGTCTTTCCTGGTGCTGCCGTTTTCGCAGAATGCGGCGCGAGGGGCAGAGCCGACGTTATACGCAGCCACGGCGCCGGACACCAAACCCGGCGCTTACTATGGGCCCGGCGGGAAACTTGGTTTGACCGGTCCCGTACGGGAGACGCCCATGGCGGCGTTCGCCTACGATGACGCCGCCGCGAAGCAATTGTTCGATCAGCTCGAGGAGACGGCCGGAGTCCGCTATCCGTTGTGACCAATATGGTGGTTCGCGGCTGATGCCAGTTGCCTGGCTATCGTCGCGAGGACAAGCGCCATGAAGATACGCCAGAACCACCCTGTCCCAAAATATTTCGGGTAGAAAGAAGCCCGCCAGCGTATGGCGGTCCCGCCGCCATCCGTCGGCTCAAGGTCGACGTCGGCGCGATATTCCCGAAACGGAAATCCGGAAAGAAGGATATAGCTCAATCTTCGATCGGGGATGAGTTCGACGATCTCCTCGCGCGCGCACGACACCCTGGTCTTGAAGACGCGAATGGCGCCCACACCAAACGGTTCTTGCCGTCCAGGCCGCTCCAACTCGAATGAATCGAACATCGCCCATGTCGGCCACGTCGAACCATCCTTGAGCAGTGCGAATACGGTGGCTGGACTTGCGCCGCTTTTTGCTGTTGCGGCGATCATAATGCGTTTCATCGCATGGCACTGTTGGAGAGGAGAAACGTCGGCGGACAACTCATGCTGAACCGCGTAGATTTTAATCCACAACCCCTACCGCCTCATCACCAATATGCTCCACGGCTTGAGCGCAATGCGGCGGGCAAGGCGGAGGCCCTGGCTGCGATAGGCAGTGAGGACCATAGGTTCTTGGCGTTGCAGCAGGCCCGCCAGGATCAGGTGACCGCCGGGGGCAAGCAGTCGGCTCAAATCCCGCGCCATGTGACGCAGGGGCCGGGCGAGGATATTGGCGGTGATCAGGCCATAGGGGCCGTTGCGCCGGATTGACGCGGCACCGCATCCGTCCGCCAGCACCGCCCGCAGGCGCGCGGAGGCGCCATTCGCATGTCCGTTGAAGCGGGTCACCCGGACCGCCTCGGGATCGATATCCGCCGCCAGCACCGACACCGGCCAAGTCATCGCCATGGCCAGGGCGAGAATGCCCGACCCGCATCCCATATCCAGCGCAGCCATCCTGCCGCTGCCGGCGAGAATCGTCGCCGTCGCTCGTCTGCGCGCGAGACCATCCAAGGCCAGAAGACAGCCATAGGTGCTGGCATGTTCGCCGGACCCGAAGGCCGTGGCGGCGTTGACCCGGAGGCGCACCTTGCCCGGCGGATAGGGGCCGGGAACGTGATCTCCATGGACGTAATAGCGGCCCGCCGTGAGCGGCTTGAAGCTGGCGACGTTTTCCGTCAGCCAGTCCTTGGACGGCACGCGGGCAATGGTCAGAGCCGGCTCAGCTAATCCCGCGGCCTGGGCGACGAGCGCGATGCGTGCCGCCAACTCGGCGCGGGGCGGCGCGGCGGCGAACAGGCCCTCGACGAACCAAACGGCGTTTTCGTTGTCGTGGTCGTCGGGGTCCTCAAACAGGCTCACCACCTCGCTCAATCCGGCGAACACCGGCTCGAACAGAATGGCGTGAGGTCCGGCCACGACTATCTTGGCGCTCCAGGCCAAACCGATAGCGTCAGAACGTGTCATAACTGCGCGTCACGGTCGGAAGCGTGGGGCGCCCGGCTACTAAGCCTCAATATAATCGGTCCACTCCTTGATCAGACTGTTCTTGACGACGAAAACGCCGACAACCTTGAAAACCTGATCGGGCTTTCCCACCATCGTTATCGTATCGACCCGCACGGTCACGACCACGGGCCCCTTGGTGAAGGTATGGAGAATTTTGACGGAAATCTTTGTGCCGTTCCCCATGTAATCTTTCGACGTCTTGGTGAAGGCGGCAGGACCGATCAAGGGCGGCGCGTCCTCCATCATCCGAACGGAAGAATCGGGCGCGAGCAAAGTGGCCGCCTTGTCGGGGTCGTTCCAGCTGTTGCAGAACTCTGTCACCAATTTGAGATTGGCCTTTTCCGCCGCGGTCGATGATGCAGCCTGGGCACCTCCGGCGAAACCGGCCAGAGCCAGCGCCCCCGCGCTGCCCGCCATGAAAAGCGTGCGGCGCGATACGTCACTGCTGATTGCTTCCATGTTCGTCCCTCCGTTGACGGTAATCTGACGGCAATAGCTTGGTCGAAGAGGCCGCTTCTGTGAAGCGCTTTCATGCCGGCGAAAGCCGCCGCCTCACGCCCGGCTGACGAAGCTGTCGAGCACACGTTTCACGCCCGCTTTGTCAAAGGCAATCTCCAGTTTGCTGTCGTCCACGGCCGTCACCAGCCCATAACCGAACTTCTGGTGAAACACCCGGTCGCCCTTGGAATAGCCGCCGCTGCTCTCACGGGGAATTTCTTCCCATTGGCTTTCGACAGTCGCGGGCGGGCGGCGCACGCTTGCCCTACCCCAGTTCGATTTAGTCATGGACTGCCAACCCTCGCCCAGGCCGTCGGCGCGTCCGCCGAAATGCCCGGCGTCGGATTGAAGGCGGATCTGATCCTTGGGCAATTCGTCGATGAATCGGGAGGGCAGGCTGGATTGCCATTGGTTGAAGACCCGCCGATTGGCGGCATAGGAGATGAACACCCGCGCCCGCGCCCGCGTGAGACCGACGTAAGCAAGACGCCGTTCTTCCTCCAAGGCCTTCTGCCCGCTTTCATCGAGGGCACGGCGGTTGGGGAAAATCTCTTCCTCCCAGCCGGGCAGGAACACGGCGTCGAATTCCAGGCCCTTGGCGCCGTGAAGCGTCATCAGCGACACGGCCGCGCCGGTGGCCATGGCCTCGTTCTCCATGACCAGACTCACATGGTCGAGGAAGGCCGCCAGAGTATCCCAAGCCTCGAGCCCCGAGGCGAATTCGCGCAGGTTATCCAGCCGTCCAGGCGCCTCGGGCGATTTGTCGTGCTGCCACATGGCGGTGTAGCCCGCTTCCTCCAGCACCATGGCCGTCAATTCCGACAGCGCCATGGCGTCGCGCAGGGAACGCCAGCGCTCGAAATCGCCGGTGAGACTTTTCAAAGTCGTGCGCGCCTGAGGCCGCAGCTCGTCGGTCTCCACCATGCGCAGGGCCGCTTCCATGAGCGAAGTCCGGTGGGCCCGCGCCAGTTGATGCAGCTTTTGCACGGTGGACTCGCCAAGCCCACGTTTGGGCTTGTTGACGATGCGTTCGAACGCCAGATCGTCGTCGGGCTGATTGATGAGCCGCAGGTAGGCGATGGCATCGCGAATTTCCAGGCGTTCGTAGAAGCGCGGACCACCGATCACACGGTAGGGCACGCCGGTGGTAATCAGGCGTTCTTCGAACTCCAGCATCTGAAATCCGGCGCGCACCAGGATGGCGATACCCGACAAAGTCTGCCCGCCGCGCTGCAAGGCTTCGATCTCGTCCACCACCCAGCGGGCTTCCTCGCCACCGTCCCACAGGCCGCGCACCACAATGGCGTCGCCCGCGTCCACGCCCGCGCCGCGGCCGGTGCGAAGCGTCTTGCCCAGGCGGTCCTCGTTGTGGCTGATGAGATGGGAAGCCGCAGCGAGTATCGTCGGCGTCGAGCGATAGTTGCTCTCCAGGCGAACAATCTTGGCGTTGGGAAAATCCTTTTCAAAGCGAAGGATGTTGCCCACCTCGGCACCGCGCCAGGAGTAGATGGACTGGTCGTCATCGCCGACGCAGCACAGGTTGCGGTGCTTTTGCGACAGCAGCCGCAGCCACAGATACTGGGCGACGTTGGTATCCTGGTACTCGTCGACCAGGATATAACGGAACTGGTTCTGGTATTCCGCCAGCACCTCCGCCTGGGTTTGGAACAACGTGAGGACGTGCAGGAGCAGATCGCCGAAGTCGGCGGCGTTCAGGGTCTTGAGGCGGTCCTGATAGGCGACGTAAAGTGCCGCCGCCCGTCCGGCGGCATAGTCGGTGCCGGCGTCGCGACCGACCTTGTCCGGTGTCAGGCCGCGATCCTTCCAGCGCTGGATCACCGCCATGAGCCCCTGCGCCGGCCATTTCTTAGAATCGATGCCATCGGCTTCCATCACCTGTTTCAACAGGCGCAACTGATCGTCGGCATCGAGGATGGTAAAATTGGAACGCAGCCCCACCGCTTCCGCATGACGGCGCAGGATGCGCACACCCAGCGCATGAAAGGTGCCGAGCCATGCCGCCTCGGCGACGGGCCCCACCAGTAAAGCCACACGGTCGCGCATCTCGCGGGCCGCCCGGTTTGTAAAGGTGACGGCCAGGATCTGCCACGGACGCGCCAATCCGCGCGCCAGGATATAGGCAAGGCGCGCCGTCAGAACCCGGGTCTTGCCGGTGCCGGCCCCCGACAGCACCAGAACCGGGCCGTCCGTGGTCTCGACCGCTTCGCGCTGTTCCGGATTGAGATCGTCAAGCCAGGTTGGCGGGGGCGCTGAAGAGGGCGCGGCCGGTGCATGCCCATGCGGACCGTCCCCAGGCGAATCGTAATCAAGCGCGAAAGGATCGGACATGGCGATGATCAGCCCTGGCCGGGCGCGGCAGGCGTATGGCCATTTGCCCGCAGGCCGAGCAAATGACAGATAGCAAAGGTCAGATCGGCGCGGTTCATGGTGTAGAAGTGAAACAGGCTGACACCGTCCTTGACCAGTGTTTGCACCTGTTGCGCGGCCACTGTCGCCGCAATGAGCTTGCGGGTTTCAGGGTCTTCATCAAGGCCGACGAACAATTCCCCCAACCAGCGCGGAACGCTGACACCGTTTTTCTGGGCGAACTTGCTGATGTTGGCGAAATTGGTGACCGGCATCAAACCGGGTACGATGGGCACCTTGACGCCCGCCGCCGCCGCGCGATCGCGGTACCGGCGGAAGACATCGGTATCCATAAAAAGGTTGGTGATCACCCGGCTCGCACCTGCATCGATCTTGCGTTTGAGATTGTCGAGATCGGCGGCGGCGCTCAAAGCTTCGGGATGGACATCGGGATAGCCGGCGACGCTGATTTCAAAGTCCGCCACCCGCTTCAGACCCGCAACCAGATCGGACGCGAAGGCGTACCCGTTGGGATGGGGCCGATAGACCGCTTCGCCTTCGGGCGGATCGCCGCGCAGAGCGACCACGTGCCGGATGCCCGCTTCCCAATAGCGGCGCGCGACGGCATCGATCTCGGCGCGGGTGGCGCCGACGCAGGTCAGATGCGCGGCAGCCTGGATGTGCTTTTCGTTCTGGATACGAACCACCGTGTCATGGGTCCGTTCCCGGGTCGAGCCGCCGGCGCCATAAGTCACCGACATAAAGGCCGGACCGAGGGGCGCCAGGCGTTCGATCGCCGCCCAGAGCTGTTCATGCATTTTCTCCGTGCGGGGCGGAAAAAACTCGAACGAAACGGTAATCGGCGGCGGCGCCGTCACCGCGGAAAGTGGTACGGAAGACGTGGAAAAAGCAGTTGTCACGAGGCACCTGGAAACAAGAACACTGGCGGAACAAAACACGGCTGTTACGTGTTGTACAGCGGGCAGCTTGTGGTGGCCGCATTCTTCGTACAGACGGTGACCTAGCCTTCCGACCCATAGCATATGGGTCGTGCGATCCGGTCTGGTTATGGCGGGGGCTTTTGTGTTACGCCTTAGGGGTGGTTCCGGTTTTCCAGTGATTTCCGCCGCTTAGGGCCTGTCGAGGATCGTTTTCCGTGATGCACGATACCACTTCGAACCGACGAACAGTTGTTCGCGGCGCACTGCTAGCCCTCGGCCTGTTGACTCTCGCGGGTTGCGCCACCCCGCCTTCGGCGTCCGATCCGGCGGCCGTCGCCGCTTTCAATGAAACCAATGACCGGCTGGAACCGTTAAATCGGACGATGTTCAAGCTCGACCAGGGATTGGACGCGGCCCTGATCCGGCCCGTGGCCTGGTCCTACAACAAGACCGTGCCCGATGTGGCGCGGAAACGAGTAAGCCACGTGCTCGACAACGTTATTTCGCCGGTCACATTCATCAACGACCTGCTCCAGGGCGAAGGGCGCCGCGCGGCGCAAACGTTCTGGCGGTTGGTGGTCAACACCACGGTCGGCCTCGGCGGCATGTTTGACGTGGCGGACAGTGCCGGCGTCCCGCAACATACTGAGGATTTCGGGCAGACCCTGGCCGTCTGGGGTGTGGGCGACGGCACTTACCTCTACCTGCCGCTGCTCGGGCCGTCGTCCATCCGCGACGGAATCGGTTTGGGCGTCGACGCGTTCGGCTTCGATCCCATCGCCTGGTATTCCTACAATCCGCACAATATGCAGTGGGTACAATATGCCCAACTTGGTGCCGAGTTGATCGACGCCAAGGCGAACATCATGCAGACCCAGGATGAGTTGAAAAAATCGTCCATCGACTACTACGCGGCACTGCGCTCCGCCTACCGGCAATACCGGGCCAAGGAAATTCGCAACGGCGCACCACTGCCACCGAGCGCGCTTCCCAATATGGATAGCGAGGGCGATCCTTTCGCTGAAGAGCCCGCAACCAAATCGCCGAAATAGCGTTCTACGCTCGTGGAGCGGATTTGACATTCGCTACCGACCTCCACGAGTAACATATCGTTACGTGTGATCCTTTGAGTCTGACATTCGCAAATCGGCCTGCTGAACACGGATGCGAATGCTAGAATTCGGACTATGCGTATCATTTCCTGAGGTTTCCCGGAGGATTCGATGCAACGCCGCAGGCTCCTAACCCTCTCCGCATCGGCGGTCGTCCTCGGTGCCGTTCCCCGCTTGGCCTTCGCCCAGGACGTGAAGGGCGAACCCGCACAGGTCGTGAGTCAATTTGCCCAGATCGGCATCGTCCAAGTGCTGCAGGCCAACATTCCCAAGCAGCAAAAAGCCGACCGGTTTCGCGTGCTCTTCAAGCAGTTCTTCGATATCCCGGCCATTGCCCGGTTTACCCTCGGGCGGTTCTGGAAAATGGCCCAACCGGACGAGCAAACAAAATTTCTCGCAGGCTTTGAAGACGTGATCGTCTACACCTGGACGCGGCGATTCTCCGAATACAACGGGCAGACTTTGCAGGTGCAATCGACCGCGCCCGACGGCAATGACGGCGCATTGGTCAGTTCGACCATCATCGGCAAGGATGTCCAGCCGATCAATGTGGCGTGGCGGTTGAGAAAGCGCGAGGACGGCTGGCGCGTGGTCGACGTCATCGTCGAAGGCATCAGCATGGCGGTCACTTATCGCCAGGAATACGCCGCGATCCTCAACCAACAGGGCGGCATGCCGGGCCTGGTCACGCAGATCCAGAGCCAGGCTGCGGACCTGGCGAAGCAGGCAAACGCGAGCTAATTCCAGTCAGCATTTCGGCCAGACGCACACGGTCGAGCTGGCGCTCCCACGCCGATACCACCACTGTTGCCACGCCGTTGCCAATGATATTGGTGAGCGCGCGGCATTCGCTCATGAAGCGGTCGACGCCAAGGATGAGAGCCATGCCGGCGATGGGAATATCCGGCACCACGGCGATGGTCGCGGCCAGGGTCACAAAACCCGCTCCCGTCACGCCGCTCGCACCTTTGGACGTCAGCATCGCCACCGCCAGCAGGGTCAGCTCCTGGGTTAGTGTCAGATGGGTATTGGTCGCCTGGGCGATGAACAACGCCGCCATGGTCATATAGATATTGGTGCCATCCAGATTGAACGAGTATCCGGTCGGCACCACCAGCCCGACGATGGACTTGGGGCACCCGGCAGCTTCCAACTTCTGCATGAGGGTCGGCAGGGCGCTCTCGGACGAACTGGTGCCGAGAACGATCAGCAACTCCTCCTTCAGATACGCAATGAATCGCAGAATGCTGAAACCGACGAAACGCGCAATCAGCCCCAAGACCACAAGCACGAACAACAGCGCGGTGAGATAAAAGCACGCCATCAGTTTGGCCATGGGCAACAGGGCGGCGATACCGTACTTGCCGATGGTGAAGGACATGGCGCCGAATGCACCCAGCGGCGCGACCTTCATGAGCATACCGATGATCCGGAAGATCACGGCACCAACTTCATCCACGAAATTACGAACCATCACGGTGCGCGGCCCCAGCGCCGATAGGGCAAAGCCGAACAGAATCGCGAACAACAAAACCTGCAGCACGTCGCCTTTTGCCAAGGCATCGACCGGCGAGGACGGAATGATATTCAATAGAAAATCGACAGTGCTTTGCGTCTTGGCCTTGGTGGCGAACTCGGCGACCGCGCCCGCGTCCAGGGTACCGGGATCGGCGTTAAAACCGTCGCCGGGACGCAAGACGTTCGCCACCACCAGGCCGATGACCAGAGCAAGTGACGATACCGCTTCGAAATAGATGATGGCCTTGCCGCCGACGCGGCCGACGCCCTTGGCATTCTCCATGCCCGCGATCCCTGCGACCACGGTGCAGAAAATCACCGGTGGGATCACCATCCTGATCGCCTTGATGAAGGCATCGCCCAGGGGTTTCATGGCCACGGCCCAGGCGGGCTCGGCCACGGCGAGGATAATGCCGAGAACGATGGCGGTCAGAACCTGAACGTAGAGGATTTTGTAAATCGGTTGGCGCATAAGGATTCCCGTACCGCTTCCGATTGAAGCATGGCACAGGCAGATACTAATCAGCTATCTCCTTTAGATTCGGCGGTGGCGGATTTTCTCCGCCTGGATCTGTTCAGGATAATGAAACCGGGGCCTTGTCCTGCCGGCGCGGTGCACCACACCGCGCCGGCAAAGGTTTTAGGCCGCGCGCAGCGATCCCAAAAACGAATCCACTTGGGTTCGTAGATTTTCCGCCTGCTGGGAAAGCTCCGAAGCGGATCCAAGCACCTGCGAAGACGCCGACGCAGTGTGACCCGCGGCCTGGGTCACATTGGCGATGTTACTCGAGATGTCCTGCGTACCCTGGGCGGCCTGCTGGACATTGCTGGCAATTTCCTGCGTGGCCGCGGACTGCTCCTCCACGGCGGAGGCGATCACGCTCGAGATCTCGTTGATCTGCGTGATGGTCGTGCCAATGCCCTGGATTGACGTCACCGTCCGTGCCGTTGCCGACTGAATCTCGGCGATCTGGCCGGCGATCTCCTCAGTCGCTTTGGCGGTCTGGTTGGCGAGAACCTTCACTTCGCTTGCAACGACACCAAATCCTTTACCGGCATCGCCCGCCCGTGCGGCTTCAATGGTTGCATTCAGTGCCAGAAGGTTGGTCTGGGAAGCGACATCCTGAATCAGTTTGACCACGTCGCCGATGCGTTGGGCAGCCTGGGCAAGAGCATCAACTGTGACCCCGGTATCTCTTGCCTGCTCCACGGCCTGCCGGGCGATGCGTGTCGATTGCTCCACCTGACGACCGATCTCGCCGATCGACGACGACAGTTCCTCGGTCGCACTGGCCACGGTCTGCACATTAGCGGACGCCTGATCACTAGCGGCGGCGACCGTGGTGCTTTGACGGGTGGTTTCCTCCGCCGTCGCGCTCAAGGACTGAGCCGCCGTTTGCATTTCGGTTGAAGCGGAAGCCACGATATTGACCACACCCTTGACGCTCCGCTCGAAGTCCTCCGCGACCTTAAGCACGGCGGCTTTGCGTTCCACTTCGGCACGTTGCTTCAACTCCCCCTGCTCGGCCTGGAGACGAACGGCAGCTCGCGAATTGTCACGGAAAATCACCGCCGTGCGGCCGATGTCCCCGACTTCGTCGCCGCGCTCGGCGCCATAAACCTCGATATTCAGATTGCCATTCGCGAGCTGCTTCAGGTTCTCGACCAGCAGTCGGATAGGCTCAATGAGGCCATATTTCGCAATCAGCGTGCCAAGCACTATGCCGGTCACCAGGGAGCCGAAGGCCACGGCGATCACCAGGGTGGTCAGAAAATCGGCGCGTTTCTCGGCATCGGAGACCACAACGGCAGCATCCTTGTCGATCGATTCGACCAAAGCCGTCACCTTCTCGCCCAAGGCGTTCGATTTGGCACGCGAGTCACGCACACGCTGCATGATCTCGCTGCGCCCCTCAT
>SCTM01000237.1 GCA_004297485.1 Rhodospirillaceae bacterium
CAAAGGCGGGGTATCGCAGCCGATCGCCTTGTTTTTGCCGAGCGCGTGGACCCATCGGAACATCTGGCACGGCATCGTGCGGCGGATCTTTTTCTCGATACCTTTCATTACGGTGCGCACACGACGGCGAGCGATGCCCTGTGGGCCGGGATGCCCGTCTTAACCAAACTGGGGGATACTTTTGCCAGCCGCGTGGCGGCAAGCTTGTTGACGGCGATCGGCCTGCCGGACCTCATCGTACAAACCGCGGAGCAGTACGAGGAACTGGCCGTAGCGCTCGCGACACAGCCGGCCATGCTCGCAGCCGTTAAGGCTCGTCTCGAAGAAAATAAATGGTCGCATTCTCTTTTTGACACCATACGTTTTGCCGAGAACATCGAAGCAGCTTACCTACGTATGTGGGAGATTTACGAGCACAGCGGAACGCCCGAACACTTTGATGTGGCGGATTCGCGTTCATCTGCTGGAAAAGGACCGTAAATATGACTGGCAAAAAGTCGCCCGGCAGCGCTCAAGCCAGTGCCCGGCAGCCTTCGGACGCGCACGTCAGCTTGCCCAAGCCCTCCGACACTGAAACACATTCTCAGCACAAAGAGGCTTTCGCTGCCTTGCTCAGCCTTGCCGCGAAGCCGATCAAGAAGATTGACTAGGTTCGGTTATTCGCCGTCGCTTTGGCCCACAATGGCACCGCGATAGTCGGCTGAGGCCATAAGCTTCCGCAGTTCATGGCGCATGCGCCATGCGGTCTTGTAGGTCACACCAAGCCGCCGCTGGATCTCCTTTGCCGTAACGCCGCGGCGCGTGCCGGTCATCAAATGGATGGCGAGGAACCATTTGGTCAGGGCAGTACTCGACTTTTCAAATACTGCTCCAACGCACGGAAAAATATGATGCCCGCACTCCTGACAGGCAAATCCACGGCGCCGAGTCATGGGGTGAAACTTCGCTTTGACCATGCACGCCGGACAATAGAGATCACGCCCGCCGCGCTGAATGTCCATGATCGCGGCCAGGCATGCGGCGTCGTCCGGATAATCGGCCTGGAATGCGGCGAGGGTGTATGCGGCCATGGTCTTTCGCCTTGCTTGCCGCCAAGGGATATCCTAAAATGTCCCTTGTCTTCAAGGGATAAATGATCAAGGGGCTATGCGTCACATGGATAAGCCGTCGAAAATCGCGCCCGCCAAAGGAAAGCTGGGGGTTCTGCTGCCGGGCATGGGCGCCGTCGCCACGACGTTCATGGCCGGCGTTGAACTGGTTCGGAAAGGCAAGGCGCAGCCGGTCGGCTCCCTCACCCAACTCGGCACCATTCGCCTCGGCAAGCGCACCGATGGGCGGACACCGCAAATCAACAAGTTCGTGCCCTTGGCCAATCTCAAGGACCTTGTGTTCGGCGGCTGGGACATTTTCAAGGACAACGCCTATCAGGCCGCCGCCAATGCCGGCGTGCTTAATCCCCAGGACCTGGCCCTGGTGAAGCCGTTTCTATCCAAGATCAAGCCGATGACCGCGGCCTTCGATCCGAACTTCGTCAGGCTGATCGATGGACCCAATATCAAGAAGGGCAAGACCAAGTACGACTTGGCCCTGCAGATCAAGGCAGACATCGCCAACTTCAAGAAAACCTCGGGCGCCGACCGCCTGGTCGCCTGCTGGTGCGGGTCGACCGAGTCATTCCTGAAGCCGGAGGCCGTGCACTCGACACCGAAGAAGTTCGAGGCGGCCATGAAGGCCAACCACCCGTCCATTTCGCCGTCCATGCTTTACGCCTGGGCGTGTGTCACCAGCGGCGTCCCCTATGCGAACGGCTCGCCCAACCTGAGCGTGGACATTCCCGCCATCGTCACCCTGGCCCAGGAAAACGGCGTGCCGATCGCCGGCAAGGACTTCAAGACCGGACAGACCCTGATCAAGACCGTGCTCGCGCCGGCCTTCAAGGCGCGGATGCTTGGCCTGGACGGCTGGTTCTCCACCAACATCCTCGGCAACCGCGACGGCGAAGTGCTGGAAGATCCGGGTTCGTTCAAAACCAAAGAGGAATCCAAACTCGGCGTGCTGGAATACATCCTGCAACCCGACCTCTATCCGGAACTCTACGGCAAGATGCACCACAAGGTGCGCATCAACTATTACCCGCCGCGCGGGGACAATAAGGAAGGCTGGGACAACATCGATATCTTCGGCTGGCTGGGTTATCCCATGCAGATCAAGGTCGATTTTCTGTGCCGTGATTCAATTTTGGCCGCGCCGATCGTGCTCGACCTCATTCTCTTCCTCGACTTGGCGCAACGCGCCGGCATGGGCGGCATTCAGGAATGGCTGAGTTTTTATCTCAAGTCGCCAATGACCGCCGAAGGGCTCTACCCCGAACACGATCTGTTCATCCAGTCGATGAAGCTGAAGAACACCCTGCGCTGGATGAAAGGTGAGGAACTCATCACCCACCTCGGCCGCGAATATTACGACTGAGGGAATAAGTAAACGTACCGATCTCCGCACTACTGACGAGTTATTTCGCTATTTTTGATGGGCGCACGCCGGAGCTCCCGCACTAATAGCCTTCCCAAGCCAATGAGTGATATGGCGAGAACTCTCTATTCTCCTTTAAAAGATATTCGAGGCGATCCTTATCACGCTGACTCAGAAAACCCGTAGAGTTCTTCTTGTAGAGTAACTGTGCAATGATCCTATCAAAGCGCAGTGTAATTCCGCGTCTGGCTGCTAATTCCTGGATAGTAGGCTGATCGTAACTATAGACGCCCAGGGCAGACTCTCGGATCACCCGCTCCCACAGCGCCGAGTGCTGCTTCGGGTCATATAGAGTATAAAGAGCTCTCCACTTGATATAGAGATCCAGCGCTTCAGACGGCGCGCCATAGTCGAAGAATAGAGCGTTTCTCTCACCCATTGGGTAGGGTTCGAATAACTCCGGGTAACGCTTTAACATGTGTAACTCAAAGTCGGGCAACATCTGCGCGTGGTGGTTCTCTTTCAGAAGGAGATATCCCGCGCTATGGAAGGTGCGCAAATTGAAAATGACAAGATCGCCTGGCGCGCTTGGAATGTTGTAGATGGGAAATAAGGGCGTTGGCGCCTTAACAGATTGATTCCCGACAATGTACTTCTTGAATTTGCGGTCCTCGCTACGCAACTCTCGCCATGGCCTGCAATGGGAACCAGGAGCAACCTTTAGGCCGCCACTGGATGTGCGGTAGTCGCGAAAATAAACAGCGAATCGCCAGCCAGGATAAATCTCATGGAGATTAGAATCATAAACGGCGCCGATATCATGGGGTGTACCGCGAGCATCGCAATGCCACGCACCGTATGGGGGGCTGTCGAGAGAACAGTTTGTCTCACCATAATATACAATATTGGAGCCGAGTAACGACCTAGCAAGGTCAAGGATTCTGTCACTAAGTAGTAGAGAATTGAAAATAGATAAGGTCAAAAAATCTTTAAGCCGATCAGGCTCGGAAAGTCTGAGTGCAATCGATTCCCACAAGTCAATCTCAGATCTTTCAAAAAAGCCTTGAATGATACAAAAGCCGTGCTCTCGAGCAATTGCTGGAGCGTCTTGCCAGAACCTTGTGGCATAGTTGTTCATCGTCGATAGTATTCTTTCACTTTTCTGAGCCGGATGATAAGCGAGGGTATAGCTTCGTTGTAATTATTCGAGAGTTTTTTGACATGGGGGCTTTCTGCTAATGATGGTCTGGAACCGTCGTGTGGGTTACATGTGATCCCTGAATGGAAGGCGCAACTTATTACACAGCCTTCAGGCTGAACAAGCGTGACGCCAACCCATGGGCGGCGGGATCGTCGACGTCGATCCAAACCCGTGCGCCGATGTCCAAGACTTCGGCCTTGCCCATGCGCGCAAGCCGGCGCATGCCGCCGGAGAGGCTGTCGTCGTTGTGCTCGGTGATGCTGGCCTCGATCGCGGCAATCAGCGCGGGCGTGCAATAAAACACGCCGGTATCAAAGACGTTGTAGGACGTGATCGTCTTACCGATCTCTTTGATGAGCCCGTCAACCTGCAGGACTTTGGTCACATCATCGAGATCCACATAGGGATTTTGCAGATTGCTGTCGACGGCGAGACGGGCAGATCCGGTTGCCAACGGCACGCGACGCAAGGCGCGCATGATCTCGGGATCGAAGAGATGGTCCGACATCAGGATATGAAATGGACTATCGAGCAGCGGCGCCGCCGCGAGCAGCGAGCGGCCGTTGCCCAGATGCCACTCGGTGTTGGCGGCATACTCGATCGCAATGTCGACCCGGGCGGATAGCGCATCCAGGAACCGGCGCACGTCGTCGCCGAGGTAGCCGGTCACGACGACGATGCCGTCCGCGCCGCCTTCAGCGGCGCTTCGAATCACACGCTCGATAAGCGGAATGCCGTCCACATGGGTCAACGGCTT
>SCTM01000238.1 GCA_004297485.1 Rhodospirillaceae bacterium
AAGGAGGCTACGTAATGGCCGATTCTTTACCGCAACTGGAGAAGCACCGCGCCGATCTACTTGCTCAGTTCTCACAGTTGGCCGATTTCCGCCCTGGTTCGATCACCTCGACCCAAGGGCGCTGTGGGAATCCCAACTGTCACTGCCACAAGCCGGACGAACCCGGCCATGGCCCCAATCCCCGGCTCACCTACAAGGTAGAGGGCAAGACTGTCACCGAGAGCTTTGCCACGCCAGCATCGCAACGCAAGGCCGAGCGCGAGGTCGCCGAGTTTGCCCGTTATCGGGAGTTGAGTCGAGCCTTCGTCGAGGTGAACGCACAGATCTGCCGGACACGGCCGGTTGAGGATACGTTGTCGCCGCAGGAAAAAAAACGGCCGAAGCGATCCGTCAGGAAGTCGCCCGCGAAGTAGACCAACTCCTGCGCGTGATTTTCCAGGAGCGTCGCAAGACCGGCCATCTCGATCTGGAGGCTACCGAGATGGCCATGCGTTCGGCCATGCACCACGCCGGCGCCACGGCGCTCAGCGAGTTGCTGCAATTCCCCGTTCCCGCGACCGAGCAGCGGAGTATTGCTTGCTCTTGCGGCCACCAAGCAGGCTATCAGGAATTGCGCTCCAAGCCGGTGCTGACCGCCGTGGGCGAGGTCACCATCTGGCGTCCGTACTACCTGTGCGCGCACTGCCATTGCGGACAATTCCCCGCCGATGTCGATCTGGATATCGCCCACACGGAGTTCTCGCCCGGAGTACGCCGCATGCAGGCAGTCGTCGGCCAGGAGGCCGCCTTCGATCACGGGCGCCAGCAGATGAAACTACTCGCTGATCTGGAGGTGACCACCAAAGCCGTGGAGCGCACCGCGGAAGCAATTGGAGAAGATATCGCCACCCGCCAACAGGCAGAGATCCAGCGGGCCTTGCAGTTGGACTTGCCGATCATCGTGGGAAAACCGATTCCCGTTTTGTATACGCAAGTGGATGGGACCGGCGTGCCCGTCGTGAAAAAGGAAACCGTGGGCCGGCAGGGAAAGACCGAAGGCCAACCGGCCCATACGCGGGAGGCCAAGCTGGGTTGTGTGTTCACGCAAACGACTTGGGACAGCGAGGGCTATGCCATTCGCGACCCCGATTCGACCACCTACGTCGGCGCGATTGAAACCGCCGAAGAGTTTGGCAAACGCATCTACCTGGAAGCCTGGAACCGCGGTTGGTCCCGCGCCGAAAAGAAGGTCTTCATGGGCGATGGATCGGAATGGATTTGGAACATTGCCGGGCAACACTTTCCCGGCGCCATTCAGATCGTCGATCTCTTTCACGCCCGGCAACACTTGTGGGATCTGGCGCGAAAGCTGTACCCCAACCAAGAGGCCGAACAGCGACGCTGGATGATGGTTCACCAGGACCTGTTGGACGAAGGCAAGATCGAAGAATTGCTGGCTGCGCTTCGCGCCATCGATTCCCCCAATCCGGAGTTGGCAGACAAGATTCGGATCGAAACCGGATATTTCGAAAACAACACGGATCGAATGCGCTACCCCAAATTCCGCAACCAGCACCTGTTCGTCGGCACGGGCGTCATCGAAGCCGGATGCAAGGCCCTGGTCGGCTCGCGCTGCAAGCAGTCGGGCATGTTCTGGACCGTGCGCGGCGCCAACGCCATCCTGGCGCTGCGCTGCTGCCAATTCAACGGCCGGTTTGAGGATTACTGGGAGGCGCGGCGCGCTTGATTAACGCTGCTTCATCACTTCTACGTCGCGCACCC
>SCTM01000239.1 GCA_004297485.1 Rhodospirillaceae bacterium
AAGGTCATAACGCACCGCGTCGGTTTCGAAGTTCAAGGCCATCGGTGCCGCTCCTCCTGACATATGCGGCACAGGAGACCGCATTCGTGAGCGGCATTGTGCCCGATCACAATTTTGAATAATAATTCGATCTTCTCAAGTAACTTTGGAGGTGCCAGTGACGCCCAACCCACGCGTGCTTGCCGATCTTTTTAGTCTTCACAACAAGACGGCCATCATCACAGGTGCGGCGTCCGGTATTGGCAAAGCGACGGCTAAGCTCTTCGCGGAAGCCGGCGCCCAAGTCTTGGTGGCGGACCTCGATCTTAACGGCGGGCGGATCGTGGCTGATGAGATTATCGCCGGCGGTGGTAGCGCTGCGGTAGTCGACGTCGATATCTCAGATGAAAGCGCGGTGAACGCGATGGCCGCTGAAGCCATGAGCCAGTTCGGACGGATCGATATTCTCGTCAACAACGCCGCCCATCGTCCAAAGGCCGCGTTTATGGATATGAGCGTGGATGAATGGGATCGCATGCACAATATCAACACGCGCGGAACATTCCTTTGCATGCGGGCCGTCATCCGACAAATGAAGGCACAGGGAAATGGCGGATCGATTATCAACATCTCGTCGATCGGGTCCGAACATCCTACCATCTTCAACAACACGCACTATGACTCGTCGAAGTCGGCGGTTAACGCGTTGACCCGCACCAGCGCTGTAGAATTTGCTCCTGACCATATTCGCATCAATGCCATTATGCCGGGCGGCGTCGAAACGGAAGGTGCTAACGCCATGCGCAGCAAACCGGGCAGCGGTTTCATTCCGCAAGGCCCGATCATGGCGCCTGGACGCTTGCTCCTAGGCGTGGCGAAGCCCCGACAGCTGGCCAGTGCAATCCTTTTCCTAGCCAGCGAGGCATCGAGCTACGTGACGGGGCAGGTAATTGCGGTGGATGGCGGCTATTCCGTCGGCTGATTGATGCTGGTCTCGCGGAAAAAAGCCCGGACCTCGTCGGCAAACGCGGCAGGCTCCTCAAGCGCGGCAAAGTGTCCCCCGGCCTTCATCCGTGTCCATCTCTTGATATTCAAAACGCGCTCCATGGCCGCGCGCGGCGCCATTGGCAAGAATTCGCCTGGAAACAGCGCCACCCCTACCGGGATACACACCCGGTCGGCGTAGCGAGGCGATTCTTCGTTCGCGCCGTAATACATCCAGAGCGAGGACGCAACCGCGCCATTGACCAGATAAAGCATGATATTCGTGATCAATGTGTCCTTGTCGAACCTACTCTCGATGTCGCCTTTCGTGTCGCCCCATCGCTGAAACTTTTCCAACACCCACGCAGCAAACCCTAGAGGTGTATCGGACAGAGCCAGACCAATGGTTTGTGGCCGCGTCATCTGCAG
Source organism: Rhodospirillaceae bacterium (assembly GCA_004297485.1). Lineage (GTDB taxonomy): Bacteria > Pseudomonadota > Alphaproteobacteria > Rhodospirillales > Rhodospirillaceae > SCTM01. The sequence continues at coordinate 1,393 of SCTM01000239.1, forward strand.
GTGCGCGTATCCGGATTCGCGGCTCTGTACCGCCTCCAGACTCTGCCTCCAGGCCCGTGTCTGCGCATCCTCGGCATCAGCGGGAGGAGGTCCGAGAAACAAGTTGATATGAATCGCGGATACGCAATCTGGATGGTCACTTCCGAGCCAGCACGTAACTGCCGCGCCCCAATCCCCACCCTGGGCAAAGAAGCGCTCATAGCCCAGAATATCCACCATAAGCCGCCGCCAAAGTTGGGCCACGCGCCTCGGACCGATTGGCGCAGAGGGACGTGAAGAAAAGGCGTACCCCGGCAATGAGGGCACGACCACGTCAAAACCATCATCTTCGTGTCCGCCAAATCTTTCGGGATGCGCCAACCGCTCGATGACGTCGATGAATTCGATGATCGAACCGGGCCAGCCGTGTGTGAGGATCAAAGGTCGTGGCGCCCGACCTGAGCCGCGTAAATGGTAGTAATGAATATCGATGTCTTCGACTTGCACCTTGAACTGAGGAAACCGGTTGAGCCGCCCCTCCGCCGATCGCCAATCATACGAATGACGCCAGTAATCGAGAAACTCGCCCAGATATTGCGCCGACATACCATGCCGCCAGGGATCCGAGTCCGCAGGCGCATACGTCAGATGCGCGAGCGCAAGCTTCGCCGAAATCGTGTCAAGAACTTGCTGCGGAATACTCACCTCGAAGACGCGCGGCCGCTTAATGAGTCGCATTACTGAACACAGCATTCAAACATGTAATCGCGCGCCACTTGCAATTTCTTTATAGGCATGATTTACTCCTCATCATATTTGAATATAAAATCAATTGTCAAATGACCCGCGAATCACGTGGGCGCAGTGCCCATCATCGCCTGATCGATCTCCATTCGAGAACTGCTATGCCAAAGCTCATTGTTGTCTCCCGAACAGGAATCGAATCTACGGTCGAAGGAGAGGTCGGACTGTCGGTGATGGAAGTGATCCGCCAGAATGGCTTTGATGAGTTGTTGGCTGTGTGCGGAGGATGCTGCTCATGTGCCAGCTGTCACGTCGTTATGGACGCAGCACAGATGGAAAAGCTGCCGGCAATGAGCAAAGACGAGGATGAACTGCTCGATAGTTCTTCCAATCGGGAGGCCAATTCGCGGCTTTCCTGCCAGCTTATCTTCAATGACTTGCTCGACGGACTTCGCGTGACTATCGCGAAGGAAGATTGAGCTCAGCTGATCCAATCCCGCAGTTTCAGCGGGGCGTTTCGCCGAGGACGTACGCCTCGAGCGTCTGATGAAAATTGGTTAGCTCAACTTCCTGCACCGGATTAGGCTTCGCACGCCGGAATGCACGCGACTTCATGCCCTGCTGCACCGCGTTCATGTTGGCGATGTCCTGGTCGATAATGAGGCCGAACTTGTGGCCGGTGATATCGTGAATGACTTTTCGCTCGAGTTCCGGTTCGCACCCAGTAGCGTAACGCTTCAGTGACCAGATGTTGAAAATGCAGCTGTCGGGGTTATCACCATCCGGACGCGATCGATACCATACAGCACCATCGAACCAGGGCAGCGTCACGCAATTCGGAAAGATGTGCCAATCGGCTCCGGCCGCGGCAAGTTTCTCGTAGTCAAGGTTCCGTGGATAGCCCGCCCCATCGGCTTCGGCCGCGGCGCGTCCAAGCTCGACGGCGGTGCTAAATGCTATTTCCGGTAGAGCATCGGCCGGTACGATATCCATGATTTTCTTGGCGGCCTCGAAGTCTCGATCCGTGAAGATCGCGCCAAAATCCTCTTCCATCTGACGAAAGAACTCGATGACGCCCGGCCTCAGATCGCGTGGTGGCGTCCTCTTTAAACGCGGCGAAGGGCCGCCCAGTGGCGCCGCCGCCGTGAAGTAACCGAATTGCGAGTGTTTACCGTGCGCCACGCTCTGCGTGTAGTCATCACCCTGCACTGGCAGGAGCTGCGGGTGCGTGGTGGCTACATGATAGCCCTCCATGAAGGCCTCCAGCGCGACTTTCCAGTTGCATGGCAGTTTCAATTCGAGATACCAGCGAAACCGCAAATTCTCATACTCGAACGGGTCGAGAAAGGACGGAACGGCTTCGAGATATTCAGCAAGGCTCTCGGACTGAGGATCCATGTTGATCCAGATGAAGCCACCCCAAAGCCCAACCTTTACGGGATGGAGAGCAATCTCTTCGTCATCCAGAGTATCTTCCCAATCCTTACGATCTTGGACATGGATATTGCGTCCGCTGAGATCGAACGCCCAGCCATGGTATCGACACCGAAATTGATTGGCTCGCCCGCATCCTTCGGCCAACCGCCGGCCGCGGTGCGGACAGACATTGTGGTACGCTTTGACGCCGCCATCCACTAGACGCACTACGACGACCGACTCGTCCGCCACGTTATATGTCAGAAAGTCTCCGGGCTTAGAAATTTCCTCAAGCCGTCCGGCGATCTGCCAGACTCGTGGCCAGAGGTGCTGTTTCTCCTTGTCCAGAAAATCACGGGACAGATAGTTATCGCGCTCTATGAACGGGGGCCTCGTACGCGGCTTCACCGATGTCGACATTCCAAGTTCCTTTCAGCCTTGACAGATACACTAGGCGAGCAGCTCGGCGAGAGTGCTTGATCCTGCACTGTGATGTGCCGCGATGAATCCAAAGGTGAAGGATGCGCCGATGCTCGCACCAGCGCCGGGATAACACCGTCCGAAAATTGGCGCTGCCGCATTTCCGATCGCATAGAGCCCCTCAATGATACGGCCGTCTTGCCGCTTCACCCGCGCAAATTCATCTGTGACCACACCACCAGCGGTTCCGACATCCGCGGGATACATTGCGACGGCGTAAAACGGCCCTTGTTCGATAGGCCCAAGATTGGGATTGGGCGTCACCGTTGGATCGCCATGGGTCCGGTCGAAGGCGCGGCCACCGCGGTTAAACTCAGGATCGTGACCGGTTCGGCAATAACCATTATATCGATCGACCTGTGCCCGAAGGCCGGTCGTGTCGATCCCACATTGCGTCGCAAGCTCATCCAGGGTATCAGATTTTTTCATATAGCCGCTCTCGATCCAAGATCGCGGCGTCTTACCTGGCGGCTGCGTGCCCCACGGGTACCAATCGCGGTGGCGCTTGTCGAACACCACCCATGCCGGCACCGCCCTACCCGTTTCGCGGTGCCGATCGAGCATACGTTCACCGATCTCCATATAGGCGCCAGCCTCATTACAAAACCGGCATCCATCGTGATCGACCATGATCGAGTGGGGCAATGACAAATCAAGGTGATGCATAAACCGATAGACGCGCCCGCCGGGCCAAACAGCACCTTCTGGCCAGTCGCCGTTGACATTTTGGGAGGTGATCACCCACCAGGCCGCGTCAAGACAATCGGTGGCGGCGCCGAGATCCATCATCAACTGCAAAATCTCTCCCGTATCGCCTGGATTGGCGTTGGTCCACTCCTCCCGAACCGGCTCTCGGCCATGCACGCGGCGAAATTCTTCATTGTGGGCATAACCACCGGCATTGACGATTACGCCTCCGCGTGCCCGCACCTCTACGGCCCGTCCGTCGTGTTGAACGACCACGCCAGCGACACGATCCTTCTCGAGCAATAAACTCTTGACCGGCGTATTACGGAAAATTTGCAGGCCTTCCCGTAACCCGATCTGTAACATGCGTCCTTGAATCGCTCCACCATTCGTGACCGTCTGTCTTCCGGTCAGTTTGTCGCGCATCATTAGCCAGGCATATTTGACAGCCTTCACCTTGCCCCGAAATGTTCGCTTGAGGAGAAAAAGCGTCGTAAACTCTTCAGCGCTAATCGGCATATATTCCAGCGGACCATAGATCGCGAGATGCTCCTTCCAGGGCCCCAGCTCCCTCAAGTTGAACGGCTCTGCTAGTAGCGAACGGCCTTCGGGAAGCCCCCCCGGCAACTCGTCATAATAGTCCGGCCAATCCTCGTAGGGCCGCCGAAACTTCATTCCGAGGCCGCGCAAAAATGTGACCATGTGCGGGCCCGCTTTTAGGAACGCATCGCGCCGCTGCGCGGTAACCGCGGGACCACGATAAGTTACGACACTATCGAAATACTCCCGGGATTTCTCGTAACTATCCGCGATGCCCGTCTCAGCGAGAAGCGGGTTGTTTGGCACCCACCAAACTCCTCCGGAATAGGCGGTAGACCCGCCGATACAGGCCTGCTTTTCAAAAATCACGGCGCTCTTGCCTAAACTCTTCGCCACAAGCGCAGCCGCCATTGAGCCGCCGCCGGACCCGACGATCACGAGATCATATACGGCCGCGAGATTCAGATTCTCGTCCATGGCAATTATCAGCCCCTCGGCATGCCAAGCACTCGCTCGGCAATAATGTTTCGCATGATTTCGTTCGTTCCACCTGAAATCGTCCAGGCGTAGCTGCGAAGGAAATCGTTCACACGGAGGCCCGTATTTGAACCTCCACCCAAAACCGAGGGCCGCAGCGCAAGTGTGCCGGCGCCCTCCGCACGGAGCAGAAACGCGGTATAGTCTTGAAGCAAAGTCGCCCAATGGAGTTTGATGAAGGTGGTGATCACCGCGCCGCCCATCTCGGGATTCCTTTCGATCTCCGTCAACATCCGACGAATGAGAATACGCAGCGCCCGCATACGCGCATGGAGCAACCCGAACTCGCGTCGGAACTGATGGTCATGAGCCCAGCTCCCCTTGCCCAACTGAAAATCTCGATCAAAGGCCCGTGCAAGCTTTTCCGCTTGGTTGAATACGATCAAGCCCCGTTCCGCCGACAAAGTCGATTGAGCGATCGTCCAGCCCTCATTCTCCTGCCCGATTAGATTCTCGGCTGGAATCTCTACGTCATCAAAAAATATTTCGGAAAACTCCGCCTCCCCGGTTATCTGACGAATGGCCCGCACAGTTACACCAGGTGATTTCATATCCAGAATGAAATATGAGATACCCGCCTGCTTTTTTTGCGCATTCGGGTTTGTGCGCGCGAGAAGCAGGCAGTAATCCGCAAACATTCCAAATGAGGACCAAATCTTCTGGCCATTGACAACGTAAGCGCTCCCCTTTCTCTCGGCGCGTGTCCGAAGGGAGGCGAGGTCGGATCCCGCATTTGGCTCGGAAAACCCCTGGCACCAAATATCACGCCCCTCTTTCGCCCCGCGCAGATATCGTTCGCGCTGCTCGGTCGTACCATGGCCGAAAAGAGTGGCCGGAAGATGATAGAGCGATATGGTAAACAGATCAGGGTCCGGGGCATTGGCGCGCGCCATCTCCTCTGACACGACGATCTGTTGACTTAGCGAGATGTCCTCGCCGCCCCATTCCCGTGGCCAATGCGGTGTCGCCAGGTCGACCTTTCTCATCTCACCGATCCACCAACGCTGGAACGCTACATATGAAGCAGTATCTGCGCCTTCCATCTTTTGAGGCCAATCAACGGGTACTGTAGCACTCAGCCAGGCTCGGAGTTCGGCGCGGAATGCATCGAGATCGCCACGCTTGTCGAGCGGGGCAAAGCGGCGTGACATTGCGTTCGTGTTTGTGCTGATCATACCCCAAGTCTCGCGATGAAACGGTCAAGAGTCTGCTCGACAGAACCAAACAAAGTTGCGTCGACAAGCGCCCTCTTCAGAAAAAGATGCGCGGGATGCTCCCATGTAAAGCCGATTCCGCCGTGAAGCTGAATACAATCCTGGGCAATGCGCGCATAAACGCTAGTCGCGAGCGCCTTGCATTCAAGCGCGCCCGCAAGATCTGGCCTGCCCCTGCTTGCTTCCTCCGCTACATTTTCGACAAGAGCTTCCGCGCCGATTATTGCCACATGGTGGTCCGCGACACGGTGCTTCAGTGCCTGGAACGTGCCGATGACCTTTCCGAATTGCTGACGGAGCTTTAGGTATTCGATCGTCGACGCGAGGATGGATTCGGCTCCTCCCATCGCATCGCTCGCCACAGCAACGGCCGCATGAAGCATGAGGCGGTCG
>SCTM01000240.1 GCA_004297485.1 Rhodospirillaceae bacterium
CGATGCCTTTGGCGTCGAACTTCGATGAAATCCATCAAGCCGCGTTTGATGTCGGCCGCCCAAGCAGCGTCTGCGTTAACCGTAACGGCGTCCGCTTCGTGGACGAGGCTTGCGGCTATGACGATTTTGGCAGAGGCATGGTTGCGGACCAGCTGAAGACCGGCGCCAATTGCCCGTGCTGGCTGGTGTTCGACGCAACCTTCCGCGCCAAATTCACAGCCGGCGGCATCATGCCCACCCTCATCATGCCCGATTTCAGTATTCCGCCGGACTGGTGGGATCACTACATCTTCAAGGCGAATACGGTGGAAGCGCTCGCCGCCAAGATTCAAGTTCCTGCCGAGGCGCTGAAAAAGACAGTGGCCAAGATGAACGAGTACGCCAGAGCCGGAGAGGATCCGGAGTTCGGCCGTGGCGGCAATGCCTATGATCGCTTCTTCGGCGATCCAACATCAAAGCCAAATCCCTCGCTCGGGCCGATCGAGAAGCCTCCTTTCTATGCCGTGCCCATAAACCTTGGGGACCTCGGCACCAAGGGCGGCCTCAAGGCCGACGCCCAGGCGCGCGTGCTTGACGGCAATGGAAAACCGATCCCACAGCTTTACGCGGCGGGAAATAACGCGGGCAGCCCATTCGGCAATTGCTATCCGGGAGCGGGCGGCACGATTGGACCAGCGTTGACATTCGGCTATGTTGCCGCCAACGATATCGCGGCAAGGGCACGCAAGAGTGTTTAGCCGCTTGTGAGCGATAGGTTCGTTACAACATAAGAGCCAAATTCATATAGGGAGAGTGCGATGCCGCGATACAAGATGGTCGTATTCAGCAAGGCCAAAGAGGGGCGCGATAAGGAGTACAATGATTGGTACAATAATGTTCACCTCGCGGAAATCACGTCCATCAAGGGGGTCAAATCCGGACAACGTTTCGGATTGACACTGAACCTCACCCAATCCGCAGGTTTCTTGCCCTATCTCGCGATCTACGACATCGAGACCGACGACCTCAAATCAGTGATTCAGCAGATGACTCAAGGGGGCCAGCCTTCAGACGCGCTCGATACGTCAAGCGCCGCTCTGTCGTTCTACGAAGAGTCCGGAGCCTTGGTCTACCACAAGGGCTGATCGGGACGAGTGATCCTCGCCCAGACGCTGCTTTTTACAAGCCGGCACGGCCGCAGCTTAGGCTGCGCGAAACTGCGGTTGTGCCGAGGCGTTCTCGAATGCGTCCAGCAGGTCTTTCAGTCTGGATTCATACACTTTGGCTGAAGCATCTTTGACCGGCCCATAGCCGGCGATCTCCGTCGCGGCCCGTGCTAGTTCTACGCCGGCCGAAAGATTTGTCTGATCGAGCCGGTCGGCAATGCGGCCAATGAGCATGCGATAGTCCTCAATGAGTCGCCGTTCCATGCGCCGTTCGGCGGTATAGCCGAAGATATCCAGCGGCGTGCCGCGCAGGCCTCTCAGCGCCGCGAGGATTTTGAATAAGCCCAGCACCCACGCACCGAAAGCGCGCTTTTTCGGCCGCCCGGACGCCTCGCGTCCCGGAAGTGTTGGCGGCGCGAGATGGAATGTCATCTTGAAATCGCCAGCAAACTGATCGCGCATGCGCTGCATGAATTTGGGATCGGCGTACAGGCGTCCGACTTCGTACTCGTCCTTGTAGGCCATGAGGCGGGCAAGCGTCAGCGCGACCTCGCGCACAAATTCCTCGCCGCCCTTTAGATGCCGCGCCGCAACGCGGGTACGGACGTCGTTTACAAACGCACGGTACCGGCCGGCATATCCTGCGTTCTGATAGGCCGTGAGCAGGCGTGTGCGACTGGCAAGGACATCGTCGATTGTCGCAAGCGGCACGTCTTCGGTCTTTTCATCAAGTTCCCGGGCGAGCGCGTCCGGTGCGTGCGCGGCCAGACGGCCGAGCGCAAAGGTGCGCAGGTTCCCCTCAACGAAGCTTCCATTCAGGCGGATCGCTTCCTGGATCGATGCCATCGAAACAGGCAGCAGCCCCTTCTGGGCGGCGTAGCCGAGCATAAGGATATTGGTGCCGATGCTGTCGCCCGTCAGGTCGGTTGCCAGCTTGCTGGCGCGAAGGTCGTAGGCTGGCCCGCCGTCGAGCGCCTCGATGATCGCCGCGCGCATCTTGTCATCACCGAGTTCCATCTTCTTGTTGGTCTGAAACTCGCCCGTCGGCGCGACATCACTGTTGAGGACTGCCGCGGTGCGGCCCGGACGCACTGTTTTCAGAACGGTCGGCCCCGAGCTGACGATCATGTCGCAGGCAATGAGCACATCCGTCATGCCCTCACTGAGGCGCGAGGTGTAGATGTCCTTGGGATCGGCAGCGATGCGGATATGACTTGTGACCGAGCCCCCTTTCTGCGCCATCCCGGTAAGGTCAAGAATGGTTGAGCCCTTGCCGTCGAGATGGGCGGCCATGCCGAGAAGCGCGCCGATGGTCAACACGCCGGTTCCGCCGATTCCAGTGACCAAGATATTGCAGCCTCTGGCATCGAGAGCCGCGACGGATGGCTCCGGCAGGCTTGCGACCAATTGCCTGAGGCGTTCGGGATCGCCGCTGGAACGCACCGCGATTTTCGCGCCGGTCACGGTAACGAAGGACGGGCAAAAACCCTTCACGCAGCTGTAATCCTTGTTGCAGGTGGATTGATCGATCTTGCGCTTGCGCCCGAATTCCGTCTCGAGCGGTTGCACGCTGATGCAGTTCGATTGCACCGAGCAATCGCCACAACCTTCACAGACGTCTGGATTGATGAACACCCGCTTGTCGGGATCGACCATCTTGCCGCGCTTGCGGCGCCTGCGCTTCTCGGCGGCGCAGGTCTGCTCGTAGACGATGCCCGAGACGCCCTGGACCTCGCGCAGTTCGCGCTGAACTTGGTCCAGTTCATCGCGATGATGAACGCTCACGTTCGGCGGCAGCGTCATGCCCTCGAACTGCTCGGGATGATCGGAGACAAGGCGGACCGGGCGAACGCCTTCAGAAAGCAGCTGATTGACCATGTCGAGCGGCGTCATCTTCAACTCGACAGGCTGACCACCTGTCATGGCGACAGCGTCGTTGTAGAGCAGCTTGTACGTGAGGTTCGCCTTGGCGGCGACGGACGCACGGATGGCGAGAACGCCAGAATGGGAGTAAGTGCCATCGCCCATATTCGCGAAGATATGTGGTGTGTCGACGAGCGGCGCGACCGATCCCCAGTTCGAGCCCTCATGACCCATGGGCATGAACTGCATGGTATTGCGGTCCATCACGACCGCGGCCAAGCCATGGCAGCCAATCCCGCCAAGCGCACGCGAGCCCTCGGGCAGATTGGTACTCGTATTGTGCGGACAGCCCGAGCAGAAATAGGCGGGACGGATCTTCGAACTGCTGATCTCCAGAACGCGGCTTTCGAGGTTCCGGAAAGCCGCGAATTGGGACTCAAGACGCTCGTCGGTAACGCCGAGCTGGTCGAGGACGGTCTTGATCGCATGGCGGACCTGCGCGACAGCGAGTTCCCCGGACGCGGGCAAGAGCGGGGCCCCCTTTAAATCCTTCTTGCCAGCAAGGTCGGGGCGTCGGTCCGCGCTGACGGCGTAAAGATGACGCGCGACCTGGTCTTCCATGACGGGGCGCTTTTCCTCGACGACAAGGAGCGCAGCACTCCCTTCGGCAAACGTGACCAGGCGTTCCTTGTCCATTGGCCAAATCAGGCCGGGCTTATAGAGGCGAATGCCCAGACGACGGCAGGCATCTTCGTCCAGGCCGAGATCCGACAGGGCCTGGCGCACATCCAGGAAGGCCTTGCCTGCACTGACGATGGCCAAAGTCCGGCGCGGGCTGTCGATCACGGTCCGGTCGATGCCGTTAGTGCGGGCGAAAGCGGTCGCGGCCGGAAGCCGCTTGTTGACCAACCAGTCCTCCTCGACCAGAGGCGGAATATTCGGCCTCAGGTTGAGGCCCTGGGGCGGAAGCTCGATGTCCGCCGGGATCAAGAAGGGTTTGTGGGCGTCAGGCAGATCAATTTCGGCGGTGAGGTCGAGTGTGTCGGTGATACATTTGAGGCCCACGTAGCATCCGCTGTAGCGGGACATTGCCCACCCGAACAGCCCGAATTCGATGATCTCGGCAACGGTGGCCGGATAGAGGATCGGAAGCAGAGCCGCGATCAGCGTGTGCTCGGACTGATGTGCGCTATCCGACGACTTTCCGCCATGGTCGTCACCCGCCACGGCGAGAAAACCGCCTTTTGCTGCAGCGCCCTCAAGATTGCCAAGCTTGAGGGACTCGCAGGCCCGATCCACGCCAATGCCCTTGCCGTACCAAAGGCCGAACACCCCTTCGAAGTCCGATTTCCCGAACCACTGAAGCTCCTGCGTCCCGCGGATACCGCTGACCGCCAGTTCCTCGTTCAGGCCCGGTACAAAGCGGATGTCATGAGCATCGAGGAGCTTCTGGGCGCTCCACAAGGCGGCGTCATAGACACCCAGGGGCGAGCCGCGGTAGCCCGAGATGTAACCAGCGGTTTTCAGCCCCGTCGCGCGGTCGCGGCGCGCCTGGTCGAGCGGCAGACGGACCAGGGCCTGGTTGGACGAAATGAAGACCCGCCCACTGGTCTGGGTGTATTTGTCGTCGAGGGTGGTTATGGACTTGGTCATCAGCCTATCTGGCATTTGGAGGGGCGGCTTGCCAGCCGGGAGCGCCATCTGACGCTCAACAATCACGGCCTAATAGCATTAAATCGGGTCCGGGAAATCAGGCACAGGTGCCGGTAATTGTCTGTAAATTATACCTCATTTGACCCAAGCGCCTATCGGTACAAACATGACGAATCTTGTGCCAAAATCAGGTCAATCTCGGCCGGAAGGGCTATTATATTTAAGGTAGGCCCGGTCTTGGCCGATATGCGTGACCAGCGCCTCGCCGCTGTCATTTTGCGAGAGCTGGAAGCTTATCCAGGCGAAAAGCGCAATCGTCGGCGGTCTGTTGGATTTCGATGATGTTACCCTCAGGATCTCTGCCATAGATCGTTTTGACATTGCCGGCATCCAAAGGATGGGGATGTCCGAACGTCATGCCCACGGTGCGCAACCGCTCATATTCCTGCTCGATGTCAGTCACATCGACGCAGAAATGGGTATACCCTCGATCATAAGGGGCCAAGGGACGCGTGGAGACGGGCTCGGGAGCGCTGTATTGGAACAGTTCCAGGTAGCAACTGCCGGCGCGCAGCATGACACCGCGGGCCGCGGAACGCGGAACGTCAATGATCTGGGCGATCAACGGCTCGTCGCGCCAGCCGAACTCTTCGTCGGCGCGCTCGAAGCCAAAGGCATCCCGATAGAATTTCACCATCCGGTCAAGGTCGCGGACATGGACTGCGACGTGATGTATGCCTCTGATCATGCTCTTCCCTCTTTTCCGCCGGTTTCCAGGGGAGGATGGCCAACTTCGGACGGAGAAACAACGCTTGGCGCCGGGCTAGCAGAGACAGGCAATTTGGGGTGCGGGCCCGGTCATTCGGCGGCCGGAGCCGCGCGACATAATGTAAGCAATGGCTGGTGTAGGCCAAAACTGGAGGAGGCGCAAATCCGATGAACAAGACACTTATCGTCGGTGCGAAGGTGTGGGATGCCACTGGCGCGGCCCCCTTTGACGGGGATGTTCTTGTGCAGGGCAACCGGATCAGTGCCGTTTCGCGCACGTCGGGACAACTCGCCCAAGCGGGGTGTCAGGTAATCGACGGCAAGGGCCTGTTCCTGATGCCGGGCATGACCGAAGGTCATGCGCACCTTTCCTTCGAGGCGGTCACTTCGACCGAGGATCTGATCACACCACCGCCCGAGGAACACACGCTTCTCACCGCGCGCGTTGCGAAGGTGCTGCTGGATCATGGTTTCACCAGCGCCTATGGCGCATCGGAAGCGAAGCTGCGGCTCGGTGTCGCCGTGCGCAACGAGGTCGATGCCGGCCGCCTGCCCGGGCCGCGCATTCGTGCGGGATCGCTCGAGATCACCGTCACCGGCGGTATGGGTGATGAAAGCAAGGCGCACAATCCGCGCCGGGGGCCTTCGATCGTGATCGACGGTCCTGAAGAGATGCGTAAGGCCGTGCGTCTGTGCTGTCGCGAGGGATGTGACAACATCAAGCTCGATGTATCGGGCGACCCCTTCTATCCGAACACGCCGGCCAACACGACGCCCATGTCGTTTGACGAGATTCGCATGGCAGTGGAAACGGCGCACAGCTTCGGACGCAAGGTGAACGCCCATACGCGCTCGATCGGCGGGACCCAGAGTTGCGTACGTGCCGGCGTCGATGTCCTTTTCCACTGCGAATATACCGACGAAGAAACGCTCGACATGCTTGAGGCAGCCAAGGACCGCATCTTCGTGGTGCCGACCGCCAGCCTTTTCCACACCATCGTCAACGATGAAGCCGCCGGCCACGGCCTGACGGCCCAGGTCGGCGGTTACATGGGTATCCCCGGCTTGGTCGAGGCCTCGGCCAAAACCCATACGGCGCTGCGCAAGCGTGGTATCCGCCATGTCATTGGTGGAGATTATGGCTTCGCCTGGAGCCGTCACGGCACCAATTCCCGCGATATCGGACTTTTCGTGAAGTATTTCGGCTACACCCCTGCCGAAGCCCTACAGTGCGCCACGCGAAACGGCGGTGCGCTCATGACCATGGGACAAAACGAGAAGCTGGGCGAAGTGAGGGAAGGCTACCTGGCCGACCTGTTGCTTGTCGACGGCGACCCCATCGCGGATTCGTCCGTGCTCCTGAATGCCGACCGCCTGGTTATGATCATGAAAGACGGCGCGGTTCACAAAAACACAAGCGGTGCCGTGCAGCGGCGCGCTGCTGCCTGAGAATAAAGAAGGAGACACCCATATGAACGTTCAAAATCCGAAAATCGGACCTGGTGAAAAGGGCGCGGCCCGTTGCCCGGGCGCGCCGAGCACGCAGGAAATCCTGTCGCACGATAAAGTGCAGGCGCCGCCGTCGATCACGGCCGAGCACTACAAATTCCTCGGCGACGAAGACATCGCGTACGATCGGTACATCACACCGGAATTCGCCAAACTCGAATATGAGCGGATGTGGAACCGCACTTGGCAGTGGGCGTGCCGTGAAGAGCACATCCCCAACGTCGGCGACTACATTGTCTACGACATCGGGGCCCAATCCTTCATCATCACCAGAACCGCCGCCAATCAGGTCAAGGCTTTCTACAACGCCTGCCTCCATCGCGGCACCAAGCTCCGCGGATCAGGATCGGAAGGCAATGCCACTGATTTCAAGTGCCCATTCCATGGCTGGCAATACAACCTTGATGGCTCGCTCAAATATCTCCCTTGTCAATGGGATTTCCCGCACGTCGATACAGCGAAGACCAGATTGCCGGAAGCGAAGGTCGAACTGTGGCAAGGCTTCGTCTGGATCAACATGGATGAGAAGGCGCCGCCGCTGGCCGAATACATTGGGCCGGAAGTCTCGGCACATTTTGCCAAGTGGAAGCTGGAAGAGCGTTACGTCGCAATGCACGTCATCAAGCATATGCCGTGCAACTGGAAGTTCGCGGCCGAGGCGTTCCTGGAATCCTATCACGTGATTGAAACGCATCCATTGGTCGCGCTGTCGACGGGCGATGCGAATTCGCAATATGATGTCTGGGGCGACCATGTCAGCCGCTTCCTCGCGCCCATGGGCGTGCTTAGCCCGCATCTGTACGGCAAGCACACCGAACAGGACGTACTCGACACCTTCACGCTTGGCGACCGTACCGTGCTGGGCGATGACAAGCTGACGGTTCCGGAAGGCGGTACGGCCCGCGGGGTGATGGCCGACGTTCTACGGGACGTCATGACCAAAGCCCTCAAGAGTGATCTCAGCAGCTATTCGGACTCCGAAATGCTGGACTGTTACTCCTACAACATCTTTCCCAACTGCTTCCTGTTCCCGGGGATCTCGCTGCCCATGGTGTACAGGTTCCGTCCCAATCCGAAGGATCCAACCCAGTGCATATACGAACTTTTGTTCCTGCGTCCCATTCCGGCCGGTGAGGCACGTCCGGCTCCAGCCGAGCCGTTCACACTCACCCTCGGACAGTCCTACAGCGAGGTCCCAGGCATCGATCCGGGTTTTGGCGGCGTGTTCGATCAGGACACCGATAACCTCGGCCTCCAGCAGGAGGGCGCCGCAGCGTCCAAGAAGCGGGGCCTGACGCTTGGGAATTACCAGGAAATCCGCATCCGTCAGTTCGAGCGCACAATCGACAAGTACGTCGGCAAGCCCTAATTGGGCGCAGGCTATATGAGAATCCACAGAGGACGCTTGGCAACAAGCGTCCTCTTCTTTTATGAACACCCTCACATTTGAACAACGAAGGTGACGACCGGTGCCAGGCACTTATACGCGCGTATTGCAAACGTCAGAGGTTCCCGTCGGCACAAAAAAGGCTGTCGACGTGGGCGGCAAGGCGATCCTCATCTGCAATTCGGAAAACAAGCTACACGCGGTTTCGAACATCTGTTCGCACGCCAACGAGACGCTCGAGTGCGGGCGCATGGGGCGAACGTGGATCGCCTGCCCCACGCATGGCGCACGGTTCGAGCTGGCAACGGGGCGGGCAATGAATCCACCGGCGGTGCGGCCCATCAAGACCTACCCCGTGCGCGTGGTCGACGATTGGATTGAAGTCGAGGTTTAGCGCTCTATACAGCACCCCGAGCCCATCGCCGCCGCGGGATCTGATAGACAAGCTTGTCGCGGCCGGCCGACCGAGCCAACGGTGACGGCACTTCAGGGGGGACCATGCTGTTGAGCAAGACCTTGCGGCCGTCACGGATTCCCACGCGCTGGGAGGATGTCACCCCGGAATGGATAACGGCAGCGATCGCCGGCCGTCATCCGGATGCCAAAGTCGGCGATGTCACGATCGTCACCCGGGACGACGGCACCAATCGACGGGTACGGCTCGGCCTCACCTATTCCGCCGGCTTCGGACCTGAAACCGTCTTTCTCAAGGCCCATGCGCCGCGCAATCGATGGGTGCATTTCCGCAACCGCAATCTCTTCAACGAGGCACGGCTGTTCCAATCGGGGGTACCGCTCCCCGTGGATCACCCCTTCGTCTACAAGTCGATGATCGAACTGCTACGGCTCGACTTCCTGCTCGTGATGGAAGACATCACCAAGCGCGGTGCAGACCCGCGGGATGCCACCCGGCCCATGACCGTCGCACAGGTGGCGAACGGGCTGCGGGGGCTGGCCCGTCTGCACAGCCGGTATTGGGGCCTCACGGCGTGGAACCACCCGCGACTCCGTTGGCTGCAGACCTGGAAGCCCAGCCAAGGCTGGCAGGTCGGGCTCAAGAAACGCATTCCAACGGGGCTGGAGCGGGCTGGGCAGACCATTCCGCGAGAAGTGACACGATACGACGGCAACGAGATTGTCGGGATATGGGCGCGCTACGTGGCGAGCCTCACCACAGGACCCATGACTTTGCTGCATAGCGATACGCACATCGGCAACACCTATGTCCTGCCCGACGGCAACGTCGGCTTCCTCGACTGGCAGGTCGTCCGCCGGGGCGAATGGTCCCAGGATGTCGGGCACTTTCTGATCAGCGCGCTCACAGAGGATGACCGGCGCCGCAACGAGGCCGAACTCGTGGAGGAGTATCGTCAGGCGCTCGAGGTACCGGATGACCAACGCCCGTCCACGGAAGCGGCTTGGCTGCGCTACCGCACGACGCCCGCCTATGGGCTGGCGATCTGGCTGTCGACGCTGGGGACCGACGGATGGCAGCGCAGAGAGGTGTCCTTGGTCTTGGCGCAACGGTTCGCGAACGCTTTTTCCGAACTCGATACCATGGCGGCGTTGGCCAGCTTCGGTGCCTGAACCGGGGCTCTGAGACAGGGCCCAGACCCGCTACGACTCAGCTCGCCTTTTGCGAACGATTCTCAGGGCTTAGCCTCTCGACGGCCAGTTGGCGAACCGCACCGGCCTTAATCTTGGTAGCCCCCCCGGTCATCGAGAGTTCGTCGTCGCGGAAGACCAGCACATGCCGCGGCACCTTGTAGCTGGCCAGACGCTGCTTGAGGAAATCGCGTAGCGCCGCTTCATCGATAACAGCACCCTCGTGCGGTACGATGCATGCGACAACAATCTCACCAAGTGTTTCGTGGGGCACACCGACCGTTTGGGTAACCTTGATTCCGGGATAGGTGCTAATTGCGTCATCCACTTCGACAGGCGAGACATTGGCAGCGCCGGTTCTGATGATGTCCGACAGGCGCCCCTCCCAAAAGAGTCGGCCCTCGGCATCGACGTAACCACCGTCCGCGGTGCGGTAGAAACCTTCCGCGTCCAGAGTTTCTTCGGATGTTTTGCCAAGATAGCCCATCATCAGCGTAGGGCCCTTGATCCCGATCTCGCCTCGTTCGCCACGCGGAACCACGACACCGGTTATGGGGTTGACGATCTTCAACGTATTTCCCGGCAGCGGCACGCCATAACACTCTTTGGGCAGGCCTCTTGCCTGCGCGCTCGGCAACGAGCAATTGATCGCCAGCGTCTCGGTCGTGCCGTAAGAGCGCGGA
>SCTM01000241.1 GCA_004297485.1 Rhodospirillaceae bacterium
CCGGCAATAGGACTCGATAGGTCATCATGTTTAGGGAACTCAGGGGCGTCGGCCAGAAATTCTCCATGACGCTCTTCGGGACGGAGAAGGCGCCGACGCTGACCAAAGTTGTTGTAATGATGAGCCCGCATGCGCATATCGCGGTCAAGTTAATCGCGTCGATATCTGTCTTTGCGAGAGTTAACGTCAGTTCGTATCTCAGCGACGCAATTACGACCAGAATCGAAAGAATGGCGAGGTAGACACTCAGGATTCCAAATTGTTGGGGAGAATAGAGTCGGGTCAACGCCGGCGAGAGAATAATTCCGACCAGCTGGCCACTGGTTGTTCCGGTGAGCATAATGGAGACATTACGCAGGAACGGCCGTTGTTCGAGCGCCTCTCTCAGTCGGTGCCATGTACGTGCAATGCCTGCCCATGGACTATCCGCGACGATATGGTCAGATTCTGCTATTGCGTGCTCCGTTCCTATAGTCCCGCTTGAGTGACTGGCACTGGCATTCCGGTCCTCAAACAAATGGCTCAATCCGACACCGGCGATTCAGCGAAGTGCGTGGTATGCCGCGCCGCAAAATACTCAATTTGATGTGCCTTTCGTTCGACCTGTACCGGGAATCTCAAGCCGAATATAGGCAACGCAGCCATTCTGTCCGGCCCCACGAAAATATGGGGAGTTACCGGCAATATCCAATGGAAACGGCTGGTCACAGCAAGATCACACCGCTTTGCCAGGAACTCTGCGCAAATTCGTCCGGCTAGAAATGCAGGTGTGGATTCGCGCTTCCCACCGAGGTTTGCGTCTGAAGGATAGATTACTTGGGCTGCTTTGCCGGATGTGGGAAGGGCCGATAACACAGGTCTCGGTAGTTTGATGCCGATGGATAAGCGGTCGACAATGATGGTTGCGGAGGTCGTCAATCCGCTGTCATCCAAGGCCTTTCCAAGATTGTGGGAAGCCGCGTCGCCGTTCCTTATTTTGATCGGGTCACTCTTTGTCTATGCGGCGGTCCGTAGCCTTGTGCTGAGGATTGCCGATGGGCCACCGGTCGGCTGTCTCGCGCTCGAAATAACGACCCTCGTCATTGCCGCGCTAGCGCTCAAGGTCAAATACTCTCATATCCCGCCACTACTGCGGGTTCTGGTGCGCGGCATCGGCGTCGTACTGCTAATTCAAATCGCATTCGATGCGGCGACCGTATTTTTTGGTCCTGTGGGCGAACTTCCTCCTCCGTACAGTGCATTCTTTAGGGTCGGATCGGCAATTGGATTGGCCGCTGGTGTTCTGGCCTTGCGGTACCCGAGTTTCATTATTCCGACCGCAATTCACTATATTGCCTTTCGTCATCAGTTCAATGCGGCCAGCGGTATCGCAGTTTCCGAGACAGATTACGGCAGTTTGTTGGACATCGGTCTGTTCGTCACCATCGGTGCGCTTACGACCATCATATCCACGCGCCAGGACTGGATGACGCGCCATATGGAAAATCCGATGGGTGCGAACATCCTTGAAAAAGCGTCTTCGCTTATCTGGGCATGCGCCGTTGGCGCGCATCTGGGCAATTATCTAGTTTCCGGATGGACCAAAGTCAGGGTGGGCGGCGCCGATCCGTTCTTCTGGCTCCTGCACAATCCGACTCAAACATCGATCCTGATCGGGCTTGAGCGGGGAGATAATCCATTAGCTGCTTGGCCGTGGCTAGTGCA
>SCTM01000242.1 GCA_004297485.1 Rhodospirillaceae bacterium
TCACAAAGTCAACGGTCCTATCGCCAAGGTTCGCCACTCAACGCCTGGCGTGGGTCTCATCTCGCCGCCGCCGCATCACGATATCTATTCGATCGAGGATTTGGCGCAGCTCATCCACGATCTGAAGAACGTCAATCCTAAAGCGCGCGTCAGCGTAAAACTGGTCTCTGAAATCGGCGTTGGTACGGTGGCGGCCGGTGTCGCCAAGGCGCGTGCCGATCATGTCACAATTTCCGGATTCGAAGGCGGGACAGGTGCGTCACCGCTCACCTCCCTGACTCATGCCGGATCGCCATGGGAGATTGGACTTGCGGAGACGCAGCAGACTCTCGTTTTGAATCGTCTACGCGGTCGCATTGCCGTGCAGGTGGACGGTGGTCTGCGGACAGGCCGTGACGTTGTCATCGGAGCATTGCTCGGCGCGGATGAGTTTGGATTCGCGACAGCGCCGTTGATTGCGGTTGGCTGCATTATGATGCGCAAATGTCATCTCAATACGTGTCCTGTCGGTGTTGCGACGCAGGACCCGGTTCTGCGGAAGCGATTTGCCGGGCAGCCTGAACACGTGATCAACTTCATGTTCTTCGTCGCTGAAGAAGTCCGAGAGCTGATGGCTGAAATGGGCGTTCGCCGTTTCGACGAACTTATCGGCCGCATGGATCTTATTGATGCGCGCCGGGCTATCGACCATTACAAAGCCCAAGGTCTCGATTTCTCACGTCTCCTGCACCGCCCCGCGGTGGGACCTGACGTCAAGATCAGTAATCGGGAGCATCAGGATCACGGTCTTGAACACGCTCTTGATCGCACGTTGATTGCTAAAGTGGAGGCTGCCCTTGATGGCGGCAAGCCCATCGTCATTGACTCCGCCATTCGAAACACCAACCGAACAGTCGGCGCGATGCTGTCAGGCGAAATTGCACGCCGCTATGGGCATGTCGGTTTGGCTGAGGACACGATTTCCGTAAAGTTCCACGGTATCGCCGGACAGAGTTTCGGTGCGTTCCTGACGCGTGGTGTGGCGTTCGAGTTAAGTGGTGCTGCCAACGACTATGTTGGCAAAGGGTTGTCGGGCGGTCGGATTGCGATCTTTCCGCCGACGGAGTGCCCCGCCGATCCCGCATCCAATATCGTCGTGGGGAACACGGTCCTTTATGGTGCCATCGAAGGTGAGTGTTATTTCTCAGGTGTTGCCGGCGAGCGCTTTGCGGTGCGCAACTCCGGCGCAATCGCGGTCGTCGAAGGCATCGGCGATCATGGTTGCGAATATATGACTGGCGGAGTTGTTGTCGTGATTGGTGAAACTGGGCGTAATTTTGCTGCCGGCATGTCTGGCGGTATTGCCTACGTCCTTGATGAGGATGGGAGTTTCCGCCAGCGCTGCAATCTTGCGATGGTCGAGTTGGAGAAGGTCCATATCGAACCGGTTTCGGCAGGTGAAAACGGTGATCTCGGTGGATTGCTAGCCGATCCGCTTCGCAACGACGCGGCCCGCCTATATGCGTTGATCGAACGCCATCGTCACTACACGGGCAGCGTTCGTGCCAAAAATATTCTCGAGAATTGGAATCGCTCGGTATCCAAATTCATCAAGGTTGTGCCCGTGGATTATCGGCGTGCCTTGACTGACTTGGCAGCGGCGAAGGCCCAGGAGGCCGCGAGGTCTGGGAGTCGCCAAGTTCATGGGTAAGCCGACAGGGTTTCTTGAGATCGGCCGTAGGGACCGACCTTACGACAAGGTTGCTCAGCGTGTCGGCAATTGGCGCGAGTTCGTTCGTCCGCTGCCCGATTCAGAAGTGCAGGCTCAGGGCGCGCGGTGCATGGATTGTGGCGTCCCCTTTTGCCATACCGGGTGTCCCGTTAATAACTTGATCCCGGACTGGAACAATCTGGTTTACAGCGGTCGCTGGCGCGAAGCGCTCGACACGCTTCACTCAACCAATAATTTTCCAGAGTTCACGGGTCGGATATGTCCGGCTCCGTGCGAGGCGGCATGCACCCTCAATATCAATGACGACTCTGTTACGATCAAGACGATCGAGTGCTCGATCGTAGACAAGGGTTGGCAGGAAGGATGGATTGTCCCGGAGAGTCCTCGACGCAAGACCGGTAAAAGAGTTGCTATCGTCGGTTCGGGTCCGGCCGGAATGGCGGCCGCACAGCAACTCGCTCGAGCCGGTCATGAGGTCGTTCTTTTTGAGAAAGCTGATCGCATTGGTGGCCTTCTGCGATATGGCATTCCCGACTTTAAGATGGAAAAGCATCTCATCGATCGCCGTGTCGCTCAAATGGAGCGCGAAGGAGTTACGTTTCGCCCGAATACACATATTGGCGTTGATATACCGGCAAGCGAGCTAATCGCGGGTTACGATGCGGTCGTGCTCGCCGGTGGTGCTGAATCTCCGCGAGACCTTCCGGTTCCGGGCCGAGCGCTGAAGGGGATTCATTTCGCCATGGAGTTCCTCGTTCAGAATAACAAGCGCGTTGCCGGCGATAAAGTGCCGGCGAAAGAAGCAATTTTGGCTAAGGACAAACACGTCATTGTCATTGGTGGCGGCGACACCGGGTCAGACTGTATTGGGACGTCGATCCGCCAAGGTGCCAAGTCAGTTACCCAACTTGAAATTCTCCCGCGTCCGCCAGACCAGGAAAACAAACCGCTCATATGGCCATATTGGCCTCTCAAGTTTCGTACATCGTCGTCGCAGGAAGAAGGGTGCGAGCGTGAGTTCGCGGTTGCGACGCAGTCCTTCACCGGCGATCGGCATGGGCGCGTGGTCTCACAGCAGTTGGTCCGGCTCGAAGGCGGGAAAGAAGTTCCGGGCAGCGAGTTCGAGTTGAAGGCCGATCTCGTGCTCCTTGCAATGGGCTTTGTCCATCCGACCTTTGTCGGCATGCTGGAGCAACTTCCGGATCTCAAGCGCGATCAACGCGGCAACCTCCTCGCCGACACCCGTACTTATCGGACGTCGATTCCTCACGTCTTTACCGCGGGCGATATGCGGCGCGGCCAAAGCCTGGTGGTCTGGGCCATACGGGAAGGCCGTCAGGCCGCCCGATCCGTTGACGAATTTCTTATGGGTGCTAGCGACCTGCCGCGCTAGCCGTCTGAGAAAAGGTCTGGGTGCTATGCTCGACCCTGTAGCGTCAGACGCGGCCGAACAATCGGCGCGCGCGGATTTTATAGCCCACTGGCGCACGCTTCATTGTGAGAATGGCGTCCCGTCCGTCGCCGGCTTCTTGGATCAAGCCCTTCCCCGCTTTGCTCCATGGACGATGATTGTCGATGTTGAACAACGAGGTACTCTGCCATTACGTTTGATCGGTACGCGGCTGGCGGACACCTTCGGTGAGCAGACCGGAAACGACTTTCTCTTTATTATGCCATCGGGAGTTCGATCTGTTGTAAGGCGGGCCCACCAACTTATGTGTACCTTGCCGTGCGGCTGGCACACCGAAAGTTTGGCCGTGACGTCGGGCGGGCGCGAGGTGATTGTCGAATTGATCAGTCTTCCTCTCAGAAATAAAGGATCAATATCCTGCGTCGTTAAACTGGCGCATATCGTCGCTCAGCTCGATTATCGAGAGGCATTGGTCAATGTCGTCGATCTAAGGAATTCAACTTGGGTCGATTTGGGAGCGGGAGTTCCATAAGTCATGGTCATGCGTCCGCGAATAAATGACTCGACGCCTGATGATGGCTGCGCACTATTATGATATATCGGTACATCACTATTCTGCTTCTTGTCGGACTCGCTTGTGCGGGGTTGTCGCGGCCGACAAGGGCTGGTGATGTCGTTGAAACGCCCCACACCCGGGCAATGCTGATTGTTGACCACACCAATATTGCGCCGGGTGGTTCAGTTTCGGTGGGGCTCTCTCTTGAACTTGAGCCCGGCTGGCATACCTATTGGCGTACGCCCGGGGACTCTGGACTTCCTGTAAGTTTGACGTGGATTTTGCCGAATGGCTTGACGGCCGGGCCGCTGCAATGGCCACCGCCATCACGTATTCCGACCGGCGGGCTCATGAACTTCGGCTATGAAGGCCGAGTAATACTACCTTCCAAGCTTTACGCGGACCGGGCTGTTCCGGTCGGCCAAGTCCGAGTAAAGGCCCACGCTACATGGCTTGCCTGCGCAGATGTTTGTATTCCGGAGGAAGGTGATTTCACCGTCGCCCTTGCGGTCGACGCATCTGCGCAGCAAGTGTCGACCGGCGTTGACGTTGCCGCCCTTGCGCAAGCTCAAGCACGAATTCCTCAATCAGCTCCGTGGCCGGTCGTTTTTTTCAACGATGGATCGACATTGAATTTGGAGGCTGGTCCCGGATTCGATAGCGAACATATTGCTTCTGCCGCGTTCTCTCCTGACGGCGACGGCGTGATCGTGAATGCGGCAACGCAGCGGATGGCGATCAGCGATGGCAAGTTGTTATTGCATATCAAGGCTGGTCCATCGCGGGGCACCGCCGTTACCGGGGTGCTCGTGGTCGAGAACACGGAATCCGGCCGTACAGGCTACGAAATCGATTCCAAGGTGATTGCCGGCAAAGCATCCGGTGATGGCACCATGACGATTTGGATCGCCATGGTGTTCGCATTTATTGGCGGTCTCATCTTGAATGTCATGCCGTGTGTGCTGCCGGTTGTCGTGATGAAGGTGCTTGCGGTAATGACCCGGCACCCGGCGCCGTGGGTCGTCCGGCGTGATGCCCTCGTATATACCGCTGGCATCATCACGGCGTTTACGTTTCTGGCGATGCTGCTTCTGGTCCTCCGTGCCGGCGGTGAGGCTGTTGGTTGGGGTTTTCAACTTCAAAACCCGGTTGTTGTCGGCTTACTTGCGAACGTGATGCTGGTGCTGGGCCTGAGCCTCTCGGGTGTGTTCACGATTGGCGCCAGTGTCATTGGCGTTGGCCAGGAGCTCGCTGCAAAGAGCGGGGTGTGGGGTACCTATTTCACCGGGATTCTTGCTGTTGTTGTCGCAACACCGTGCACGGCACCGTTTATGGGTGTCGCGCTGGGGTTTGCCCTGACTCAGTCTCCGGTTATGACGATTGCCGTGTTCGAAGGTCTAGCGTTGGGTCTCGCATTTCCATATCTCATCATTGGACTTGTCCCACGTCTGAGCCACGGGTTGCCGCGCCCCGGTCTTTGGATGGAGCGTCTCAAACAAGTTCTTGCCTTCGCGCTCTATGGAGCAAGTGCGTGGCTCATTTGGGTTTTGATCCAGCAAGTTGATTCATCAAGCGCCGCGCTCGCGTTTGCGGGCCTGCTTTGCGCCGGCTTTGCCGCGTGGAGTTGGGGGATCGCCGCAAGATCCGAGGTGGGGCGTCGTGCCTGGGGCATTGTCGCGCTCATCGCAATTGTCTTGAGTTTGAGTATTGTTGGGTCATTGCGACCGCGCACCGTCAACACACTTTCGTCGCCGACGGTGGGTGCGCTGGCTGAACCCTTCAGCACTGGTCGTCTTGCGGAACTGCGCGCCCAAGGTCGTCCCGTGTTCGTCTATTTCACGGCAGCCTGGTGCATTACGTGCCTTGTCAACGAACGCGTGGCTCTGTCGCAGCCGGAAGTCGCCGAGGCACTTCGGGCCCACCATGTCGCCTACCTCAAGGCCGATTGGACCAATCGCAATCCGGAAATCACTGCAGCGCTCCACGATCTGGGGCGGGATGGCGTGCCTGTGTATGTGATTTACTCCGATCAGGGCGCGCCCCGATTGTTGCCGCAGATCATCACGCCTCGGATGGTTATCGACGCTCTAGCCGATCTCTAAGAGATTACGGTTAGGAAAATCGGGCACTGCTTCCATTTTGCTGCGGTTGCAATGCAGCAGAAATGACGGCTGGAGCTCCGGAATTTGTCGCCTTTCCATGTATTGGCTACGCACAATTTCCATATGTTTCTAACGACTTCGGCGTCATCTTCTCTGCCAGCGGGCAGCAAGCCGCAGGCCAATTTCCTTTGCCGTCCCACCCGCTTCATGACCTTGAATCTGCCTCATTTCGGTTCGATGTTACGGCCAAGGCGCTGTAGATTCTAAATGGATATACGGGGGTTGCGGTGAGGCTGGCTAATCTGGCCTTTCCGCATGAGGCTTTGCACCGGGGCTGCTGCGCCTGCGCGTTAACGAGGCAGAACGGCATAAGGCAATTATTTACCGCTTTGCTGGCGTAGTGAAGGGCGGTGCGTCATCCATGCGCGCCGAGGGGGCAACTCTTTCCTGCGCCGAAAGGCTCAACAGTATCGCGGAGTGGGGCGGTGTGTGGACTGAGGGATAGGCATGACGTTTGAGCATACGATGCGCGAACAGTCTTCATTGGATCGCCCCTTGCGGGCGGCCGGTGTGTCGGTTGTTATTCCCATGTTCAACGAGCAGGCCTCGGTGGACGAACTGCTGACGCGTTTGAAGCAGATCGCGGGCACAAGTTCGCACGCGTTCGAAGTGATTTGTGTGAATGACGGCAGCACCGACGCAACGTGGACGAAATTAATCGCGTGGCGAGCAAAGTGGAGCGGGTTGCGTTTGATCGACCTGTCGCGCAACTTTGGTAAGGAAATTGCGCTGATGGCGGGCATCGACCAGGCCAAAGGCGGTGCCGTGGTGCTCATGGACGGCGATCTCCAACATCCACCCGAACTCATCGTTAAGTTCCTCGACCTATGGCAACAGGGACATGATGTGGTCATCGGCGTCCGGCGCGACCGGTCGAGCGATGGCGCGGTTCGTCAAACGGCTTCGAAGCTTTTCTATCACGTCTTCAACATGCTGTCTGAAATTCCGATCTCTGATCGGCAAGGCGATTTCCGCCTCATGGATCGACGTGTTGTTGATGCCGTGCGCCGAATGCGCGAGCGTTCGCGCTTTATGAAGGGCATCTACGGCTGGGTCGGCTTCGGCAGCGTCGGCGTGGAGTTCGATGCGCCCTCGCGCAAGCATGGCCATAGTTCTTTCTCGGTGCGCCGATTATTCAATCTGGCGTTCGACGGCCTGCTGTCATTCTCAACGGTGCCGTTACGAATCGGTGTTCTGCTTGGCGGAGCGGTGGCGATCTATGCCATTGCCATGGGCGTCTACTACGCCATCAAGACCCTGATCTTCGGCGTTGACGTCCCCGGCTTCGCGAGCTTGATCGTCGCCACATTGTTGCTTGGTGGTCTTATCCTCGCCAAGTTGGGGCTTGTGGGACTTTATATCGGCCGCGTGTATGAGGAAGTGAAAGGTCGCCCGCTTTATATCGTGCGCCGAACAGAGGCCGATATCACGACTGCCGATGTAAATAGACCGCCGCTGTCGGCATCCGCATCCCATTTCTCCGAGGCGGCCGAGTGACGCTGCCGATTGTCGTCTGCGCCGACGACTATGGATGCTCCTCCTCTGTTTGCGACGCTATTCTCGATCTTGCTGCTAATGGCCGAATCTCGGCCATTAGCTGTATGACCGCATCACCGCTCTGGCCGGAACAGGCGCGCCGCTTGGCGTCATTGCAAAATCACGCGGATATTGGCGTGCATCTGACTCTTGTAGACGATGCTCCCCTGACTAAAATGCCGCTAACCGCGCCTCACGGCCGTTTGCCGGGCCTCGCCGCGCTCATCACCGGTAGTTATCGGGGGGCTCTGGCCCTCGATGAAATCGCCGCCGAAATCCGGGCCCAGTGCGATGCTTTCGTCACAGCCCTGGGTTGCCCACCATCCTATCTCGACGGCCATCGTCATACGCATGTCCTTCCGGGAATTCGTGATGTCGTTCTCGACGTCGTCGCGAGCTATCGACCGCGCCCGTGGGTGCGCAATATCGCCGAACCCATGGGGCGGATATTCACCCGGCGGGTCGCAGTGCCTAAGACTTTGGTGCTCACGGCTTTAGGCGGGCCGTTCGTCCGGGCGGCGGCGGCGGCAGGTGTGGCGATGAACGATGGGTTCAGCGGCGTCTATGCCCTCAATGCCGACGCGGACATGCCTGCGCTATTCGAGCGTTTTCTAACCGTGACCGGGCGTCGCCCTTTGATCATGTGCCATCCCGGCGCGGTCCAGGACGCGACACCGCTTGCGGCCACGCGCGTGAATGAATACGCCTTTCTCAGAAGCCAAGCCTTCACCGCGCTTCTGGCACGGCGCGGCTTCCACGTCGCCCGATTTACGGCTTAGTCACTGAGTTCCTCGCGGGCGAGTTCCGCTACCAGCCATGCGTCCTCTGCTTCCGCCAGGGCGCTCTCGGCGGCTTCCAGTTCTGCCACCGCGCCATTAAAACGCTTGGGATTCCGAGCGAACAGGTCGGGCACCGCAAGTTCTGTCTTGAGTCGCGCGATCTCAGCCCCAAGCGCTT
>SCTM01000243.1 GCA_004297485.1 Rhodospirillaceae bacterium
GTCTTGTCGCCCGGGCGCGGCAGCACTTCGGATTTTGCATCCTGCTGGATTGTCATTCGATGCCTTCGTCCGGATTGCCTATGGACCCGGACAGTGATGGACGTCAGGTAGATATCGTTCTTGGCGACCGCAACGGACAGTCATGTCCGCCTTCCCTGAGCGAGGCGGTCAACCGCCAGTTGGTGACCATGGGCTACACCGTCGTTCGCAATAATCCATACGCTGGCGGCTATACCACGCAACATTATGGAAACCCCAGCGACGGTATTCACGCTCTCCAGATCGAGGTGAATCGGGCGCTCTATATGGATGAAAATACGCTGGAGCGGCGCCCCGGATTCGTGCCGCTGCGCGACAATCTACGCCTGTTGATACGCAGCATTATCGCTTATGGTGCGGAACGCGCTCAGGAACTGCACTATCAGCGGCTGAGCGCCGAATAACCCGGCACCCTATTAATCTCTCGGAAAGATATGACCGATATTTCTCGTTCTATGACGATAAGCCTGCCGATAAAGGCCTGTAATTCATCGAAATTCATGCGTTTGCGCTTTCCGGCGACGACGCCATGAGCGACTTCGGCACCCTCACGCTTTTTCGCGAAAAATCGGTCGTCCACCGCTTCATGGAACTGACCGAGGACGACTCTGCCGACGATGCCCCGGTTCTCGATATTCGCTCCAATCGCGTCACCATACCCGTCAAAACCAAAGTCTCCACCATCGCGGTGGTCGTTCGGGGACAGAATATTCCCTCAACCATGCGCATGTCGGCCGTCGTCCTTGATGAGATCAGACGGGACCAGAA
This sequence comes from Rhodospirillaceae bacterium, assembly GCA_004297485.1. GTDB lineage: Bacteria > Pseudomonadota > Alphaproteobacteria > Rhodospirillales > Rhodospirillaceae > SCTM01. The sequence continues at coordinate 808 of SCTM01000243.1, forward strand.
TGTATTGCGTGACGGGTCCGGTGTCGACTGGCACAGCATGTGGCGACGGCGTGTCTCCAAGTACGAGAACGACTATAATCCCGCAAACTGGGTATCTCTTCACGTGGCTGGCGACCAGATATTCTCCAGCCGCGACGACAACAGGATCATCCAGGAGATCGAGAGCCTCGCGGTTGGCGAAGAAGTCACCGACGATATCGTCCTTGAGGCATCCCAGAATGTATTGGGGGCACTCGACGACTTCGCGGTGGAACATGACAGCCAGACGGCCTTCGTCCTTTCCCCCGGCCCCGAGTTTCATCGCGCGTCAATTCTCGAGCGGCGCGACCGCAAGACCGGGGCATTTTCCATGTCCGCCCGGCACCCAACGCCCCAGACGCCGGTGCGTCTCAGTCATTTCATGAACATGAACGCCGATCTGATGGAACTCCTGACGCTCAAGTCATTTCTCGACCGGGTGCAGGAAATGGCTGTGGAAAATACGCTCAGCAAGAGCAACATCACGCCAACTCAGGTTCAGGGCGCCCGCGCGCGCCGCCAGGCTCTCGTGGAGAGCATCGAAACCTTTGAGAAAGCCAATAAGGTCATCTACCGGCCGGATCGCCCCAATTTCAATTAGAGTGTTCTACAGTTAGATTGAACCGCCAAAGCGTCTTACCGCTTTGTTTTTGTCGTATTTTCTGCGGCGAACCGGTGTCCACTTCACCGGAAAATGCTTTAGACGTCCCAGATGAGACGAAGCGAGTCGAGGCCGAAGATATTTCCGCCATGACACGTGGGCGAATGGTTGGGATCGAGCCGGAACGGCGGCAGACGCGCGAGCATCTCCTGGTAGAGAGTCTGCAGTTCGAGCCGTGCCAGATGCGACCCCAGGCAGCGATGGTGTCCGGCATTGAAGGCGATATGCGCCTTATTTTCACGATCCGGATCAACACGCTCAGGATCGGAAAATCGCTTGGCGTCGAGATCCGCCGCCGCCAGACAGAGCATTACCCGCTCGTCTTCCTTCATCTCGACACCCTCGAACACGACATCCTTGGCAACCCGCCGCGGCAGCACGATGAAGGTATAGCGGCGCAGTAACTCCTCCACGGTTTCAGGGATAAGCGCCGGGTTCTGGCGCAGCCGGTCCTGCAGCGCGCGATCTTGAGCGAGATGGCAGACACCGAATCCCATGGCGTTGATCACCGTATCGAGACCGGCGATAAACAGGAGGACACCGTAATTCTCCATGTCCTCCATGGTCGTCGGCTTGCCGTCGATCTTGGCACCCCAGAGCAGGCTGATGAGATCGTCCTGGGGATTGTCGCGACGTTGGACGAATGTGTCGCGCATGCTCGCGGCGATGCGCAGGATCCTGGAAGTCGCGCCCATCATATCCACATCCGCGGCCGTCGACACAATCTCGCGGACGAGGGCCCGATACTCGGCTTGGCGATCGAGCGGCAAACCCATCATTTTCAGGAACACCTGCACGGGTAGCGGCTCCGCAATCGCGCTGACGAACTCGCAGCCACCTTGATCCTTCACATTGTCGATCAACGAATTGGTCAGATCCCGGATCTTGTCTTTGAGGCCCAATACCGTCTTCGGCGAGAAGG
>SCTM01000244.1 GCA_004297485.1 Rhodospirillaceae bacterium
TGCTCACCCTCGATTTACACGGAGATGCGCCACCGGCCACACGGAGATTGCCCGATTCCACACTGAGATTCCGGTCTCCCAGCACTGAATTTCGGCTTTTTCACACTGAGACGGCTTTTTCGCCCTTAGCCTTCCCGTATCAGTTTCGATTTCAAATCGGAACCACAGATCGATTGGGGGATTCATGGAATATCGCGGCTTGATCGTTCGGGAAGTCTTGGCGGCAACGCCCGCCCGTGCGACTGCGATCCCGGACCCGAGAGAGGTTCCGAGAATGATCTTTTCATCAGCTAGCCGCAGCGCGGCCACTGCGTGCGTGGCTCGCCTTTGTCGCTGGCAGCGTCGTCTCTAGGCACCGGCGATGGGAAGGCTGTTCGTTCTCGCGCCGGGGCTTGCGGTGGTCGCGTTCGTGGCGCGCCTGATCCGAGGCATGGGGCGGGCTCCCCCGTTCGTGAAGTAAAGGACTCGCGAGCCGCGATCCCGGACTCGTTCCGTGCGATCGGCTCAGGGTGGAGAACATGTTCGATATTCATGTCTGACCAGAAGTGCGGTCGGAATTCCAAGACCGGCCGGTAATTGAGAATGGGGAATCGAATGAAAATGGTTAGGAATGCAAGGAAGGCAGTGGCGGCAGGAGCACTGACGGCTCTTATGGCAATCGGGGCTGCGTCGGGAGCGCAGGCCACTAGCGCATCGGGCACGGCGTATTTCGATAACGGGCAGCCGATCACGGCAAATATGTGGATCCAGCCGGTTTCAAATGGCGGTTGTGGGAGTTTTTCCTCGTCGGCGGTGATGAATGTATCACCCAATTGGATCCGCAATACGACATCGTTCTACCAGTACGGGGTTGGGTCTATCAGTATCAAGGGTGTCAACGTATCGGGATCGGGAACCAGCAATCCCGCGACACTTCAGTGGACCAATAGTAACGGTGCTCGTGGATCCTATCTGAGCGGCACAGTCTGCATGGGGTGGGGTGCCTTCTACCTAGGTGCGGATGTGGCGGCCACCGCTTACTACTACGGTAATTTGCGCACTGCTTCCGCTCGCGTATAACGAAGAGATCGGCACTGCAGTAATGACAAGAAGCCTAGGTATATGCCGTCAAAAATTGCAGCACAAACGAAACGCCAAGCTGGTGTCGGTGCTAATCGCGGCCATGCTTTGCCTGACTGCCTGCAGTGCCGGTCTCTCCGCGCCGGCCAACGATGTGTTTGCCATACAAGATGACTTGAAGAAGCTCCAGGGAATCAACGGTCTCATAAGGATGCCCGAAGGGGAGGGTCAAGAGCGTGGAGATCTGTACACGACGGCGTTGTACTCCGAGGACTTTGGTTCCCACCTCCTGGCCGCGGACGACGCCAATCGGACCGTCCGCAACGCACTGGGTGATCAGTCCACAGCCGACCTGCCGACGCTCTGGTCGGCGCTCAAGCTGATTAGGGCAGCCGGCGCAGCTTTGCCTGCCGAATTGGAGAAGAGATTGGCCAGTACCGCGATGCCCGCAAGGCAGCAGGATGTAGGCGCGGAAATCGCCGCCCTCTGGTTTTGGATCGACATCGGTAGGATGCAAGGCTGGTCCGTGATCGCAGGAAAGTCCTTTGTGGAAGAAGCGCTCATACGGCTTGGCGCAATTGACCTCAACTCGATCACGAACAAGCCCTATCTTCTATGGCGTCTCTTCGATTCCTATTCGGCTCTGCAAAAGGAGAGGCCCCTCGAATTGGAA
>SCTM01000245.1 GCA_004297485.1 Rhodospirillaceae bacterium
TGGTGAAGTTGATCGGGCCCGTGAATGAGGAATTGACCCGCAGTTCCTCGGTGATATCCCTGCGACGGAGCCCTTGCTCGGTGACGATCGGCGTTCCCGCATAGCCGGCATTGCCGCTGTTCAGAACACTGGCGGTGTGAAGATAGTAGTATCCCGACAGTGAAGTTACCGTGAGGTCCGTCGTCGGGTGGTAGTTCATTTCCAGCGTGCCATACCACTGGGTTGAATCCCGGTACGGTGCGCCGCCATGAGCGAGATTGGGCACACCGAGGCTGGGAACGCCGGGGAAGGCGGCCGGATCCATGCCGACGAAGTAAGCCGTGCGATCCTGGCGGCAATTGTCTGCGGGTGCGAGGTACTGCAATCGTCCAGGCGGAGGTGCGACGCCGTCGGGGCAGGAAACATACTGTTGCGACCCCACCCAAAGGTCCGCGTCTTTGACATAGTTGACTTTCAAGCGTGCATCGAAGTCACTTGCAGGCGCCCAAAGCGCGGTCCCGCGCACGATCCAGGTTTCCGTTTTGTTAAACCGGTCAGCGGGCGTCAGCGCGCCCGTGCCAGGAAGCGCAGTCGCCGCATTCTTAAAGAATCCGTCAGAATTCGCATAGCGCGCCGCCAAGCGGAGTTTCATTGATTCCGACGCCGGGCCTGAGACGATCAGATCGGTCTGCTTTGTCCGCGCCTCGACCTCGTAGCCGGCTCCCCCGGTCACCTCGAAGCGATCAGTCGGGTCCGCGCTGTATAGTGAGATCACGCCGCCTGGGCTGTTCTTGCCGTAAAACAGGCCTTGCGGTCCCTTGAGAACCTCGATCCGCCCAAGGTCAAACAGGCCGCTGGTATAAGCGAGCCCATTTGTCAGCTGCAGACCGTCGACATTGAGGGAGATCGACTGGTCGACGCCCGGATCGCCCGACGTGGTACCCACGCCGCGCAAGAAGACGCGTGTTCCGCTCGATAGCACCGCCTCTCCAATCGTCAGGGAGGGTACGATGGACTCAATGTCCGTCGGCAATTTCAGGCCGGCGAGCTGCGGTCCCGTGATCGCCTGAGTGACGATTGGAACGTTCAGGAGCGTTTCCTGGCGTTTCCGCGCCGTAACGATCACTTCTTCAATACCCGTACCGCTCTTCTGCGCGCTTATCTGCGCGCTTGCCGGCATCGCGATAGCGAGTGCCAAGGTCGAAACGGTGGCGGCAAGCAACAGCGACCGCGCACGAAGCTTCGGATCGGCGTTTCGCCGCTGAGATTGGAACGCCGAGCAGCCGTCCGCGGCCGTCTGGCCATAGTCGAAATTCGACTGAGATTTGATTCCCCGCATTGTCATCCTCCCTCTTGATTAACTCCCGACGGGTCTTGATTGAACCGGCGGGCTCCACAAGAACTCACTGTTTGAAAAGTAAGTTACCGATCCTCCGCTTACCGACACTCAGACTCATGATCCGTTCCTGTCATGACCAACTCGAATCTCGGGAGCCAAGCACCGGCGTCATTGTCCCAACACAGCCGTATGGCGCGGTCCACGGCCACATCCGCGGCGCCGTCTCCCACCAGATTGCTGATCAGCATGGCGCCACCGCAGTCGTCGAGTTTGACGACGACCACCACATAGGGAACCTGATCCCGCAGCGCCGGGGCCGCCGGATGGTGCACGACGGTGTAGGTGTGTACCCGCCCCTGCCCCTCGGATTCCTGCCAGTCGAATTCACTTCCGCGGCATTTCCGGCAATATCGCTGTGGAACACTTTGGAAAGCCCCGCATGTAAGACAATGCTGAACCAGGAGACGACGCTCGGCGCATCCGTTCCAGAACGGCGCCGTCACGTCGTCGGCTTGTGGCAGGGGCACTTGGGTCGGCGCACGCATCACTGGCCCCTCCTCAAGATGAGGGCCGACGATGGCGGCGCACCCGGCCCCGAGACGACGAGGCAGTGCGCCGCATCGCGCACCTGCGCAGTGCTTTGCCCCCGCATCTGCCGGACGCCCTCAACCACCAAGGACAGGCCGTGGATATAAGCTTCGGCGAGATTGCCGCCCGAAGTGTTCATTGGCGTCCGGCCATGCGGCCAGTTAATCGCCCCCGACTCCACATACCGCCCGCCCTCACCGCGCTTACAGAGGCCGAAATCCTCCAGGGCCATGATCACTTGGCCGGTGAAATTCTCGTAGATCTGCATGACGTCGATTTCGTCGGGCGAAATACCTGCAGCGGCGTAGACCTCGCGCGCCACATCGACCATGCCGGCGCTCGTCCAGAGTTCCTCGGAACGGCCTGCCCGGAATATCCCGTCGCCGTGGCACATACCTTGAGCAGCACCTGCGATGAGCACAGCCGGGGCCGGCGTATCTCGGGCCTGTTCCCGGGAAGTCACGACCACCGCGCAGGCGCCGTCGGATTCCTGACAGCAGTCGAAGAGCCGGTAGGGGTCGCTGATCATCCGCGAAGCTTGGTGCTGCTCCAGTGTAAGCGGGCGGCCATGCATCACGGCCCGCGGATTAAGCTGGGCGTTGGCATAGCAGCAAACCGCAACCAATCCCATTTGCTGAGACGTCGTCCCGTAAAGATGCATATGCCGGCGCGTTTCTAGGGCATAGATCGAAGCAGGCGTCATGAGGCCGAAGGGCGCCGTGAAGGCCTGTGACGAGGACGCGTAGGCTTGTGCCGCGCCGGAATGGGCGCCAAAGCCGCTCCGCGCCTGTCCATAGCGAAGATGTTGCCCCTGGCAGATTGCCCGGTAACAGACCACGACCCGCGCCGTCCCGGTCGCGACCGCAATGGCGGCGTTCTGGACAACGCCGGTCGTGGCGTTGCCGCCACCCGGATAGAGGTTCGTGAAACGAAGCTGCAGGTTCAGCGCTTGGGCGACCTCCACAATCGTGCAGCGGTCGCTGTTGTAGGCACAGAGTCCGTCCACGTCGTCAAGGCTCAGCCCCGCATCGGCCACCGCGCGCCGGATGGCTTCGCAGGCGAGCGCCATCTCGCTGTGGCTCGTACCGCCGCGCTTTGTGTATTCCGTCTCGCCGATTCCGACGATCGCCGTCCGGTCACGAAGGGCCCAGGCCATGTTTCAGACCTACTCGGTTGCCGTGTTCAGTGAGCGATGCGCGATTCTTTGATCCGCTAGAGCGACCTCACCCGGCGTAGCAACTTTCAAAACCACCCATGACGTTGCAATTTTAGCAGGCATATCTTTGAGATCCCCCCAAACCCAAAGCCGCGCTTCAACGAAGCATCCATACTAAGGTGACGGCCGTTATCACTAAAGTTGGTATCCTTGATGTGGCTTATCAAGCTGACTGATAAGATGAGAGCCGTCGGAATCTGTTGCAAAATTTTAGGGGCCCAGGACAAGGCAGCGTTCCTACCTACAGAAAACAAGCCCGAGAAGTGCAGAAGTGAACGCACCGGCTTTTTCAAACTCCGCGAAGCCGACCCATCAAACGGGCAGGTTGTAGACGCGGGCGGCATTGCCGCTCAGCACTTTCTGAATTTCAGACTCATCCAAACCGGTAAAGGCGCTTGCGACGTCATCAATGGGGTAAAGACATGTCGGGTGCGGAAAATCGGTCTCAAACATGACGTTATCCACACCCACGGCTTTGATGTCCGTACTTAGATTGCGGCGTTCAAACCAAAACGACGTGTAGATGTTTTTCTTCAGGTACTCGGACGGCGTACGCTGTAACTCAATCTTTCCCCAAGCCTGGCTATACTGATAGTCCATGCTCTCCATGAGGAACGGAACCCATCCGAGCCCGCTTTCAACAGAGACAAATTTCAAATTCGGATAGCGATCAAGGATGCCGCTGAAAATGAGGTTGGCCACCGTAGCCGCATTCGAAAAGAAGATCATCGATGAGCCAATGACGACTGTGGCTATCTGCGATGACGATCTCCAGACACTCGACGAACCCCATTCGATGACGGCCTCGCTGGCACCAATGTGAAAATTAACCGGCATATCGAGCGATTGGCAGATTTCCCAGAATGGGTCCCAGTGAGAACGACCGAGATCCGGTAACGGCTGCCCGTCCGCATCCTTATGCTCGGTGGGATCGGGGGTTATATTGACGCCACGCAATCCCATTTCATGAGCGCGACGCGTTTCCTTGACCATTTCCTTTACGTCCCACCACGGCAGAAGAGCCATGGGGAAAATGCGGCGTCCCGATTCCACTTGGAGTTCAGCAACCGCATCGTTGTAGATTTTCGTCGAAATGAGTCGCAACTCCGGGTCGACCATGGACGCCCTTTGGCCACCGAAACCCAGTGTATTCGGATAAAGTATCTGCTCGGCGATCCCACAAGAATCCATGTAGGCCAGGCGCGCCTTCACGTCTGAACACGCGGCATGCACGTCGGCAAAAGAGAGGTTCGTGAAATCCATGCCTTGGGCTTTGGACCCGTCCTTTTTCACGACGCTCACGGGACTGGCCGTAGGCCTGAGCGCGCGATTGCCATCGATGACCCACGTCGTTTTGCCGTTGAGCGGAGATACGCGCGGAACCCTGTCCTTGAATTTGGCGGGAGCGCGTTTGGTCCACAAGTCGTGCGGCTCAGAATAGTGGGTGTCTATGTCCACGACTTTCCGGCCGCCGAATGGGGATGGCGCTTTAAGCGGCCCAGCTTGAGTGCGCGAATTCATTCTTCCCTCCTGTCTGTATTCTGGACTGTGGTCCGATCGCTTATTCGATAGGACTACCGCACGCCGCTCGACATCGACGCCGACTACAGAATTGCGCCATCCACCTTGAGCTGGATGATCTCGTCCATGTTGTAGCCCACCTCGGCGAGGACCTCGTCGGTGTGAGCTCCGTGCGCGGAACCCGAACGCGTCTCGTACCGCGCGCCATCGAACTGAACCGGCGGCGCCACGAGACTGAGTGTCCGTCCAGCATCATCCTCCACATCGGCCATGTAACCGTTCGCGACGACCTGCGGGTCGTTCACGAGTTCGCCAACCTTCTGCACCGGATCGAACGGGCCGCGCTGCCCCGCGAGCACTTCCTTCCACTCGGCGAGAGTCCGTTTGGCGAACAGGTCCTCGACAAGCTTCACGCAGTACGCGCCATTCTCGTCCCGCGCTTCGTGGGTTGCGAGCCGGGGATCTTCTTTCCATTCCGGCCGACCTACGGCGTCGCAGAACGACGGCCAGTAGTGCTGCTGCTGCATGCACAAGTGTACGAAGCGGCCGTCCTTCGTCCGATAGGAGTTAACCAACGGAGCACTGCTCCCGCGCGGTGGACGGCGCATCTCCTCGGTGCCCAACAAGGTCGCACCCACGATTGCGGTCTGCATGGCCCACATGCCCGAGTTGAGCAAGGACGTGTCGACGACCATGCCTTTTCCGGTTCGCTCCCGATGCAACAGGGCGGCGATGACCCCCGATGCAAGAGCGAATCCTGTCTGGCTGTCGCCGAAGGCCGGTGCCGGCATGGTCGTAGGAACCGCTTGGTCGGGGGCTGACGTCGCCGCCGCCACACCGGCCCGTGACCAATACGACGTGGCATCGAAGCCACCGAGCTCCGCAAAGGGACCTTTGGTCCCACGCCCGGTATTTCGGCCGTAGATGATGTTCGCCCGGCGGGCGCGGATGTCATCCACGTCAATGCCGAGTCGCCGACGCACGCCTGAGAGGAAACTGGTTAGGAACACGTCGCTGGTCTCGGCGATCCTGAGCAGCACCTCCCGCCCGCGCTCATTCTTTAGGTTGATTGCTGCGCTGCGTTTCCCGCGGTTGAAGACGTGGTACAGGTGGCCGGAGCCGCGCTCCGGTGGCGGCACGCCCCAGGGCGTTCCGCCACGGGTAAGGTCGGGTTGTTCGGGGTCCTCTACCTTAATGACGTCCGCACCCCAGTCCGCGAGGATGCTTCCCGCCATCGGAACGACGCCGTGTGATGACACGTCGAGCACACGGAAGCCCTTGAGTATATCCACTGCGCTCTCCCTTCCGACGACCATGCCTTGAGGCCTCAAACCAAAGTCCAAATGAAGTGCTTATGCTAAGGGGGGTGACCGACATCACCAAAATCGATATATTTGAAATGGCTGATCGATTTGACTGAGATGTGGAGGCGTTATGCATTTTAGCCTCAAGCAAATAGCTCTTTTCGACGCCATAGTGCGCATGGGCAGCCTGAGCCGCGCTGCGGAAGAGGTCGCGCTCAGCCAGTCGGCCGCAAGCATGGCACTCAAGGAACTCGAAGACAGCCTGGGAACCAAGCTGTTCCATCGTCAGGGCCGCAAGCTGATCTTGAACGAGAATGGCCGCAGGCTGCAGCCCAAAGCGCATTCGATCATTCTGTTGGCCGCTGAGATCACCCAGCCGGAGACGAAGGAACTGGAGGGCATGCTACGCATCGCCGCCAGCACCACCGTCGGGAACTATGTGCTGCCCGAATGCTCCGCGGCATTTCTCAGTCGTCACCCCAAAGTACGGCTGGTGATCTCAACAGCGACGATCAACGAGACCGTCGAACGGGTCGAAGCCA
>SCTM01000246.1 GCA_004297485.1 Rhodospirillaceae bacterium
GGTCGGCCAATGCCCGCAACGCGATAAGGTCCGCCGGCTGCCCAAAGAGATTGACGGCGATGATCGCCTTGGTGCGCGGCGTAATGGCCTCAGCGACCCGCTGTGGATCGATACAGTAGTGTTCCGGCTCCACGTCGGCAAACACCGGTATGGCGCCATAAAAAAGCGGCGCCATGGCCGTCGCCGACATGGTGTAGGGCGGTACGATCACCTCGTCGCCAGGGCTGATCCCGATGGCGCCCATGGCCGCGATCAGGCCCGACGTAGCGGAATTCACCGTGATCGCATGGCGGCACTTGAATGCGAGCGCCCACTCGGCCTCCAGCGCCATAACTTCGGGACCGCCACGAAATTCGGGACTCCATGCACCGAGGAAGGCGCTCAAAACGCCGTCGCGCATTACCCGCAGAACAGCACTCTCTTCCTCAGCACCGACAGTGCGATAAGCCTGAAGCGGGCCGGTCACGGCAGGCGTTCCACCCAATAAGGCAAGCTGGGCCATTCAAAGTCCTTCTGAGCCTATTGGGCCTGAAACAGCCGGCGTGCGAATTCCATCTTACCCGGCCGTTACCGGCCCTACCACGGCGCCCTAGACCAAGCAAGGCAGGGCTATCACGCACCGATGAAAAAACTGTATACGTGGCAATGGGATGACCCGTTTTCGGTGCGGCAACCTCGCGAATCCGAAACGGACCGTGTTAGCATAAGTCAGCGTTCGGGAAGATTACCGGCGCCCGTGTCTTAACTGTCTCTTGAATCATGGCCATACGTGTCCTCTTTGCGGCGGGCGATGTGGGCGGCGCTCGCGCACTGATACCCATCATCCACCTGGCGCAGCAGCAGGGCCTGGAGACCATGGTCTTGCGCCATGGTCATCTGGCCATAGAGGGTTCGCCCGAATGGCGCTGGATAGCATCCGAGGGCGATATAGACGCTCTGCACGCAGCCCTCATGGTCGCCCGGCCCGATGTTGTAGTCTTTGCTTCGAGCGTAAAAGACCCGACCGCCCTGGCTATCGCTCGCCTTGCCCAACGACGCCAAATCCCAACCGTGCACGTCCTCGATAGCTGGACCATGTACCGTCAACGCATGACCACGGACGGCCTCCACATGTTCGTTCCAACGATCTATACTGCTATTGACGATCTGGCGGCCGACGGGGCCGCCGCAGAGGGTATTCCCAAATCGATCCTGCGCATCACCGGGCAACCGGCCCTCGTCACTGCATCATGGCGGACCACTGCCGACCAAACGCCGATACACAAATCGGCCCACAAAAACATCGACCTCCTTTTCGTGTCGGAACCTGCCGCAGCCGACCACGGCGAATCCTCGCAGTCGTTGCAATACCGCGGGTACACCGAGGCGTCAGTCCTCAGCTTACTGTGCTCCGCCTTGCAGCCGCTCAGCGATGGCATTTTCGTCAGCGTGCTTCCGCATCCAAGGGAAAACGCGAGCGACATCGAAAACGTTTGGAATACTCAGAAGGGAAGTCTCCTGGGCACAGTGCTGCGCCAAAATGCCCTCGGTGACAAACTCGCGCAATTTGACGGCATCATAGGCATGGCATCGGTTCTTCTTTACCAGGCATGGCTGGCCGGGCGCCCGGTCCTAAGCATCCAGCCGGAGCTTCGTATCGCCGCATTGCGCCAGATCGAACATCGGGATGGCGCCACTTTGGTTGACAATTCTGTCGGCGCTCGCGAGAAAATACGCGCCTGGGTGGCGGGACTGACGCCCGGGCAGATGCCCAAGCCCAGGCCGGAACTCACACTTCATGCACGCTCTGCCGAATTCATCCTGTCCCTCGCGCGCGCATTGACCGAAGCAGAACCGCTGAAAGCAGATCACCATGACCGTTAAGAACGATACCGTGGCCATTATTCCAGCGCGCGGTGGCAGCAAGCGTATTCCCAATAAGAACGTCAAACTGTTTGCGGGCCAGCCGATGATTTCCTATCCGATCCGTGCGGCGCTCGCGTCAGGCCTCTTCGATCGCATCGTTGTCTCGACGGATTCGGACACCATTGCCGAAGCCGCCATCGCCGCAGGCGCCGAGGTGCCTTTCCGGAGGCCGGTGGAACTGGCGGATGACCATACGGCGACCGCCCCCGTGCTTGTTCATGCTCTGCGCTGGCTTGAGGAAGCGGGTACACCAGCAATAAACGCGTGCTGTATTTATGCGACCGCCCCGCTTGTTCGGCCGGACGACATAAACCGCGGCTTCAAGATACTGAAAGACAGCAATGCCGCGACCGCGTTCACGGTTACATCGTTCGCCTTTCCGATTTTCCGCGCCCTGAGAATAACGGACGACGGCATCTTAACAATGCAATGGCCCGAACATCGCACTACGCGTTCGCAGGACTTGCCCGAGGCCTATCACGACGCGGGCCAATTCTATTGGCTCAATGTCGCCCGCTTTCTCGCCGACCCGAACCTTTACAGTGCGGACGCCCATCCGATCATCCTGCCACGATATCTCGTTCAAGATATTGACACTTTGGAAGACTGGATGACGGCGGAGCACATGTACCGGGCCCTGCAACTGCAAAAGCCCGGATAAAAGGGCAAGAGATGTGGAATCACTGTTTCGCCGCAACTCCATCGACATAACCGCGATCAATAAGCACATACTCGTCCTCGCGCACTTGCGGCGCACGCGAAGGCGTAACCCGGAATACGCAATTCTCCCGCTTCGGCAGCAACACGCGCTGCGCTTGAGCCGGCGGGCGAGCGTCCAGAATGGAATGCGTCAGCTCCCAACCACCGGCCTTGTCACGACGCCAGAGGCGCGGATCGCGATGGGCGTCCAGGAACTCAAACAACGCTTTTTCGGAAAGACCAATCCACACCAGGAATTGCTGTAGATCCGACGGTTGAACAGTCTGATATTGACGAATCAGCGCAATGCCTTCATCGCGCGTCAAGCGGCCGAAGCGGATTTCCCGGACGGCATGATCGGTGACCTTGCCGTAACCGTGTTTGAGAAATTTAATGAAGTCGTGCAGCCCGCTATAATGGACACAATCGACATCGTTATAGGTGTCAAACGTGCGCTGCTGCAAGGCCGATTCGTAGTCGTACCGGTCGATCATCGCCTCATGCTGCCGCTTGGTGTCCCAGCGGATATAATTGCCGAGATAGATTCCGCGCACGCCAACTTTGGCAAGCTCCTTATCGTGGGGATAATAGAATGCCTGAAGATCATCCTCCTTCAGCCCTGGACTCTGGGCAAAAACATCTTCGGCCTCGAATCCCATCAGATCGTGGTCCTTGCGATATTTGCGCGTCATCTCGACCTCGTCGGTGTGTGAGAACATACCGACCTGATCGAGGCCTTGATGATGTCCCCAGATGATCAACGGGATCTTATAACGCACCGCCACTTGCACTGGCCAGACAGTCTGCCCGGCCAGAACATGCCAATACATACTGCCGAACAAGCGCAATGTTTCGCGGGTGATCTTTTTCACCGTCTGTGGCTGGATGACCTGCGTGTAAATGTCCAGGTCAAAGATGGTGCGCAGGTATGCCAGATTACGATGGCCCCGCCGGGTATTGTAGTGCCTGTTATAACTAACAAGCAGCGGATTTAGACCGAGTTCGCGGCGCACTACATCCACGATGAAGTAGGAATCGCGCGCGCCCGATACGGGAACGATGCAATCGTAACCGGCGCTCGACCGATTACGATACCGCTCGACCAAGCTTCTAAGTTTGTCCTTGCGCTTATCCCAATCGAGCCGATCTTTTTCTTCGTGAATGCGACAACCGCTGCACACGCCATCGCCGTCAAAAACGATATTAAGCGGATGATTGGCCGGATACAGGCATCGACTGCAGTATTGCATGAGCGGTCAAATCACTTCGTCGACGTAATGAATGAAGAGCATATCCTCAAGTTCGGCATCGGATCTCTTCAAGAGGCGCCCATCTTCGGAAAACGAAAAGTCACGATAATCCGCATAGCTGTCCTGTCGCATGGCAATCCCGGCCTTTTTCAGGACGGCCTTGGCTACGGTTGCCGTATGTTCGGTGAAATGCAGATAATTGCCGGCGGCGAGCCCGCAGACACCGGGAAGCCGCGCGGCTTCGACAAAATGAAACGGCGAACCGACACCGCCCAGAACAACGATCGGCACCGACACGGCTTTTGAAATCTCCGCCACCAGATCGAGGTCATAGCCGGACTTCGCGCCGTCACGGTGAATAGCCTGGATCAGGATTTCGCCCGCGCCGTGGTCCTCGGCACGCTTGGCCATTTCCGCCGGGGTCAAATGCGCACGCCGCCGGCCGCCGTCGACAAAAGCCTCATATCGCCCGTCGTCGCCAGGCTTGGCGTCGATCGATGCGATAATCGCCTGTGCGCCGAAACGGTCGGCACCCTGGGTGATTAATTTCGGATCGTCGAGCACCGCCGTATTGAGCACAACCCGGTCCGCACCCGACTTAATGACATCGCGGATCTGATCGACAGTCCGGATTCCCCCACCCGCCGCCAACGGCACGAGACAATACGGAGCAACGCGCTCCATTAGCACGTCGAGACGCAGACGTGCCTGTGGGGAAGAGATATCGAGCATGACGATCTCGTCGATTCCCCAGCGATTGAGATGTTCAACCGCGATCGCCGGCTTACCGACAGGGAGGTAACGTTGAAATCCCAAGCTTTGCACGACGATACCCTCGCGCACGAGTAACACGCCGACAATTCGTTGCTTCAACATGCGGTCTGGGCTTCCGGCGAGAGAATAGGAATCGCGTTGAGGAAGTTACGCAACAAGCGCCGTCCGTTGTTCTGACTCTTTTCCGGGTGGAATTGAACACCCCAAATATTACCTCTCCGCACTGCCGCCACCAGGGGCTTGCCGACATCGGTTACCGCGGTGATCACCTCATTGGGCGCTTGCATGCAATAAGAGTGATTGAAGTAAAAGTGGCCATTTTGTTCCAGATTGCCGTTCAACGGCGATTCAACAGTCCATGCCACTTCGTTCCAGCCAATGTGCGGCACACGGATGGAGACGTCCGCGGGAATGCGGTCGACCGAAGCATCGATCCACCCAAGACCTTGATGCAATCCGCCCTCGGTGGAATCGCGCCCGAGCAACTGCATGCCCAGGCATATGCCGAGAAACGGTATTTTGTCGCCAAGCACACGACGCTCCAGAACCTTGATCAGCCCGAGCGCATGTATGCGAGACATCGCCTCGCCAAAGGCCCCGACGCCGGGAAGAATCAAACCGTCGGCCTGAGCAATCCGCACGGTATCCGCGCTGCTGACGGCCGCACACCCGAGAGACGCAAGAGCGGATGCGACGGAAGATAGATTACCCATACCGTAATCGATGATACAGACGTTGCGGGATTGCACGGACATTTCGTCAATCCAACGACGTCACGGGAGCGAGCTTATAGCGCAGCTCCCATTCGCCGTGATTGTTGAGCTGCCAGAGATCCTTGTTGCGCGCCACATCGGCAATCTCGTCGAAGTGTTCCTTCGGGATATCGACATAGTGACAAAACTTGTCGATATATCGCGTGCTGCATTTGCCGTCATACCTATTGACAGCATCGATTGCCTCGTCCCGGCTCATTTCACCAAGCCTGACACGCACGCTCGCATGCTGCACGACCTTGCCGAAACCGAGCTTAAGGTATTTAAGCATCTGGTTGACGTGAACGAATTCGTCATCCAGGGCCTCATACGGATTAAGCGAGCCGGTTTCCTCGGGCAACGCATCAACGCCGGTACGGATCTTCAGACCATGGGCCATGGCGAACGCGGCATTGGCGATCTCATGAAAATCGTCCATGTAGTAACCGAGATAGACAATGCGGAGCCCAGCCCGGTCGAAATCCCGCTCCGATGGATACTGATACCAGTTCAGCTCGTTCTGCTTGATTCCGGCGTTCAACCACGCATCGAGCTTACCGCCTGACAAGGTATTGTGTTGACGCTGCTGGTTACCGTCGCTCGATTGCGAACCGACATTGCCGCCGAATGCTAGGGCCGGGTTTTCGCCGAGAAATATGAGGGGTATCCCATAGGCGATGGCAACCCGCGGCAGAGAGGCGTAGAGCACCAGTTCGCTGGCCTTAAAAATGTTGACGAATTTCTCGAAACTATAACGGGTCAACTTCTTGGAAACCTGCGGTGCCGGACCAACCATATGCAGGTCAAACCCTTGCTCGACCAGATTGGAGAGGTTGTCGGCGCCGCGCTGAGTCTGCTGTTCGGGCGGATAGACGCAAGACACCAACAACGGCTTTAGACCCAAATCATCGCGCGCGAAAAACGCCTGCCGCGTGCTGTCCTTGCCACCGCTTACGCCGATAATGCAGTCATAGTTGCCGCGCCTATGCTTCCGCCCCCATTCGGTGATTTCTCGCAGCTCCGCCCGTCGTGCGTCCCAATCGATTTGACCAAAGGTTTCGTTATACCTGCACGGCAGGCAGATACCTTCGTTGTCAAAGATTGCATCCGGCCATGTGTTGGGGGTGACGCATTTTCTACAATAAGTGACGGCCATGGGTGGCTTTCGAGACCTTAACGCTGACGGTTGGCAATCCGCCGCGCCAAGGTAGGGTTAGCCAGGACTAGATTCAAGACGCCAAACTCATATGCGCCGGGACCAACTCTAAGGCGAGACTGACTTCCTTGCGCTTCTGGCAGCCAGGGACGGAAAATCAGCGAATGCCCTCGATTTGCCTTCCTGGATCAAAAGTCTTGCAAGGTCGTCATGAATGGCTTGTCGGGCTTGACACGGTCGGCGTCGTACCGCATGCGTTGGTATATCCTTTGGGTCACGGCATGTCAGGCCGTACCCCTCGATGGAATGGGAACCAACGCTGGCTTTCACAAGTAAAATGCGATCGGCGATATCGGCGGCCCTAGAATTGCCGCTCAACATTATAGACCACTTCGTGTCCGGGCCTGCCGGCATGAAATCGTGAGGAGACAGAAATTTGTCAGTCGCCAGAAACCCCAAGAATTACTCCGAAGAGTTGGAATCCATTCTTCAGCTGTGCCGTGCGCCCCATATGGGAACAGCTCGATTGCTGCAAATATTGGATCAGGATCATACATGGGCTCACTTTCAGGGCCAAAAAAACTCGTTCAATCAAGAGTACAAAAACACCCATGCGTGGCGCAGTTACCGGGAAGGCGGGGCGGCCTTTCGACTAGCCGTATCCAACAATCGTTATGTCGCGATCCCGTCGCATCTTAACAATGAGATGATCGTCCCGGCTGTCATGGAGTTGATCGATGACTCGACCGAAGCGGTCGTCGAACTTGGTTGCGGATGGGGGCGTCATCTGTTCGGATTGCGCAATCTGGTCGAACACGACTTTCCCGCTTTGAGATACTTTGGCTGCGAACTTTCCGACACCGGATTAGAGGCCGGGCGAAGCATCGCCGCGCTGGAGTTGGGCCGCGCTAGCGTAAAGTTCGAGAGTTTTGATTATCTGGCACCGTCGTTTGAATTTTTACACGGATTGCAAAACGTGGTATTTTTTACATGTCACTCCGTCGAGCAAATCAAATATATTGGCGAAGAACTCTTTCACGCCATGGCCGTCGCCGCCCCAAAAGTGCGGGTAATTCATTGTGAACCCGTGGGATGGCAGCTGAACGACGAGCTAGTACGGAAAGCGGAGACCGACAATAAGATCGAGATGCCAGCGACATTTGCGATACGCCTGGGCGGCGAAGTCGATGATTCATTTTCGGCGCGCATGCCGGTTGCTCTTGGCTGGAACCGCAACCTCGTTGCTTGTCTGATGTCTCTGCAGAATCAGGGGGCGATCAAGATTGAATTCATTGATCCCAATTGCGCGGGCAACGACATCTATAACCCATCGACAATTATTCAGTGGACAAAGGGCCCATAACCTCAGGGTGACAATTAAGCCCGCCCCGCATTAAATTCATACATAGGCCTTACGATGACCCGAAAGCTTCTTCTGCTTCTCGCGATAACCGCATGCGGCGCGACAACGGATGCCATCGCCGCGACGATCACTGCAACGGCCAAGGGCAATACCGTCACGGTTTTCAGTACGTCGGATAAATCAGAGAGATGCACCGCACGCATAAATTTTACCTATCTGCAGGATGGAAAGCGAACACCGGGCTTTACGTCCAAGGAGTCTTTCGTGACCGTCCCTGGGGAAAACGTCAAGGTGTGGGACTTCACAAATCCTGCGCTCATAGACCCCATCATTAGCGGAGGCATCGACGCCCATTGTGGAGATGACATGGCGAAGAAGAAGTAATAGGCGCGCGCCTAACGTTCACGCGTCTTTCTACTCGGACGTCTCGGCGTTCACCGACGTTGGAGTTTTGCATCCATCGCCTTTAGCTGCTCCGCTGCCATCGGACACAGCCGCGCGGCTATCTCCACATTGCCGAACATCCACACCTCGGTTGGCGTCCCACGAGCGTTTACGCTGCATAGCATGGTGACGTTCTCAATCAGCTTGCCCTTGGCGCCATAGAGCGCCAGGCGCACGCAATAATCGGCGGCATCGGCGGCGCGCGCGCCATTTTCCCACTCCCACAGATAGCCGAGGTCGGATTGCCAAGCGTAGGTAATCCGATGGCTTGCCACATCCGGATAGTGTGAGACCCGGTCCGCGCTCAGCGATCGGCAATGGGCGGCAAACCAGGGTGCCTGGGACACATCCGGCGGCAGCGGCGCGGCCGCCACGGCGCTCCCGGTCAGGACCAGGGCCGTAAATACGACGCGGAACAGCGCGGACATGATTTACCACTCAACCCAATGAAAAGGCTTTCTCTTACATATTTGTAAGCGCTGCCAACGCTTACCTCGGCATACAGAGTGGTAGCCAAACGTTAAAGACCTTACTTTAGCGTGTGGATTGGACGAAGGTGAGCATCCTTAGGAAGTTCTCCGAGGCAGCCGTGGGAAACGATCTATCGATCCGCACCGCCAAGCGGGTGTATTTTGTGCGGACATTGGCGACCAAGCCCGGAAAGCAGCGACAAACTTTATGAACCTGGATTCCCCCATCTCTGCGGTCCAAATGGAGATTCAACCTCCGCTCGGGCGCATTTTGCTGGATCGAAAGATCCTTGGCGAAAGCGACGTTGCCAAAGCCCTGTCGTTTCAATCGAACTTCGGCGGATTGCTGGGCGCCATCCTCGTCAGGCTGGGCGCTGTGTCGGAGGACGCTATTCTCGACGCTTTATCGTTCCAGTTGGGGATCGACGTCATTGCCGCCGACCACCTCCCCCAGGACCCGGCGACCTATATCGTCACCCTGAGGGCCTCGGGAATCGCCCTCGACTGGTGGATCGACCAGGCGGTGCTCGCCTGGACGGACGAGAGCGGTATCACCCATTGCATCAGCCGGGACCCGCTCTCCCCCAGCCTCCAGGAAACCATGACCGCGGCATTTCCCGACAAGCCGCTGAAGTGGTGGCTGATCCGCAACCGCGAACTTGAATTCATGACTGATCTGGTGCGGCGCGCCATTTCCTCCGAAGGACGTGACTTCGAGGGCGACGTGGCGCTGTTGCGGGAACTGGCCGAGGAAGCGCCGGTCGTGGAACTGGTCTCCAACACCATGTCCCAGGCCGTGAACGAAAATGCGTCGGATATCCACGTGGAGCCGAAGGAACACGATTTCGACATCAGATACCGCGTCGATGGCGTCCTGCAAAACCGCCTGACCCTGCCCCGATCGCGTTTCGATGCCGTCGCCTCGCGCATCAAGCTGATTTCCGGTCTGGACATCGCCGAACGCCGCCTGCCCCAGGATGGCCGCATCGGCATGCGCGTGAGCGGCAAGGACCTGGATATCCGTGTGTCCTGCCTGCCCGGCGTGTGGGGTGAATCGATTGTCATGCGCCTCCTACTCAAGGAGCAGAAGGATTTCTCCCTGGCGAAAATCGGCATGGCCGCCGATCACCTGGAGACCTTCGCCAAGCTGGCCCAGGAACCCTACGGCATCATCCTGGTCACGGGCCCAACCGGGTCAGGAAAATCCACCACCCTGAAAGCCACGCTCGAACACATCAAGGACGGCAAGCGCAAAATCATCACCGTCGAGGACCCGGTCGAATACAACATCCCTGGCGTCACCCAGGTTCAGACCAAGGCCGATATCGGCTACACCTTCGGCAAAGCCTTGCGGTCGATCCTGCGCCAGGACCCGGACGTCATCATGATCGGCGAAATCCGCGATCTGGAGACGGCGCAGATCGCCGTGCAAGCCTCGCTGACCGGTCATATGGTGTTTTCGACCCTGCACACCAACGACTCCCTCAGCGCCTTCACACGTTTGATCGACATGGGCCTTGAGCCTTTCCTCGTGGCATCGTCGGTCCGCGAAGTCATGGCCCAGCGATTGGTCCGCCGCCTTTGTCCACACTGCCGCCAACCGCACCAGCCGATCTCCGCAATCCGCGCCAAATACGACGAACTCACCAAACAGTTTCCCGCGCTTTTCGCCAACGCGCCGCAGTGGTTCCAGGCGCGCGGCTGTCCCAAATGCCAGAACACCGGGTACCGGGGCCGTCTGGGGATTTACGAGGTGGCCGTGTTGAATGACGAAGTCGCCGACATGGTGCTCCACCAAAAGCCGCCCCATGAGATGCTGGTCGCGGCGCGCAAGCTGGGTTTCCGCGACCTCTTTGAGGACGGCCTTCTCAAAGTGTGGAAAGGCGAAACCAGCGTCGAGGAAGTCATCAGGGTTGCCGGTCAGGCCGGTATCGATGAGGATTGACCGCAGCTTATCTCGCCGCGGACCCTGAACAACCGACATCACCATGCGCCCGAGCGTCCCACCTGCTGCCGACGACGACATCGACCGCCGCTTCCGTGCGGCGGTGGAATTGCATCAGCGCGGCGACATCGCGGCAGCCGCGCGCGAGTACGAAGACCTGCGGCATCAGGTTCCCGCGCATCCGGAACTGTTGCACCTTTTGGGGACGGCGTTCGTCCAATTGGGGCGCGCAGCCGACGCCATTCCTTTCCTTGAGCAATCCCTTATCCTCCGGCCGCGTTACGCCCCGACCATGGAGATCGCCGGAACCGCCCAACTGATGACGGGCAATGCCGCTCGCGCGGTCACGCTGCTGTCGGACGCCGCCGCGCTGGAGCCGCAATCAATCGCCATCGCCATGCGTCTGGGTGATGCCCACCTCGCATGTGGGCAGTATGACGCGGCGCGCGAGGCCTTTCAGAAAGTACTGACCCTCGATGCCAAGCGTCCGGCGGCGATTGTCGGTCTGGCAACGGCGCTGGCTCATCTTGGCCAGCCGAGTGAGGCGATCGAGCGGCTCCGGACATGCACCGCCGACCACCCGGCCTTCATTCGGGCGTACGTGGTGCTGAGTACCCTCCTCGGCCAGCAGGACCGTTTCGCCGAGGCCGAAGCAGCGATTCGCACCGGACTAAAAATCCAACCCGGCTTGGCAGAGGGTCACCATCTCCTTGCCAAGACGCTGCGTCGCCAAGGGCGCGCACCGGAAGCGGAGGCTGCCTACCGCGCCGCGTTTGATCTGGGATTGCGCACACCGTCGGTCCTGACCGAATGCGGAGAGATTCTGACCGACATGGGCCGGCTGGACGATGCCGAAGCCCTCCTGCAAGAAGCGCGGAAGGCAAGCCCCGAGTCCGCGGATATCCTCACGGCCCTCGGCCGCATCGATGAATTTCGTGGCAACCTTGACCAAGCCATCAAACTGCACGACCGTGCGATTGCCCTCGATCACGGCAACGCCAATGCCTATGTCAACCGCGGCACCGCCAGGCGATATGGCGGCGACGCCGACGGGGCGTTGGCCGATTTCAATCAAGCACTCGCGCTCAGGCCCGGAATGCCGGCAGCCGTCGCCAGCCGCGGCATGACACTACTGTCCTTGGGACGCCTGCAGGAAGGGTGGCCGGATTTCAAAGTGCGCATTCGAGCGCGGGATGGCGAACGGGACCTGGCCGCCGGCCGGCCGTGGGACGGCAGGCCGCTCGATGGAGAACGTATTCTGGTCTGGACTGAACAAGGCCTTGGAGACGAGATCATGGCGGCGAGTTTGTTGCCGGACATTCTCGCCCGCGCCGCCCACTGCACAGTCGTATGCTCACCACGGCTTGTCTTGCTGTTGCAGCGGGCATTTCCCCAAGCCACGGTGGTCGCAACGGGGGGCACAATTACCGGTGATTTCGATGCCCGCCTGCCGTTAATGGACGCGGCACAGTGGCTGCGGCCGAACTTCCTGGCCTTTCCCAACCGGCACGGTTTTCTAAATGCCGACGCAGCGCAAACCGCCGCATTGCGCGGTCGTTACGGAGCAGATACTCATCCGCTCGTCGGCTTGTCCTGGCGCAGTGCAAGCGCAAGCACTGGGCCCTTCAAAAGCACGAAACTCATCGATTGGGCAAACATCCTCAAGGTTCCCGGGTTGCGTTTTGTTTCGCTTCAATATGGCGATTGCAATGACGACGTGCGCGCGGCGCGGCGGGCCTCCGGCGCCGAAATTCTTGTCGACCCCGCTGTCGATCCAATCCAAGACCTCGAAATGTTTGCCGCGCAGATCGGCGCCATGGACCTCGTCATTTCCGCAAGCAACACCACCGTTCATTTCGCGAGTGCATTAGGCAAGCCCACCTGGCTGCTCGCTCCGGAAGGTTCCGGCGCCCATTGGTATTGGTTCAAGGACCGTAGCGACAACCCATGGTATCCCACATTGCGCATCTTCCGGCAGCAGCGGCCGGGGGCGTGGGACGGGACGTTCGCCGCAGTTGCCGCGCAATTGCGCACGTGGTGCGAAACATGAGTCGGCCGGTGTCCACCACCGGATCCATGCTTGAGCAGGCGATGGCCCTTCATCGTCAGGGCGACTTGCCCGCTGCGGAGAAACAGTATCGCGCGATCCTGACTCTTCAGCCCGACAATCCGGATGCCCTCCATCTTCTCGGGACCATTCGTGCCGATCTGGGTAACGCCGATGAAGGCATCGCCCTCATCGAACGGGCGCTGCGTCTATTCCCCGCCTTGCCGGATGCGCATTACAATCTCGGCAACATTCATCGGCGCCATCGCAGGATGAAGGCCGCCGAGCATCATTTCCGGCAAGCCCTGAAGCTGCAGCCCGCCAATGCCAGAACCCTCGGCAATCTTGGCGGGGTTCTGACCCAGCTGGAACGTTACGACGACGCCGAGCGATACACGCAAGATGCGCTGCGCCTGGATCCGAAACTGGTCGAGGCGCGGCTCAACTTGGCGGCTCTGCACGACATCCGGGGACGGTTTGCCGACACGATCCCGCTATACGATGCCATCCTTGGAGAGTTTCCCAAGGACGCGGAGACGCACTATATGCGGGCTCTGACGATTTTATTGCGAGGTCGTCTCGAGGAAGGATGGGAGGAGTTCCGCTGGCGGTTGGAGCGACCGCAGACCAGGGGCTTTCATGGCCTCTTCAAGTTTCCCTATTGGCGGGGCGAATCGCTCCAGGACAAGCGCATCCTGGTGTGGACCGAGCAAGGCCCCGGGGACGAACTGCTGATAGGGACCATGCTGCCCGACGTTGTCAGCGTAGCCAAACAGGTTGTCCTGATTGCCTCCGAGCGCATAGCACCCTTGTTCGCGCGCGCTTTCCCGTCTGTTAAAGTCATTGCCGCGGACAACACGCCACTGGACCCCACCCTGCTGACGGATGTCGGTTTCCAGGCCTCCCTATCCGAGCTGGGACGGTGGCTTCGCCCGACCTTTCAGGCGTTCCCCAAAACCGAGGGGTACCTTAAGGCAGATCACGATCTTGCGGCGGCGCTGCGTCTGAACTATCTGCGTGATCGCCCCGGTACCCGCCTGGTAGGGCTCTCGTGGCAAAGCCGGAATCCGGATTTGGAAGCCGAAAAAAGTATGTCGCTTGCGAACCTTGCAGATATTTTGCGAACGCCGGGGCTCACGTTTGTCAATCTGCAGTATGGCGACTGCGCCGCCGAGATCGCCGGCGTCAATCGCGACCTTGGCATATCCATGATCCATGACCCTACGATCGATCCGTTGCGTGATCTCACGCGGTTTGCCGCCCAGACCGCAGCCATGGATCTGATTATTTCAGTCAGCAATACCACCGTACACATGGGCGGGGCCTTGGGCCGACCGACCTGGGCGATGATCCCGGCCAATCGCGGACGCATGTGGTATTGGTTTCTCAATCGGGAAGACAGCCCGTGGTATGGCAGCGTCCGGCTTTTCCGGGGCACCACCGATATGGGATGGAAGCCCGCAGTCGAGCGCGTCGCGGCAGAATTAGCGCGCTGGCGAGATTTGAGCACACCGCAATGATTCAGCGCCAGCCACACAATACTTCGCCGCAACCCCTCACCGTCGGCGAATCATATCGTAAGGCCATTGAGCTTCTCAATGCCGGGCGCCTGGACGAAGCCCGCAATATCTGCATGAGTATTGTCGCCGTCAGGCCCAAGCAGCCAGACGTCCACAGCCTGTTGGGTGCGATCGCCTACCAAAATCGAGATGGCGCGGCGGCCGTGGCGCATCTCCAGAAAGCCTTGAAACTCGATCCGGACAACCTGGCAATACGACTAAATCTGGCAAAGACTCATCGCGATTTCGGTCAGTGGGCGGATGCGGCGAAGGTCTTTGAAACCGTCGTAAAGCGCACGCCTGACGACAGCACGGTTCTCTACGATTTGGGGAAAGCCTATGGCCACCTCGACGATTATGCGAAAGCTGCACCATACTATCGTAAAGCGTTAACCGGCACGGCAGCGCCGGACATTGTCGAGACCGAACTGGCGACCGCTCTGTTGAAGCTAGGCGAGTTCACCGATGCCGAGGCGCACTACAACGCCGTGCTCGGCCGTACGCCGGGCTTTATCCCCGCGCTTATCAATCTCGCGGTCCTGCGCGATATCCAAGGCCGGATGGACGACGCGCTGGCGCTGTTCGACACGGCGCTGATGCATGACCCCAACAGTGTGGAAGCACACTTTCATCATGCCCTCGCGCTCATCACCCGCGAGCGCCTGGCGGAGGGATGGGCGGAGTATGTGTGGCGGTATCAGCGGCCCAAGGCCACCACGTTGCACGATCGCTTTCAAATTCCCTACTGGCAAGGCGAGCCCCTGGAGAATCGGACTTTCCTGGTGTGGACCGAGCAAGGCCTGGGTGACGAAATCCTTATCGCGAGCTTGGTCCCCGACGTCCTGGCGCAAGGCGCACGCTGCACACTGGTCTGTACGAACCGCCTTGCGCCCTTGTTCCGGCGTTCTTTTCCCATGGTTCGGATTTTAACGCGCGAGGACATGAAAACCGACGCGGCAGCCAGTGTGACCGCGGACTTTCAGGCGTCATTGTCGCAACTCGCCCTTTACCTCCGCCCAACCACTGCGTCGTTTCCAAAGCGCGCCGGATATCTCAAGGTCGACACCGCGCAGACCGAAGAAATCCGACGGCGCTACAAGCAAGACTCCGCGGACCGTCTTGTCGGTATCGCCTGGCACAGCGCGAACCCCCAAGCCAGCGGGGAAAAAAGCACGCCCTTGCCGGCATGGGCGGAAATCCTCCGCACACCTGGATATCGTTTTGTAAGCCTCCAATATGGCGAGCACGCCCACGCCCACAAAGCCCTGCGCGACGCGACCGGACTCGCGTTGATCGTCGACAAATCCATCGATCCGAAAACTGATCTCGAAAGCTTCGCCGCCCAGGTGGCGGCCATGGACCTCGTCATCTCGGTCAGCAACACGACGGTCCACGTCGCCGGCGCTCTGGGAGTCCCGGTGTGGACCCTGGTTCCCGCATCGGTAGGCCGTATCTGGTACTGGTTTCTGGATCGCACCGACAGCCCCTGGTATCCATCCATGCGGCTCTTTCGCCAACAGCGCGGGATCGATTGGAGCCCGACACTGCACGCCATTGCCCAGGAGTTGAAGCAATGGCCGTGAAATCCGCCGACAGAGGTGATGAGATAACGCGACTTCTCCAGCGTGCCGCGGATCGTCACCGTGCGGGCGATTTGGACGGGGCGGAGAAGGATTATCGCCGCGTTCTCAAGTACCGGCCCCGCAACGCCGATGCCCTCAATCTTTCGGGGCTCATTGCCGAACAGCGCGGCAATCATACTGAAGCCGCGCGCTTGATCGACCAGGCCTTGTCAATCCACGACGACTTTATCGATGCCCATTTCAACCGGGCACGCATCGCACACCGGAGCGGTGACCTGCAGATCGCCGAGCATCACCTGAGGCGCGGCCTTCAACTCCGCCCGGCGGCTTTTTCTGAGCGCCTCAATCTGGCGACCGTTCTTGTCGATCAAAGGCGGAACGGCGACGCCATTGTCTGGCTTCGAGAGACGGTAGCGCAATATCCACAATTCACCGAAGCCTATGTCCGATTGGGCCGGATGTGCCGCGTGGCGAATGACAGCGATGGAATGCTTGCCGCCGCAACCGCCGGCCTTAAACAAAATCCGCTCGATCCCATCCTGCACCTTCTTGCCTCCGAGGCCCATTTCGATCGCGGCGAACTCAAAGAAGGTTGGCGGGCTTACCGCTGGCGTTTCAAGTCCACTGAAAACCAGGTCGTGGACAAAGCTTATCCGCTTCCTGTGTGGCAAGGCGAGAATCTGGCGAACCGGTGCATTCTGGTGTGGACCGAGCAAGCGCCCGGCGATGAGATCCTTTACGCCAACATGCTGTCCGATCTCGTGGCACAGGCGAAACGCTGTGCGATCCAATGTTCGCCGCGGCTTGCACCGCTTTTCCGTCGCTCCTTTCCTGCCGCGCAAATTTTCGATCGCGACCTCACGGCCGCAGAAATCGCCGCGTTCGACGTTCAGACATCGGCGGCGAGCGCCGGAGAATGGCTGCGATCGGACTTCGCGGCGTTCCCGCATCACACGGGATATCTTGTGGCCGATCAGGCACGGCGCGCACTGCTCCGGGCCAGGTATGAAACACCCGGCCAGAAGCACTGCATCGTCGGCATCGCCTGGCGGAGCAGTGGCGTCGAAAACGCAACGGACAAGTCAGTATCGCTGCTCGACTGGGGGCCCATACTCAGGGTCCCCGGCGTGACTTTTGTCAATCTGCAATACGGCGACTGCATGCAGGAGCTGACGGCAGCGGCGAAAGGATTCGGTGCGCGCATCATTCACGATCCCGAGATTAATCCACTGAAGGACATGGACGGGTTCGCCGCCCAGGTTGCCGCCATGGACTTGGTCATTTCCTCCAGCAACACGGCGGCCCATGTGGCGGGAGCGCTGGGCGTGCCGGTATTCTGCATGTTGCCGCTGTCGTTCGCGACCGGCCGGCGGTGGTGGTGGTTTCCCACCCAATCCACATGCCCGTGGTATCCGTCATTGCGCCGATTTTTCCAGCGCCAAGCCGGACAATGGTTTGACGTGCTGCGTGACGCAGGACTTGCCTTGCTCGACTTTGCCGTGGCGCGCGGCGTTGTTCAGAAACCCGCGCCCTATCTTCGCTCCATGGGCAAAGGCTTCGCCGAACTGGGCCGATACGACGATGCCGAGCATATCTACCGCCGCCTGAGTCAGGAGCCGGGCCTTGCCGCCGAAGCCCTATCCGCCATCGCCAAATTGCGGAAGACAGCCGGCGCGCTCGAAGAGGCGTTGCATCTCTACGACGAAGCCATCGCCGTCGACCCAAGCTTTTGGCATGCCTACAACGGCAAGGGGATGATCCTTGCCAACCAAATGCGCTTCGATGAGGCGATTTCGGTCTACAAGATGGCGCTGACCCATGCACCTCAATCGCCCGAACTTCACAATAATCTGGGCAACGCCTACCGGCGGTACGGCGACGGAGAGAACGCCTTGACGCATTTCCGGGAGGCCCATCGACTCAAACCCGAACACAAGTCAATCCACCTCAACCTCGCCTCCACGCTCGATGAATTGGGGCGGGCTGACGAAGCATTAGAGTCCTTTGACACGCTCGTCGACCGCGCGCCTGACTACGTGGATGCCCTCTACAATCGCGCACAGGCCTTGCTTTCCGCCGGCCGGTTCGTCGAGGGATGGTCCGAGTTCCCTTGGCGACTCAAACGTTCCGCCGCGAACGTGCGATATGACGCATTTCCACAGCCGGTGTGGCAAGGCGAGGACCTTGCCGGACGCAATATTTTGGTATGGACCGAGCAGGGAATCGGCGACGAGATCATGACGGCGAGCATGCTGTCCGACGCCATTGAAAAGGCACGGCATGTAACGTTCGTATGTTCCGAACGACTGCTCCCACTCATGCGCCGGTCTTTTCCCAAGGCGACGGTGGTCGAGCGTAAGGAACCGTTGCCGGCCGCCGCTGTCGACCCCGCCATCAACTTGCAGATGTCTCAATCCGAACTGGGCCTCGCCCTTCGAAGGGACTGGACGGATTTTCCCAGGCAGGAGCGATTCCTAAAGGCGGACCCAACGCGCCAATCGGCCTTGCGCCGTAAGTACCAAAGCCTACGCCCAGGCGCGCGATTGGTGGGAATTTCCTGGCGCAGCAGCAACCATGAAGTGGGTTGGTTGAAGGGACAAGACCTCCTCGCGTGGGCGCCCATCCTATCGGTCGCCGGGAATATCGCGTTCGTCAATCTTCAGTACGGGGATTGCCGGGAGGATTTGGCGCGGGTGCGACAGACGCTTGGCATCGATATCCTCCATGACCCCGACATCGACCCGCTCAAGGATATGGATGGCTTCGCCGCCCAGGTCGGGGCCATGGATCTGGTGATCTCCACCAGCAATACCACCGTGCATACGGCTGGCGCCTTGGGCATACCGACGTGGGTCTTGCTGCCGGCCGGGCGGGGACGTATGTGGTACTGGTTTCGGGAAAGGGCCGATAGCCTGTGGTATCCGTCCCTACGGCTTATGCGGCAGGTCAGGGACGGCGACTGGAAGCCGTTGTTCGATCTATGTGCGGAACGGTTGGCCGAATGGTTGAGCGAACATTGAAAGTAGAAGAACCATGATTCGCGTGTTCATCGGTTTTGATTCTCACGAAGTGGCGGCCTACACGGTTCTGTCTCACAGCATCAATGCGCGCGCATCGCAGCCGGTAATGATTGCGCCCTTGATGCTGTCCCAGCTTCAGGGCGTCTTTGACCGGGAGCGCAACTCGCTACAATCGACAGAGTTTTCCTTCAGCCGCTTTCTGGTTCCCTACCTTTCCGACTACGCCGGCTGGAGCCTATTCTGCGATTGCGACATGCTGATGCTGGACGACATCGCCAAACTGTGGGCCCTGCGTGACGAACGCTATGCGGTGCAGGTCGTGAAACACGATCACAAGCCCAAGGAATCGATCAAATTCCTCGATCAGCCGCAAACCAAATACGAAAAGAAGAACTGGTCGAGCGTGATCTTGTTCAACAACAACAAGTGCCGTGCGCTCACGCCGGCTTATGTCAATACAGCGACAGGTCTTGAACTGCATCAGTTCAAATGGCTTGGTGATGATTCCTTGATCGGAGAACTGCCCCATCGCTGGAATCATCTTGTCGACTACGACCCGACGGTGCCGGTCAGCCAGGTTTCCTTCCTGCACTACACCGAGGGCGGGCCCTATTTTGAGGCCTATCGGAACTGCAGTTATGCCGCCGAGTGGTTCGCCGAGCGTGAGCGCGCCTTGGTCGCAGGATAGGATATCGGCGTGACACGACAACAACACCAAAGGCCTCGGAATGCCTGTGAGGCAATGGGATGAGCGCCCTCTTCAAGCAGGCCGTCACATATTTCCAGAGCGGCAACCTGGGGCGCGCCCAAGAACTCGTGCACGCGGTGTTGACGCAAGAACCACTCAATGCGGACGCGTGGCACCTGCAAGGCGTTCTGGCGCTGAATGCGAAGCAGTACGGCGAAGCGGCCGAGCACCTCAAACGTGCCGCTACGTTAAGACCTGACGACTGCGCCATCCACGTCAACTACGCCGCCGCTCTCAGCTCAGCTTCGCAGTTCCAGGAGGCGCTGCAAGTCTTGACGCGTGCGCTAAGTTTGAACCCGCTCTTCGCCGAGGCGCATTATCAGGTGGGCGCTTGCAGGTTGGGGCTGGGACAGGCCCCGGAAGCGGCCACCGCGTTTACTGAGGCGGTGCGGCTGCGACCCGACTGGCCGGCCGCTTTGGAGATGCTGGCGCATGCGTTGCAGCATACCGGCGAACATGAAAAATCGGTGCAGCTTGCCCTGCGTGCATTGGAACTCGAACCTAATCGGGCGACCTGTCATCGCGTCGTCGGGGACGGATATATGCGATGGTTGCGCTACGACGAAGCCCTGGAACACTATCGGCTTGCTGTGCGCCTCGCCCCGGATGACGGACTCATTCGCAACAACCTTGGTCTGCTCTTCACGCGGATGGGGCGCAATGAAGAGGCCCTCACGGAATATTACAAGGCCACCGCACTGACGCCGAAATCACCGCAGGCCCGGGAGGGGTACGCTTTTGCCTTACTGGCAACAGGCCGCCTTGCAGAGGGATGGCCCAACTACGTCGCCCGCCAACGACTGGAGGACGCTGGCTTTGTCGTACGAAAAGGGCCACCTCCGGCCACCGATCCTTCACAGTTGAATGGGAAGCCGGTTCTAGCCTGGCTCGATCAAGGCATCGGCGATCAGATAATGTTCGCCAGCTTAATTCCCGACTTGATTGCTGCCGGCGCCAATCTGACGGTCGAATGTGATGCACGGCTCGTTCCTATTCTCACGCGATCCTTTCCTGGGATTGCGGCAAGATTCCCTGTTGAGTCGTCTCAGTTACCGGCGGCGTCACCGCCAGAGCTTGGCAACGAGCAGTTTGCATATCAGATTTATATGCCCGACACAGCACGGTGGTTTCGCAGTGATTTCGCCGCGTTTCCACGCCATCCGGGGTATCTCATGGCGGATCGATCCCTGACGCAAAAGCTGCGCCGGTTGTATCTCGACAAGGGCGGTGATCTGCCCCTGATCGGCATATCCTGGCGCACTGCTATCAATGCCAAGATCAGCGTCTCAAAAACCCTCGAGCTTGAGGATTGGGGCCCCTTGCTTTCATGCCAAAACGCCACCTTCGTAAGCCTGCAATATGGCCCGGTTCACCGCGAGATCGCGGATGTATCGAAAAAACTGGGAACACAGATCGTTTGCGATGCCTCCGTCGATCCCGTAAAGGACATTGATACGTTCGCGTCCCAGGTGGCCGCCATGGATCTGGTGATCACAACGTCCAACGCGACCGCGCACATGGCCGGAAGCTTGAACGTGCCGGTGTGGACACTTGTCCCAAAGGGCTTTGGCGCCATGTGGCACTGGTTCTTAGACCGGGAAGATAGCCCATGGTATCCGTCCATGCGTCTTCTGCGACAGGTGGATCGGGGGGATTGGCGACCAGTTCTGAATCGAGCAGCTTCTATGCTCGCTGACTTCATCGCGAGATCATACCAATGAATACGTCAGCGGCTTATGTCGACAATCTTGTCACCGAAGCCCACCGCCATCACCTCGCGGGGCGCTTGGTGGAAGCAGAGGCGGGATATCTCGACGCCCTGCGGCTGAAGCCCAAGCATACTGATGCGTTGCATTATCTCGGTGTATTGCGTTATCAGCAAAACGATCCGGACACGGCGGTCAAACTGATAAATCGCGCCATCAAGGCGCGGCCGGACTCGGTGGAAATGCATCTCAATCTCGGCGCCGCCTACCGCAAGCTCGGCGACGCTACCCGAGCCGTGTTCGCTTACCGCAGAGCCGTCGCTCTCAAACCGCACCTGCTGGCTGCGCACTTCAACCTTGGACACGCTCTGCGCGATGCTCGGGAGTTTGATGCCGCAATCGGCGCATACCGGACCTATCTAAAGGATCGACCGGAAGATGCAGCCGGCCATCTTGGCCTCGGCTGCGCCCTTGGGGGAGCAGGCCGATTGGGCGAAGCCATGACTGCCTTCGATACGGCCATCACGTTCGATCCCAATTTCGCCGAAGGCTACAACAAGATTGGAACGTTCTTGTGCGATCAGGGTAGATTCAACTCCGCACTGGTATTTCACGAAAAGGCCGTAGCACTTGCACCGAAAATCCCCGAATGGCATTTCGATCTGGCGATTGTGTTGTTGCGCCTCGGAAAGCTCGCCGAGGGGTGGCCGCACTTCGAAAGCAGATGCGACAGAGAACTCAAGCGCGTTGTGCGCAGGCCGACGCCTCCGCCCTACTGGGGAGGTGAAGACTTGACGGGCAAGAGCATCCTTGTTTGGATGGAACAGGGCGTTGGCGATCAAATATTTCTCGCCTCCATGCTGCCGGATCTAATCGAACGGGCCGGCCGTTGCCTAGTGGAGTGCACGCCACGACTGGCGCCGATCTTTGCCCGGTCATTCCCTACCGTAGAATTCATAGGCAACAGCGAACTCGGGCTTGCGGCCGTCTCGGCTGACGGCGTCGACTACCAGATCGCCGCTGGAAGTTTGGGGCGGTACTTTCGTCCCACCAGCACAAGCTTT
Organism: Rhodospirillaceae bacterium; assembly: GCA_004297485.1. GTDB lineage: Bacteria > Pseudomonadota > Alphaproteobacteria > Rhodospirillales > Rhodospirillaceae > SCTM01. The sequence continues at coordinate 22,486 of SCTM01000246.1, forward strand.
CCAAAACACATGGGCTACCTTATCGCCGATGAGGTTAAGTCGGCCTCATTGCGCACCCGCTATGAGTCACTTGCCCAAGGCCGCCGCATTGTCGGCATTTCCTGGCGGACCCGAAACACGCCCGACAATGAGTCGAAGAGTGCCGACCTTATGGGCTTTGCGCCCATCCTCGAAACACCTGGCATTCTGTTCGTAAATCTCCAGTACGGGGACTGCCGAAGCGAACTGGCGAAGGTGAAGAAAGACTTGGGCGTGGATATCTTTCAAGATCCGGAGGTCAACCCCCTCGCCAATATGGATACTTTCTGTGCTCAAGTAGCGGCGATGGATCTGGTCGTCACCACTTCCAACACCACCGCGCATGCCGCCGGAGCCCAGAACAAGCCAGTATGGATATTAGTCCCCCCCACTTTCGGTCTCATGTGGTACTGGTTTCTTCGGCGCGAGGACAGCCCGTGGTATCCTTCCGCCCGCCTGTTCCGGGGAACCGATCCGGTCCCGGCACGATCGTGGTGGCCTGACGTCGCGCAGAATGTCGCCATTGCGTTGCGCGGCTGGGCATCGACGAGCCTATGATCACGCGAGCATTGGCGCAGATGGAATCCCCCGCTTCATCCGAATCGATTACCGCGCTGTTACAGAATGCCGTCCAGTTACACCAAGCGGGCCGGCTGGTTGAAGCTGAACGAAATTACGACATTGTGCTCAAGCAGAGCCCAGAGCATGGCGACGCCCTCAATCTCAAGGGACTTATCGCTTTGGATCTCGGACGGGCTCAAGAAGCAATCAACTTGCTCATGCGCGCCGTAAGAGCCGCACCATCATATGCACCAGCATACTTCAACCTGGGCAACGCCTTTGCCGCCGCGGACCGCACGGACGATGCTCTTGCCTGTTATCACAAAGCCTGCGCCATCGACCCGGCTTTCGCCGACGCCCATCTCAACGCCGGAGCACTATTAGAAAAGCTCAATCGAATCTCCGACGCTATAAAGGCTTTTCGGACCATGGTTAGTGTGTGCCCTTCCGATGCCCGTGGCTATCGAAACTTGGCATTGTGCATGGTCAAGTCCATGGACCGATCGACGAGCGACAACCGCGACGGGATCGCGGTCGAAGCGCTAACTGCATTCGATCGCGCCTGCGCACTCGATCCTGCTGATGCAGACGCTCAATTCGAATACGCCAACTTGCTCGCACAGCGCGGGAATCATCCGAATGGGGTCATCCATTATGAAACGGCGCTGAAACTGAGGCCGGATTGGGTCGAAGCTATCAGCAATCTTGGAGAAACTTTGCGCAAGGATGGGCGATTTGACGAAGCCGTTGCCATGCAACGGCGGGCCCTAACACACCGTCCAGGAGATCAAATCATCCTGACACACCTAGGTAACGCCCTTGTGAAAATTCGCGCCTATGAGGAAGCGGCGGAAATTTTTCGTGGGTTGATGGCGAGCGATCCCGATGCGCTCTTGCCATACATAAATCTGGGCAATGTTTACCGGGAGTCCGGACGCATTGATGACGCCATAGCAACATTTGAAGAGGCTCTGTTTCGCGTACCCGAATCCTATGAAGCCTACGGCAACATGAGCGCCACCTACGCTGAGCAAGGGTGGTGGGCGGCAGCATATATAGTGAACCAGAAGACCCTGTCCATTAAGGGCGCCGACGCGAAGGCGCACGTAAACCAAAGCTTAATAGCCCTGGCACTTGGGCGATTCACGGAAGGATGGCCCGGCTATGAACTTCGCTTCGACGTCCCCGAGGAACATATGCCGCGGCGCCCGACGCCTCCGCCTTATTGGCGCGGTGAAGATCTCGCCGGCAAAAGTATCCTGCTATGGACTGAACAGGGGATTGGCGACGAGATTCTCTATGCTGAAATGATTCCAGATGTGATCGCTTGCGGCGCTCAGTGCGTGATCGCTTGTTCGAAGCGCATGGTACCGATTTTTGCTCGTTCATTTCCCGAGACTGCTGTTGTCGGATATGAGGGCTCAGCGCTGGGCGTAATGGGCGCCGAACGGTTTGATTACCAATCGTCGATTATAAGTTTGGGCATTTACTTGCGCCCCGATTTTCAAAGTTTTCCCCGACGAGCAGGTTATCTCAAAGCCGATCCAGTTAAAGTTACGTCGCTGCGAGCGCGGTACGAAGCGCTTGCCCAAGGTCGACGGATCATCGGCCTATCTTGGCGCAGCAAGGCCGTCAAAGGACAGTCAAAGAGCATGGCACTACTCGACCTTGGGCCCGCGCTCACGACGAAGAATATCTTTTTCGTCAATCTTCAATATGGCGATTGCGGCATGGAAATCGCTGCTGCGCGCGAACGGCTCGGCGTCGACATATTTCAGGATTCATCCGTCGATCCCCTGAGCGATATGGATACAGCCTTCGCTCAGGTGGCGGCCATGGATCTCGTGATCACAACCTCCAACACCACCGCCCATACAGCGGGGGCGCAAAATGTCCCGGTATGGGTGATGCTGCCCTTCGGCAAGGGCTTATTGTGGTACTGGTTCATCAGACATCAGACGAGTGCTTGGTATCCCTCCGCCAGCCTTATCCGTTCGCCCCGGGTCCAGAGCGAGACTCCTTGGTGGCAAGAGATCATGGAACCAATTGCCAGCCGACTAGCCGCATGGACCCAATCTTCAGCCGAAATTCAAAACCAAAGCACAAAATGAATAGCTTCATACACTGACGCTGTAACATGTTGATATAAATAATAAAATATATGGATAAATACCTTTATATGGATAAATTTCTTCGGAATTTTCGATCACTTCAACTACCGTCCTAATATATCTGTCAAGGATGTCAAAATCCTCTAGAAGCCATGCCGTCAAATGCTGCCAACACTTTCGAAAGTTGTGCCTGCGATTAAGGTTATCTTAACTCATTCCAATTGTTAGAAAATAGCGGCACCCTATCGGCAGTTTTTTATGGCCTTTAGCGGCGACTCCGGCTTGACAACCGAGCTCCCAACAGGTGTTATGGGTGCGCGCTGACGGGCGCAGTGTAACTGCCCCAAGCAGTTACGTTGAGTAAACCCAGCAACCTGGAATCAGGCTGCTGAAACCTTATTAAGGGGATCCCAAAGCTATGAATAAGTATCAACTCTATACGCTTGGCGGCGCTTTGCTGGCAGCCACTTCGCTGTCCGGCGCCGCGCAGGCAGGCTCCGTAGGTAACTTCAACAACGCTACAAACGTCTTCACCGCCGGCTCGTTGAAGATCGGCAACACTGCTATCTCCGGAACCGCCGCAACCGCGAATGCCCAAACCGTGGGCGGTGGCACATCCGCCGCGAACCTTGGTGTTCTTTTCTCGAATAATTATAGCAACACCTTCGACCTCTACATCACCATTCCGGTCACAGGCGCGAGCTTTGTGGGAACACCGGTCGCACGTTATCTGATCAACGCATATAACGCGGGCGTTATTACATTATCTGCTACCACACCCGCCGCCACGCTGAATGCCGGTCTCGCGCCGACCATCAGCGCACTGGGCAATCAGATATTCATCAGCAACGTGCAAGTCAGCGGCATTGGTTCTATCAACGGCTTCAACCAGAGCAACGGCAGTCTCTTTATCGGCGGCGTCGTTCTTGAAGGCGTAAGCTTCACCAACGTGGCCGGCTTGGCCACCGCAGGCGGTACCATCACTCTCGGCGCCACCGTCGCGTCGCAATCCAACCAAGCTCAGATCTACGAGACCGTCACTCCGGCCGCAGTTGTCACCTCGGTAGCACCGCTAACCACAACGATTGCAGCTGCCACCGCAGCCAGCGTCGCAGTTGGCACCGGAACAACCCAATTTACTACGATCACGGGCGGCGGCGTCACGATTACTTTAGCTAACATCGCGATCACAGGCACGGGTGCTCTGGGTACGGACCTTTCTACGCCAGTTTCTCCCGATGGTTCTGTAGTTAACAGCACAGCGGCATCGGATGGAATAAACGTCGTCGTTACCAGCCCCGCCCTGTCGGACCCCGCGGCGGTGTCGGTTACTGTCCTGAACAACGTCGGTGGTACAGCCTATAGCAATGTTACCGTCGCGAATTTCTCGGGGGGTAGCGCAACTTTTAGCCTCTCCAATACCGCGACGACTTACACCGGCTCGCTTTCCGTCACCTTGACGTATAGCGGCACCACCGCGATCTCGGCGGCGGCGGCTGGAACTGCATCGCTGACCTACAGCATCGGCACCGGCAGTAGTGTGGTTGCTCCTGCCAGCGCATCGGGCGCCACGACGGTCGTCAGCCGCAGTGGTCTGAATACGCAGGTCAACTGGGCGAACAGCGGGTCGGGGTCGGGCTTTACGTCTTATCTCCGCATCCACAACTCAGGGAATGTGGCTGCGACGGCATCGATTGTCGTGAAGCAGGACACCCTGGATGGCAGCGCTATCAGCACAGTGGGCACCTATACGACGCCAACGCTCCCGGCGGGCGGAACCATCCAAGTCTCGGTTCCGACCATCGAAACCTCTCTGGGCGTGACGGCGAATGCCGCTCACTCCTACACGTTGCTCATCAGCGGGGCCTTCCCGGGCTATGTGCAGCACCTGTCCTTGGCAGCTAACGGATCGCTCGTCGATCTGGACGGCTTCCGTAGCGCCGGTGTGACCACGCCGTAATCTACTGAGTTCACTTCGTTCGAATGGAGGGGAGGGCAAGAAATTGCCCTCCCCTTCTTCTTTGTGGGGTAGCCGCCCCCCCCCCGTCAGTAGACCTGACATTCATGTAAGGCTCCGAATCGGGCCAGAACATGTAACAACCGCACAGAGAGCCCTTCCTGGCCGGCACCCGCTTCCCTCTTTTCCAGGGCGTGCTCTAGAGCACGGTGGGCTCACCTTGCTGGATAAGAAGGTCTCTAAATCAAATATTTGGAACATGTTCCGGCCGGAAAGCCGGTTCCCACTTTTCCGGAACATGCTCTAGGGTTCAGCCCATGTCGCAGTCATTTCAATACGAAGCCGTCGACGGCGCCGGACGCGTGCTTACGGGCCGGATCGAGTCCATCCATGAGCGGGACGCGCAGCGCGCCCTCGAATCCCAAGGCCTGCTGATCGTTGCTCTCGCTCCCAGCAAGCCGGAAGTTCTCAAAGCGGGCCTTGCGCGCTTTCGGCGTGGAGTCTCGGCCCAGGACCATATCCTCGCGCTGAAACAGCTCGCGTTGCTGCTCAAGGCCGGCGTACCTCTGGTGCAGGGTATCGGCACCCTTAAGAACCAGGCAACGCACCCGGTTCTGGGCACGGCCTTTGCCGACATGGAAAAGCGTCTGCGGACCGGCGAGACCTTCACGACCGCTCTCGCCGCGGCGTTGCCGTCGCTACCAGGCTACGTCAATCAACTGGCGGCTTCCGGCGAGGCCATCGGTCATCTCGGTCAAGCCCTGGAAGATGGCGCCGATCAGATGGCCTATGAACGCCAGATTCGCCAGGACGTGCGCAACGCGCTCACCTATCCGACGATCCTGGTCGGCGCGGGATTCACGGCCGTGTTGTTCATTTTCATCGTGGTCGTGCCGCGGTTCTCGGCCATGCTCGCCAATGCGAAAAAGCCATTACCGTGGATTTCGGCTGTGGTCCTCAAGACCGGCATGTTCTTCAGCACCAACAAACTCACGATTCTAGGGCTTATCGCCGCGGTCGGATGGGGAGGATGGTATCTGTCCCGCTCCCAACAGCGGCGCGCGCAGTTTCGCGAATTCATGTCCAACCTGCCCTTGATCGGGAACTGGCTGCGCGACGCCGAAATCGCGCGATGGGCTTCGATGCTGGGCACCATGCTGGCCAACGGCGTCGATCTCATCAAGGGTTTGCAGCTCGCCCGCGACACCATCTCCCTCGACAGCCTGCGTGACCGTCTGGAACAAGTCACTAAACTGGTGCGGACCGGACATTCCCTGTCCGCGGCCATCGCCAGCCAACATGCCTTTTCCGACACGGCACTGAGTTTAATTCAAGTGGGCGAGGAGTCCGGCCAGCTGCCGACGATGTTGAAGTCGCTTGCCAAACTCTACGAAGACACCGCCCGGCAACGCATGAAACAGTTTCTGCTCATGCTTGAGCCGGCGGCCATCCTGCTCATTGGAATCGTCGTCGGTGGAATCGTCGCGGCAATCATGCTAGCAATTACCAGTGTCAATCAGGTGGCTATATAAGATGCGCGTTTCCGTTCGCCGATCATACGCTGATCAAAATTTCTCGGCCGCGCCGCGGCGGCGACGCGCCGCCGGGTTCACCCTGCTTGAAATGCTGGTGGTGCTGGTCATCATCGGTCTGATCGCCGGGCTGGTTGGTCCTCAACTCATGGGCCGCGTCGATACTTCGAAAGTGACCGCCGCCGATACCCAGGTGCGTATGCTGAAGAGTGCGCTCGACACCATGCGGCTTGATATCGGCCGCTACCCAACCAAGGACGAAGGGCTGGCGCTCCTTGTCGTCGCCCCTAAGGACGACCGCACCGCCCCCAAATGGCAGGGACCCTATCTGTCCGAAAACACTGTGCCCCTGGACCCCTGGGGAAACCCCTACCAATACGATACTCTCACCGGCACGACCACCGTCTACATCTATAGTTTTGGCGCAGACGGCCAGCCGGGCGGCGAAGGTATCAATGCGGATGTTGGCTTCGTTCCAAAGACGACGGATTCGGCGAAACCGCCTCAGTAGACGATAGCGAGGCGTCCTCGCTCCCAATTGCGCCCGTCGGCGCCCCGCGCGTATGGGCGGCAAAGCCGCTTGGGTAGGCAGACATTGAGAATCTCAAACGCTCCTCGGTCAATGACAGAAACGCGGGCAGCTGGATTCACATTGCTAGAGATGGTGGCCGTTCTTTTCGTCATCGGCCTCGTATCGTCGATCGTCATCCCGCGTCTTCCGGCTATGCAGGCCAGTCTCGATTTTGCCCTCAAGCGCGGCGGTTTCGAGCAGGCGATGAATGGCCTCGCTTATCAGGCCTTTAAGGAGAATCAGGATTTCATTCTGTCGGGCACCTACGATGCAAATGGCCAGGTCGGGGAAGCGCCATCAATTGGTGCACCCGACAATGGCATTCCCGGCCGGATGAAAGTGTTGCCACTGATCGATACAACGCGGGTGATGATGCCGTCCGTGACTCCGGCGCAAATGGCACCACCCCTGCCGGAGGGTTGGCGCTTGGAGATCGCAACGCCCATCCAATACCGCGCGTCGGGATACTGCTCGGGAGGAACGGCGGATTTGGCAATCGGCAGGCGTCGATATACCTACACGATCAAGCCGCCGCTATGCGAGGTCGCGCTTGAAAGTCGATAAGCAAACGCTGCGGACCATTCGCCACCGACCGACGACCGCGACAGGATTCACGCTGCTAGAAGCGATTGTTGCCGTTGCAATTATTGGCTTCGCGTTGATTCCGCTTGTTTCGTTTCTATCGCTATCGGCCAACGAACTTGCCAAAGCGGCGGAGTCCAACGAACGGAGCTTCGTGACCCAAGCCGTGATCGCGATGATGGACCCCGTCAATCCGGTCGAGGAGCCCAGCGGATCCATGCCGCTCAACGACAAGGTCCTGATCAGTTGGGACAGTCAGCAACTTATCCCGCCCGGCAAACAGATCATGCCCAACTCCGGACTTCCCGGATTTCGACTCAGCTTTTACAAGGTCCACGTCACCGTCTCGCGGCCTATTTCCGGCGACTGGTTCAATTTCGACATGCGCAAGGTAGGCTACGACGCCATACCCTTCGACGCCTCGACCCCCGCTCCGTGACGTCATGATCCCTCCAATGACCACGACCACGAAAAGTGCCGGGTTCACGTTATTTGAAGTCATCGTGGTCCTCGTGATAACCGGACTTATCAGTGTCGTGCTGATTCAAGGCCTCGGTCTTGTGCTCGCGGTGCGAACCAGCGTCGCAAGCAAGATCATCGATTTGGATCAAATCGTGCTTCACCGGAATCTGGTGCTTGAACCCCTCCGCGGTATTGTCCCCGATTACCCGGAGCGGCCCTATGTCTTCAGCGGAACGGCCGAACGAATCCACGCCCTCACCGTACGTACGCTGCAGGAACGCAGCGGCACACCCACGGGCATTACGATTTCCCTCGTCTACAACAGCGACCGCGGCGAAACCCTCGCCATGTATCAGGAAGACGGACGGGACCCCATTGAACTGATGAGTTGGAAAGGCAAAACCGGAGCCTTCTCTTATCGGGACCGTACCGGCGCCTGGTCGGATATCTGGCCGGTAGAGGACAAGCCCTCAAGCCAAACCCCATGGGTGATTCGGCTTGAGACCGGAAACGATGAAACACCAACGCTTGTCGCAAGCGTCGCTGGTGCACACCGCCGCATCTTGCGCATGGAGGACTCGTTCAGCGGACCTACCGTACACCAATGACGCCCTGACAATCATGTAACCCCCGCCCCGGCATGTATTCCCATAACCAATTGATTAGATTGATAAATCTAAAAACCGCCTTAGAGCAATTTCAGGCGCGCTATGGTCATTTTTCCGAGAGGATAGGCACAGTGAGGGGTGTGCGCGCTGTGGCATGGCGGGTTGACCCGATCGGATTACAAAGCGCCAAATCACAGCCTCGGAACGCCGGCGAAACAAAGCATCACATGCGAACCGGGGCACACGGCTTCGTCCTGCCGCTAACGCTTTGGACGATCGCACTTATGGGACTAGCGGTTGCGGCCATCAACACCTGGGTGTCCGTCGCCGCCGAGAATGCCCGCGCGCTACAACTAAAGGTCGACGACGAACTTGCCATGGCCAATTTCAAAAACGAACTCGTCTTTGACCTGGGAACACGCTCGATGAGTGTTCGTGGGCTGGAAATGGGAAATGACCTGGAATCGACGACGGACACACCGGAGACGGGACCTCAGGACCTGCTGGCCCTCATGGCGGCGCCCAAGGAAACCTCGGCCTACGTCAGTCTCGATGGACGCCCCTACATTTGGCAGGGCAATCCCGACTACGTCATTCAACTTTACGATTCTCGCGGACTCCTCAACCTCAACGGCGTGCAGCAGCAGGTCCTACAGCGCTTTTTAAGCCTTTTTGACGTCCCAGAGACGCTGCGCAATCAGCTGCCCGACACCCTTACAGACTGGATCGACGCAGATGACCTGACCAGCCTGGCTGGAGCCGAAAAGACCGATTACCAAAGGCTTTCGCGCCATCCTCCCAGCAATAGCAATCTCATGACGCCCCTGGAGGCACAAAGCATTCTCGGATGGGACCAGGTCCCGGCGATTTGGGAGGCTGATCTTCAGGCCCCCCTTTTCACGACATGCGTTGTGTCCGGGTTTAACCCCAATACCGCCCCTGAAACCACGCTCCTGGCGTATATCGCCGGAATGACAAAGGAAAATACGGCTCAGGTTCTGGCCGATCGTGCCAAAGCGCCATTCCAGAGCGCGCCGGAATTCGCCGGAGCTGCCGGTGTATTGATTCCCGAGGAAGCGTTTTTTCTGAGTTTGATTCCCGGCGGATGTGTAATTGTCGACTTTACCAACCGCAATACCAACGAGCGCGTCCGATTCTCACTCTCTCTCATCCGCCTCATCCAAGGCCAGCCCTGGCAGGTTGACTATGCTTTCCATATCCCTTCGCGATACCGTCACCAGATTGACGGAATCGATCCGAAAATCACTTTCCCAACCCCCGAGACGTTTGATTCAGGGAGCCAGGGAAATAACCGAACTCCCGGGCTCCAATAGCCGTGTCCTCTGGGTCCTGAGTCGATATTTTCTACGCCAGAAGGTCTTTGAACTCGCCGAGGGACTGGCGGAGTCCAAACGAAAATCCGCGCTCGCACTGCTTGTCCGCAAGTGGTCTCCTTATGCGACAACAGGGTTCTCCGCCCATTGGGTCGGCCGGCGTGCAACTGTCTATGCCTGGGATACGACAAAAGTCAGTGCGGCAATCGTTGAAGCAGGCCTGCCTCCATCCCGCTGCACAATATGTCCCGAAACATTTATGCGTGAGCCCTTGCAAGACGGTGTCCGTCTCGCGACCATGACCGATGGCGTAGAGGGCCAGGTCTGGCGGGAAGGGGCGCTTGTCGCGACGCGATGGTGGCCTGCGCCTCCCCCGGTCAGGGAGTGGGTTGTTTTTCTCAGAGCAGCCGGAGCGGACCTAAGCCAACCTCTGTCGGCACAACCGGCATCCGTCGATTCGCCACTGTTGAACGTGCCCTGGACGTCCGCATCGGCTCCGATCACCGACTTTTGGAGCCTGATCCAAAACGACCGTGCCGCAGCTATTGCGGCAGCAGTCCTGGCGGCGCCATTTCTCTACCTTTTCGGCGAGGCGAGCGTTCTCGGAATCGCCGAAACCAGGCTCAACGTCGCCATGGCGAATCTCTCGCAAGCAAATCAATCCATCCGCATGGAGCGCAGCGACGCCCTCGCGGATTTGGGCACGATTCAACGATACCTGACCCTGGAGCCCTACCCCCCCCAATTCCAGGTGATGGCAACGGCGGCGGGTTTGCTGCGCGATAAAAAACTATCCATCTCCGAGTGGAGTTACGACTCGGGAAACCTCGAATTTGTTATCCACGGCGATAATCCGCTCGACGCCACTTTCTACATCGAGGCGTTCGAAGGAAACCCCACATTCGCAAATGTGTCGGCGACCAGCGAGAATCAGGAGCACGATCTTAGACTGCGGATGCAGGTGAATCCCAAATCGTCGACCCCATCATGACAAAGGTCATAGATACGCTTCTCCGGCTGATCGCAGAGATCCGCGCACAGATCGAAGCGCGCGTCGGTGTCCAACTTGTGCTCACCGAGCGCGCCAAGATCGGCATCGTGACCGGCGGCGCACTCGCCATTCTGATGATTTGGCTTGGACTGAATACATGGGTGGGCCATATCGAGCATCAATATGGCGACGTCCGGATCAATCTCGCCCGCCTTAAGGCACAAGTGGAAAGCGGCGCATGGTCGGAACGCAAGAGCCAAAGCCACATATTGAAATCGGTTCTGGAAGACCGTCTATGGACGGCCGAGACACCGGGCCTTGCCGAGGCCGGTTTCGAACGCTGGATACGGGATCACCTGGCCAATAGCAGAATCGAGCCGCAGCAGATCCAGATCCGACGGGTTCCATTGGTGCAATCGGCCGATGCAAAAAGCGCCGGTGACGCCACCGGCGATCCCCTTGCCAGCGTTCAACGTATGACGGCCAAAATTCTCATGCCGTTCGACGAAAACGCCTTGGTTGCCCTATTGGCGGATATCGCCGAAAGCAACAAGATAATGACCGTCGACAGGCTGGTTGTCCGTGCGGGACGGAATGCGCGTGTGGAGATGGACGTGTCCACATTCTTTCGCTATCACGAGCGTATCCGGTAGGAGAGGCTTGTGGAAACCATAACCAAAATCCGCGAGCAATTGAGGCCGTTCACACCTCACCTTCTGGCGATGGTCGTTGCAATAGCTCTGGGTATGAGCGTGGGATTGATGAAGGTGACTGGCGCTCCGCCACCACTCTCAAACGCGGATCGATGGACTTTGCCGCGATGGGCTCCGTTCGTGGCAGGATCCATCCGGCAGGAATTGGCGACAAGTGCGATATTCACGCTGGATCCAAGCAAGAAACGCGCCGACCAACCGGTCGAGGTCGTCGTTCCAGCATGGCGGTTTACCGGAACGGTTCGAGAAGGCGACCGGCAAATCGCGCTCATCGAGGTCGACAAAGGCATGCATATAAGGCGCATTCTTCCGGGCGACGAACTCCCGGGCGGTGCAAAAGTGACGGCCGTTCGTGTCGGCGAGTTGGTTTATACTGACAGCACCGGCGATCAGGTGCTGAAGTTATTTAGCAGCGACGCAAAGCTGCCCGCTGCTGCCACCCACAAGAATTGATGGAAACGAGTTGAACATGACCCCAGCTCAGAAAAAGAGCCAGCGCCATTTCTGGATCACGGCGTCCTTCATAACCAGCACTGTTCTGGGGGGATGCGCGAACAGCGAGAGCTCGGTTCATCCGGTTCCCTTCACGGAGCCAATGAAGATCGTCAAGAATCAGGGAGAGAATGAAAATCAGCAGCCATTAAGTGGACAGGCAACGGCCCGTGATCATTTAACTACGGCGTCGGGACCTACCCCGCCCCCGGCGAAAACGCTCCCCGAGCCCATCAGCACCTCTACCGCTCCCCCGCTGACCGGTGAGCCCATCAGCGTCAATTTCGATGGCATGCGACTGCCTGCCTTTGTCAACACCGTCTTCGGAGAGATGTTGAAAGTCACTTTTGAGATCGATAGCAGCGTGAGCCAGAAAGATCAGCTTGTCACCCTTCGCACTGCAGAGCCCATGGCTCCGGCCAAATTCCTGCAACTAGTGGAGGAGGTGCTTGGCAATTATGGAATCAGCGTCGTCTATTCGAATGGTGTCTATCGAATCATTGAATCAACTAACGTTAAGCAATCTATTCCTCGGATCGTTCGCACGCGCGCGCTTTCCACTATTCCCGCCGATATGCGGCCAGTTTTCTATTTTCAACCACTCAACAACGTCAATACTTCCACGATGAGTCTTTGGCTACAGATCGCGGTGAAGGATCGGGTTCAATCGGTCACCGTTCCCAACTTTAATGGACTGCTGCTGTTGGGAAACAATGAAGACGTTGCCTCCGCGGTTGATCTCATACAAGCTCTCGATCAACCATATTTGGCGGGCTCCAAGAGTTTAAAGATATCGCCGGCCTTCTGGAGCGCGCAGAAACTTGCGCAGCAAATCACCGAAATCATGACCGCCGAGGGATATAGTATCGGTGTTGGTGCTGGCAATCCGGCTGCGGTGCGTCTTGTACCAATCGACGCACTTAACGTCATCATTGCCTTCGGGACCGGCGAAGATGCGCTCCAGCACACGCTGCAATGGGCTACCGAATTAGACCAGCCTGGACAAACGGTCGGCAGTCAAGGCGTCTTTTACCATCAGGTCTATAATACCAAGGCGAAGGGACTGGCCGATATCGTCAAAGGACTCCTCGATCAGGGGGTCGGATTGGCCAACAACAGTGACCAAAAGGGCGGGCAGACCTCTGGGGGATCGGCGAAACAGCGCATCGTCGTCGATGAGCCTCGCAATGGGCTGATCTTTCTGGGTAGTGCCGAGGAATATGCGCAGTTCAGGACGCTCGTTGATCAGATGGACCATGCGCCCTTGGAGGTCATGATCGAAGCGACCGTCGCCGAGGTCACGCTCAACAAGAATCAAAACCTTGGGATGACATTGGGATTTGATTCTGGCGCCACCAATGTTCCCAACCGGACGACGGCGACATCGAGCGCAAGCGGCATATTCTACAGCATCCTGCGCAGCAAGGGAGAAATCTCCGGCCAGATCAGCGCGCTTGCCTCCCGCAACAAGGTCCAGGTCCTCTCCAGCCCCCGCCTTGTCACCAGCAGCGGCCAAACGGCGGCCATCAGCGTCGGAACTGATGTTCCCATTGTCACGGCACAGGAAACCGCGCCGAACGCCACCGTCGGCGGCACAAGCTCCCTCCTTCAGTCGATCCAATATCGCAGCACGGGCATTCTTTTGAATATCACCCCGACCATAAATTCAAACAGACGCGTTGAACTCGCGGTCTCGCAGGAGGTAAGCAGCGCCAGCGCAAATACAACCTCCACCGTATCGAGTCCGACCATCCTCAAGAGATCAATACAAACCGACCTATCACTGGATGATGGCCAGACCGTGCTCCTGGGAGGACTGATTTCCGAGACATATAACGAGGGTGACAACGGCGTTCCCTATTTGAAAGATATTCCCGTGTTGGGAAATCTTTTCAAAACCCAATCCAAGTCCATCGATCGCACGGAACTGATCGTGCTGCTCACACCCTATATCATCGACAGCCCGGACGCGGCGGCCCAGGTCAGAGACAGTTTCCGCAGTAAACTTGGCGACTGGGCCACGCCTCCGAAATCCGCGCACTAGTCGCCGGCCGACGCATTTCAACACGATCACATTGCGCGCATTATCTAACCACATTGGAGCCACCGGGATTTACAGGATGAGATATAAAACTACATTGCTCGTTATACTCGCTATCGCGTTGTCGGCGTGTACGACCGCCCCTGCTAAACAGACAGCAACATCATCCGCCAAGAAAACGCAGGAAATCCCGGCCGCCGTGCCGGAGCTTGCAAATACCTCTGTTGCCGATCTTGAACGGATGGTGGCCGCTGGTGATCTCAAAGCGCATGTGGAACTGGGAACGCGCTATGGTCTAGGCAAGGGGGTCGAGAAGAACTACGACAAGGCGGTGACCTTGCTGCGAGCCGCGGCCGAGCGTAATGATCCGGAAGCGCAGTTTTACTTGGGTACTGCCTATAACAACGGGGCTGGCGTTCCCAAGGACGACGCCATAGCCGTTCTCTGGTTCGAACGCAGCGCCGCCCAACACTATGCGGTTGCTGACTATTGGATGGGCTACATGGTCGCAACCGGTGGTGGAGGCATTAACCCGACGTGGGCCGGGGCAATTCCCTATCTGTGGGACGGGGCCATTCAGGGCAATTCCGCAGCCGCATTCCTGCTCGGGTATGCCTACGACCAGGGAACAGATATCGACCATAATCCGCGAGCAGCGGCATATTGGTATCGTCGCGCTGATATGTATCAGCGTGCCGAAAACAATACATTCAACGTCAAAGCGGAATACAATCTTTTGCTCTTAATCAAGAAAGGCGCAGTCGAGTGGCAGCCCGGCGATCCTGGCTCGCCGCCAAACCACGATGATAAGTCGAGCTCGGCCGCACCCGCGCCCGCGGGTCATAATTGAGCAAGACTTGCTTCCTATTTAAATATCCGCCAAAGAGGCGCGCACAACGTTTCCC